>NZ_AP024154.1:1386666-1717083 GCF_015533855.1 Echinicola sp. 20G | reverse complement strand
AGCCTCTTCATCCAGTTGGGCTTTTTTGATCTCTGTATTGTGCTTAAGCCCAAGCTCAATACACTCTTGCAGGGTAAACACACCACCCTCCTGAAATTTGTCTTGGGCAAATAAACTACCCGTCAAACAAAAGGTAGCTATCAAACCGATCAAATAATGTTTTTTCATTTTATTAATTTATAGTTAATTCCTTATTTCTTACTTAGTTCTGTATTTAAAGAACTTAAAAGACAAAAAATATATCAGCTGTTATGCAGCCGATCATATTTTTCAATCAATTTAGGCATTTCTACCTGCATGAATTCAATGAATTGTTGGAAGTCCTGAATACAGCGATTAAACTCCATATTACTGGCTGACCTCGTAGCCATGACATCCTTCAACAAGGCATTTATTCTGAAAATCCCTTGCATATCCTCCTGCATATCGTTTCTCCAATTCCTCACTTTTAAGCGAAAGTAGCGCTTCCTTTCACCTGGCTTGGTGGTATACTCCACTTTATTTTGGCTCTGAAGCAAGGTAAGGGCATTACTAACAGCACTTTTGCTGACAGAAAGGTATTCCTGTATCTCATCGAATGTTGCCTCAGCTTCTTCTAACACCAACAACAATCCCATGATTCTTCCCAAAATAGGCTGATGGCCCTTTCTTTCGAAGAAGACACCTATTCTTTCTATAATTTCCTGTTGTTCTGATGATAATTTCATATTTCCTCCTCTCATCATGGATGAGTTTACGATGCAAATATAGCAAAGGTTTTGTTAGTTCATAAAAAAGAGAACCAAAATTTATTTTATGACACTGTTAAAACTTCACAAACCATTCTAGACATTGGTTACAAAAGCTGCTTAAAACTAAATACAAACGGTCTATCATAAACTTTGATTTCTACAAAGGACATGCCCAATCCTCCAAAAATAAAAAAAGGCCTCTAAAGGCCCTTCATGTTTTTAAAAAAAGATGGAATTAACTTCCACAGCCAATACAGTCAAAATGGCTGTCCATAGGTTTTGTTCCTTTTAATTGCATCTCCAAGTTATGGATTTTATCACGGATCTCCATGTCCTGAAACATGTCGCCAGTCAATGATGCTTGTAGTTTTTCAATCTCGTTGGTAAGCGCTGTTTTTTGTTCTGCGTTCATAGGATTTCGTTTAGTCAGTAAAAAGCAAAATTGAATATAATAAGTTCAGGGAAAAAATCCTTTAATCGCCACAAAAAAGTAACCCACTGAAAACCAAGCTGAAATTTCGGTCAATTTTTTGCTGCAAATTTCAAGATTAAACAAAACCATTTCTAAAACGACTTTGTCAATCATTCAGAATAGCCTAATTTGAATACAAAAGTAACTTTCCGCTTATGAAAAAGTCCGATCTACAGATACTAACCAAATTCAGGAAAGCTCTTCATCAATATCCTGAACTTTCCCACCAAGAAAAAGAAACAGCCCATTTCATTGTAGACTTTTTTGAGCCTTTAAATCCCAGTGAAATTATTGAAAAGCTGGGAGGCTACGGCTTAGCCATTGTTTTTAGAGGAAAGGAAAAAGGCCCAAGAACACTTTTTAGATGTGAATTGGATGCCCTTCCTATTCATGAGGAGTTAAATACAAATCACAAAAGTAAATTGGAAGGAAAGTCCCACACCTGTGGTCATGATGGACATATGGCCATAATAGCAGGCCTAGGACTTGGCCTTGCTGACAAACCATTAGAGAAAGGAGAGGTAGTACTGCTCTTTCAACCTGCCGAAGAAACTGGAGAGGGAGCAGAAAAAGTAATAAAAGACAAAAACTTCGCAAAGATCAAACCTGATTTTGCCTTTGCCCTTCACAACTTGCCCGGCTACCCTAAGCATGAAATTGTGTTAAAGAAGGGACCGTTTGCAGCCGCTTCCAAGGGAATGATCATCACGCTAAAAGGAAAGACCTCCCACGCTGCCCATCCAGAAGATGGCAACAGCCCTACAGAAGCCTTGGCCAAGCTTATGGTCGGTTTACAAGTCATTCCGCAAAGCTTGTCCCCATTTAGTCTTATTACAGTCATTCAAGCTGAATTGGGAGAGATAGCTTTTGGGACCAGCCCTGGAAAAGCCATTGTAAGGGCCACCTTGCGCAGTTATGATGACGAGACCATGTCTCTGCTCACTACCAATGCAGAACAGCTTTCCCAACTCATCGCCAAAGAATATAAGCTTCAATGTCATATCGATTACACAGAAAGCTTTGCCAGCACCGTAAATGACGAAACCGCTTGGGAATACGTCAATGAAGCCGCAAAATCATTAAAGCTAAAGACCAAACACATCAGAAATCCTTTTAGATGGTCAGAGGATTTTGGACATTTTTCAGCCCACACCTCTACCATGCTTTTCGGTTTGGGAGCAGGAAAATCCCAGCCCCAACTTCACGAACCAACCTATGACTTCCCAGATGACATTATTCCAACTGGTATAAAAATGTTTGAAACCATCATACAACAAATCCATCAATAGTTACATTTAACAGAAACGTCGTAATATCCATGCAGCATACTTCCCATTTGGAAATCAGCAAATCAGCTTACCGCAGGAACATTAAATTTCTTCAAAAACAACTAGGCAATGAAACGGTGATTTCCTCTGTGGTGAAAGGCAATGCCTACGGACACGGTATTGAAAACATTGTACCTATTGCCGAAGCAACCGGAATCAGGCATTTCAGCACCTTCAGTTCGGATGAGGCCTTTAAAGTTTATAATTCCATCAGTAAAGGCAGCCACATCATGATCATGGGCATGGTTCACAACAAGGACCTAGAATGGATTATTCAAAAAGACATCAGTTTCTATGTGTTTGAATTTGACCGTTTGATGGCTGCAATCAAAGCTTCCAAAAAAGTAGGCAAAAAAGCCAAAATTCATATTGAAGTCGAAACAGGCTTCCATCGTACAGGTTTTGAATGGAATGAAAAAGAGTTTTTGTTGGATATACTGGAAGAACACGCTGAGTACCTTGAGCTAGTCGGTCTTTGCACCCATTATGCCGGTGCAGAAAGTATTGCCAATTATGTTCGGGTTAAAAATCAAATCAAAAGGTATGTGGAGTTCAAAGACTGGTTCAATCAAAAGGGAGTACATTTTCCCATTTACCATACTGCCTGCTCAGCAGCCTCATTGAGTTATCCAGAAACTATTATGGACATGGTCAGAATAGGCATTGCTCAATATGGTTTCTGGCCTAGTCAGGAAACCTATATGAGCAAATTCAAGCAATTGGCAGAGAACAGGAAAAACCCATTAAAAAGGTTGATCACTTGGAAAAGCGTTATCATGAGTATCAAAGAGGTTGAAATAGGTGATTTTATTGGCTATGGAAACACCTACATGGCTCCTCGGCATATGAAAGTTGCTATGGTTCCGGTTGGCTATTGCCACGGCTTCAGCCGGATGCTCAGCAATCTTGGTAAGGTATTGATTCAGGGGAAAATGATCTCTGTGGTAGGCAATGTAACCATGAACTCCATCACGGTGGACGTCACCGACCTCAAGGAGGTAAAAAAAGGAGAGGAGGTTGTCATCATCGGTAAGCAAAAAAGCAGTGAAATTACCGTAGCTTCCTTTAGTGAATCCACCCAACAGGTCAATTATGAATTATTGACACGGCTACCTCAGGAAATCCCAAGACGCATTGTTTACTGATTCTCAACCATAATATTGACCAGTCAAATAATTTAACTTCAAAAAATGACATGACAAGGAAGTTAAGTATGGTATTTGTGGTTAAATAAATACCAAAACGGCTGTTTTCATACATTAAAATCAACAAAACCTTGAAACTGTTGATTTTAATGCAAGGCAGTTGTTGCGAATCAGTTTATCAACCACAAAAATTAAATATCATGAAATTGTTTAATGCATTAATGGGAATGGCCTTGATTTCTCTTTCCCTGTTTTCTTGCGGTGAGCCGGAGGATATAGGCAAGCATGACTGGAAAGTACGTTCGATAAATGGTGCTCCAGCCACAAAAGAGCAACTGGCCAAACTAACCCTTGAATTTGGTGAAGGACAGGAAGTGGGCGGCCAAGCCCCCTGTGACCAGTTTAGAGGAAAAGCAGTTTACAACAAAGACAAAGTAAAATTTTCCACACTATATACAGATACACAAGCCTGTGAGGGAAAAATAATCCAAAATGCTTATTTGAGCTCTTTGGAAAATAGTGAGAAATACACCACTACTGCGGATAGAATGGTTTTCTATGATGGAGACGGAAATATTACAGTTGAATTTCAACAGATCAACTAACTTTCTCTAAAAGCACTTGTTCCGAAGAAGCGTATCAAGCTTCGGGACAAGTGCTTCTTAATTAAAGATTATAGTCTTATTGCCCATAACCATCACCTTTTTGGCCAAATGGTATTTGATGGCTTTTGACAACACCACTTTTTCCACATCCTGACCTATCTGTACTAGCTCTTCCACTGTATTATGATGCTTTACTCGCGCAATATCCTGCTCTATAATTGGTCCCGCATCCAACTCTTCTGTCACATAATGCCCTGTGGCACCAATGATCTTCACCCCTCTTTTATGGGCTGCATGATAAGGCTTGGCCCCCACAAAAGCGGGTAGAAATGAATGGTGAATATTGATTATTTGGTGCTTATAATTGGCAATAAATGCAGGACTCAAGATTTGCATGTACCTCGCCAATACCACAAAGTCCACTCCATGCTCCTTCATGAGCTCCAACTGTTTTTGCTCTTGCTCCAGCTTATTTTCCTTGGTGATCGGGAAGTAATAATAAGGTATCCCAAATGCTTCCACCACAGACCTTAGGTTATCGTGATTGGAAATCACCATTGGAATTTCCACTTCAAACTGTCCACTGTAATACCGTGAAAGTATATCAAATAGGCAATGGGAAAGTTTGGAAACAAATATGGCCATTCTAGGTTTTGGCTCAGTAAAGTGCAAACTGAAATTCATCCCAAATTTCACGCCTACCGTTTCCGCAAATATTCGCTCTATTTGGTCTTTTTGGATGGCAAAACTCTCCAATTCCCACTTGGCTCTCATGAAAAAATCACCCGTTTCATTATCGATGTATTGGTCTACTTCCTGTACATTCCCATTATGAAAATAAAGAAACTGTGAAACAGCTGCTACGATACCTTTTTGGTCCCGGCACTGTATGATCAAAATCGCGCACTCCATGTTTACTATTAAAAATTTTGGTAATACTAATTATAACTGCTTAAAAATATGGATAAATTATCTATAAGCCATTAATATTACAAAAGTTTATAAAAAACCTCATTTCTTAATAACATTAAAAAAATCAAGACGCATCGCCTAGGCCAGCAATGCTTCAATATCTTCTTTATTAAGGCTCTTCATAAAGCTCTCTTCTGTACTGATCAACTCCCCGGCCAAAGCCATTTTCCTCTCTTGAAGGGCCATGATTTTCTCCTCCACTGTATTGTGTGTAATGAACTTATAGATGATCACCTTATTTTCTTGACCGATCCTGTGTGCCCTGTCTATGGCTTGCGCTTCTACTGCAGGGTTCCACCATGGATCCAACAAAAAGACATATTCGGCCTTGGTCAGGTTCAGTCCAACACCACCAGCCTTCAATGAAATCAGGAAGATTTTTACCTTTTCATTTTCTTGAAAAGCATTGACCTGCGCTTGACGGTCCTTAGTCGTCCCGTCCAGATATGCATAAGGAATTTTACTCTCATCCAAATACTCTTTGACAATGGCCAAGTGCTTCACAAATTGGCTAAACACCAAAACCTTGTGACCTTCCCTAGCGGTAGAATCCAACATATGGGTAATGTCCTCCATTTTACCGGAATCACCTGTATAAGTAGTGTCGGTCAAACGAGGGTGGTTGGCAATTTGCCGCAATTGGGTCAAACCTCTCAACAAGGTGAATGCCTGACGGTTCATGCCCGGAATGCTCATCTCCTGGACAATTTTTTCACGGTAATACCCTTTTACTTCCTCGTAAGCTTTTTCCTGCTCCGAAGTCATATTCGAGTATTTAACGTTGATCACCTTTTCAGGCAAATCAGTCGCCACTTGTGTTTTCAGCCTCCTCAACACAAAAGGCTTGATCATGGCATGCAGCTTGGCTGCTTTGTCCATGTCATTTTTCTTCTCGATGGGTTGCAGAAATTGCTTTTTAAACATGCCCTGAGTTCCCAACAAGCCTTGGTTCACAAAATTCATTTGGGACCACAAATCCATGGTACCATTCTCCACAGGAGTACCGGTCAGGATCAATCGGTGCTTACATACCAATTGATTAACAGCCTTCGAGATAATACTTCCAGGGTTCTTGATAGCCTGCGACTCATCTAAAATGATATAATTGAAATAAAAACCCTTTAGAATATCTACATCCAAACGAGTAATCCCATAGGAAGTCAACACCAAGTCATATTTGGAAAAACGGCTGTTATCCTTGATCCTTTGGGAACCAGTGTAAACCAGAATTTTCAATTTTGGCGTAAACTTACGCGCCTCCACTTCCCAGTTATAGATCAAAGATGTTGGCATCACCAAAAGTGAAGTAGCTCCTTCTGTTCTTTCTTTCTCATGAGCCAACATAGCCAAAGTCTGAACGGTCTTACCTAGACCCATATCGTCAGCCAAACAACCTCCAAAATTATATTCATTCAAGAACCTCAACCAATCATATCCAGCCTTTTGGTAAGGCCTCAGCGTGCCTTTAAAATGTTTAGAAAGCTCATAGGATTCCATTTCCGAAAAATCCTTCAACTTCTCCAGCTTGCGGCTTAAGGTCAGATCAATAAGGTTACCTTTTTGTAGTTCTTGGGCCAGGGCAATGTGGTGCTTTTTCAACATCATATTATCCTGCTGCTGCTCACCACTTTCTAAGAAAGAGAAAATCTCAGAATAATTCACAAACCAAGAATCCGGAATCACGGCTATCTCACCATTGGGCAGCTCAAACTCAGACTTGCCTTTTACCAATAGCTTTCTGATTTGGGAAAACGGCACTTCATAGCTTCCAAAGCTGATGATGGCATTCACATCAAACCAGTCTATATTTTCTTTGACTTCCACTTTGATGGAAGCATTACCGATAAAGTATTTCTTTCCTTTGGCACTTTGGTTTTGGAGTATTTTTACCCCCATATCCTCCAAGGCTTCCCGGTTGGAGTTCAACCAATCAAAGGCCTTGGACTTACCCAGAGAAAAACGCGAAGTCCTTACGGGCAAGCCTAAGTTTTTCAAATAATCACCATAGGACTTTTCCCTCTCAAGATCGCGAATAACTTTATGGAAAACATAATTGTCTCCTTTTTGCTCCAGCTCAACATTGTTGGATTTTTTCTCTTCAGACCTGAAGGAATAATTACCATATTGGAACTTTAGATCAAATACTATTTTATCTTCCTCAATGGATTCTTGAGTATTACCAAACAAATCGGTATTACCACCACTTCCCGGAAGATCACTTAAACTTAGCAATGCCTCTGGTTGGCTGCGCTGCACTTTGATATCAAAGCCTTTGGCATATACATCAAAGGAGGCCACCAACTGCGTGATAAACTTTTGATAATAGGATTGCTCTACGTTTTTAGGAATAACAATAAACTTTTTGTTTAAAAAAGGCTTTAGTTTCTTACCATCAACGCCCTTTTCAAAATTATAAAGGTTCCCGTTCACCACAAGCCAAGCCGGCTTCTCACAAATCAAGTACCCTCCTTTATATTGCCAATCCAGCTTTTCCCCGTCATATTTCAAAGTCGGGAAATAATGGGTATTGTCCTCATTTCTTCTGAAGTGAAAAAGTACCGAGGCCATTTGAGGCATAACATTGATTTCTTTCCAAATAGGATTTCCATCATTGCCCATTTCAAAGAGTCTCTTTCCTTTAATTTTTTCTAGAATCTTCGAGCGGGCACTCTCCAGCTTCAGTTCAATGAGCTTCCTGATTTCAGTATTGGCGGTAGTTTCGCTGCTCGTGTCATAAACTCTGGTAAGGTATTCTTTTGGCTTAAGCTTCTTGGTATTGAATTGCTTTACGATAGCATCATGCTGCATGCTATCCATCAGCTTGATCAACTCATAGTCATCCTCATCTAGTCCGCTTGCAAACTCCCTGGCATTCTGGGAGGCGATGTTTTGATAGGCAAAAGAAAGCCTTCCCTTTTCGTCCAATTGGATTACAAAAGACTCGAAAAGGATTCCCAAGTATTCATGGCTAAAAAGAGAATAAACAATCTCAAATGGCTTATCCGGAGAAACTTTCATAACACTTTTTGCAATACTACTTACCAAAACAACTTGTAAGGAAGTAATTTTATAAAATATACTAGCTTGCAAAGTAAATAATTATTTGAATTTTTAATAGAAAAAAGAAAAGAAAAAAGGGATTTTTTGCCATATCTATAAAGCTGTTTTACCAAGACCCTGCATCTTACTTAGTACATTAAAGAGTATCAGGCTATTTATTTAAAACAATTAGCAGTTGGACCAAGCCGGCAAAAAACGAAAAGACCAATTTTGTAAATAAAAAACCTATTTCTGATATTTTTTTACTCATTTTTGTAATCTAAATCGATTTACCATAACGATAATTTATTCTGACATGCTTGGACAAGTCAGAATATTACCCCCGTTTATATCCGCATTCCTTCCAGATAATTACATCAAACATACGATTACATCTTTTAAATACATTTTTTTGTATTTCATTTAATACGTTCGGATATTTGCTTGAAATTCACCCCTTTATGAAAAAGATCCTACTCACCCTTGGCACAGCACTCATGTTATGCCTTTCATCCTATTCCCAACAAGTACCGGGAACACAAGCCAGCATACATCTTGGCAGTCAAAACTATGTAAAAAACAACATGATGCCCAGTCAAATCGTTGGCAGCGATGATCAAGGAATTTACATCACTAAAGTCAGCCTTAAAGATGAATTAAGAAACATCCATGACTTCCCTGTCCTTGAACGGTACAGCAAGCAAATGGAACTCAGCCAATTCAGGGAACTTAAGGTAACGAGCACCGATCATCCAGCTCAATTTGAGAGGATAATTGAACTGGGAGACAATCTTTATTGCTTCTATAGTACATTGGAAAGGGGAACAAAAACCAAAGTTCTTTTGGCTCAAAGGGTTAACAAAACCACTCTCTCTTTGGAAAATGAAGTACTGACTATCCAGTCCCTTAGTTATGACGGCCCAGCTTACGACAGCCCCAGCTTCAATATTAAATCATCCACTGACGGCTCGATGCTCCTTGTGTCCCATATCCTTCCGGATCCTAACAGTAAAAATGAATTGCTTTCCTTTCAGGTACTTGACCGCCACCTCAACACCCAATGGGCCATAGATTATACCAGTGAATTAGAGCATGGCCACTGCCTTCTAGAAAACTATCACCTGAGCCCAAAAGGAGACGTGTATGTTTTGACAAAGCACGTTGAAAAAAATGGAGACCTTGAAAAATTTTGGGAGCCCAATTACCATTACCAAATATTGGCCATCCAGAACCAAGGTAAAAAGACCAAAACCTTTTCTCCTGAAATAAAAGGCAAATTCCTCACCAAAATGCAAATAGCCACCAATCTCGAGAACGAATTGGTCTGTGCCGGACTTTATCAGGATGAAAAAGCATCAAATTCAGTGGGCAGCTACTTTATGACTTTAGATTCCTCTGACAAACTCCCAAAACAAATAAGTTTTAAGGAATTCGATCCAGTGACTGTAGCCAGTGAAAGCAACAAAAAAATAAGCAGACAGGAGAAGCAACTTGGGATTTTTGCTTACAACCTAACCGACATGGTTATGCGAAACGATGGCGGTGCAATACTTATCGCCGAGCAAGCGACCATGATGGCAAGCAATAGCCCTCGGTCTGCTACACATTCCAGCAAAGTCAGTTACAATAATATTGCAGTCATCAGTATTGATCCCGACGGGCAAGTAATGTGGACAGAAGAAATCCAGAAAAACCAAATCGCTGTGGGAGGCTACAACTCCTTTTCCTCCTATGCCACCGCTGTAATGCACGACAAAGTCTATTTGGTCTTCAATGACAATCCTGAGAATTTGTGTAATGGGGTCTGTGAACCGGTACTTTTCAACCCCAAAGCTCCACAGAAGGATGTCTTGGTAGCTTTGGTAGAATTGGATTGGAATGGCAAGATCAAAAAAGAAGCCCTCTCACTCTCCCAAAACATCAACATTCTGACCAAGCCTTCTGCCTGCAAGCAAGTTTCTAAAAATGAAATGGTTGTGTTAGGGCAGTACAATAAAGAGTATAGATTGGCCAGACTGGAGTTTGAACAAACCTTTTCCTATTAAGCGCTAATAAAAAACATCAATTAAGGCCAGATAAAATCCTAGAGATTTTATCTGGCCTTTTTTTTATAAATGCTCTATGGTATTGACTTTTGTGGCAATAGTAGCAGGTCTATAGGAAGCTAAAAAAGTTATCATAAGTACACTCAAGCTCGTCCAGACAAAATCCGTCCAAATGATTTCAACTGGATAGCTGTTGACCACAGAAGAACTTACCCCTAAAGAAACTAAGCCAAAACTCTGCTGCAGCCAGCACAAAAGGTACCCCAATACCAAGCCAATCAATGCTCCTGAAAATGCAATGATCGCTCCTTGTTTGATATAAATGGATCGAATGAGTTTTTCAGTAGCCCCCATCGCCAACATGACCGCAATATCTTTTTTCTTTTCAATGGCCAACATACTCAGTGAAAAGAAAATATTAAAGGAAGCAACTGCTAGGATAAAAGTAAGCGTGATGAAAACAAACAGCTTTTCTATTCTGATGGCCCTAATCAAGCCGGCATGTTGCTCGTCTTTGTTTTTTATGGTAAAAGCATCTCCCAAAATCGCCCTCAATCTATCTTTTACTTTTTCCACATCCTGACCTTCACTTACCATAACCTCCAAGGATGTTCTCTTATCCCCATAATCCATCACATCCAAAGCAAAAGACAAGGGAACCACTACATAATTGTCATCAAACTTCTTCTCCACACTGTAAAAGCTTCCAAATCCCAACATACCAGAATTGTACATTTGTCTTGGGTCCAATGTGCCTGCTCGGGGAGCCTTAGGGTAGTACACTCTTAATTTTTCAAATTCGTTCTTTGGGTCTATGCCTAAAAAATAACCAACACCTCGTCCCACAATGGCCTTTGGCATCAAATCAGTCCCCAAAGTTTTATCACCTGTTAAGTTCCCAGTGCTGAAACGATGGTCGTCCAAAAAATTATCACTCACACCTTTCATGGTAACGATGATCTGGTCATCCCCATATTTGAGCAACGCATTGTCTTCCACTACTTCAGTCAAAACAGCCACCCCTTCTACATTACTGAGACTATCTAACCAGCCTTCCGTCGCTTCAAATGACTTGCCCAAGCTGGCTTCAATCTTCAAATCCGCATCAAAGGAGCCATAAAGCCCCCTGATCAAATCTTCCAATCCATTGAAAACAGAAAGTACCACGATTAAAGCAGTAGTGCCTACTGCCACTCCTACCATGGCAATCCATGAAAGAACATTGATAAAGTTTCTTTTCTTTTTGCTTCGAAAATACCGGGATGCAATAAAAAAGGATAGGTTCACTGAATTGGTTGATCTAAAACAGACAATTATTTTTTCATTTTCTAAAATGATCTTAAAAGGTAATCATTTTTTCGAAAAATCAATCTTCGTCTTCATCCTCCTCCTCTGGTGCTTCAGGAATATTAAGATCACCGATAACCTTGTCCATATGCTGAGCATAAGCAGAAGAGTCATCTGGATAAAAAATCAATTCCGGCACTACACGAACGGATTTCCCTATCCTGTTTCCCAAATGTCTTCTAATTTCCTTTTTATGGGAATCAATATTCTCCAACATTTCTTTATTGTTGGCCAATAAAAAGCTGAGATATACCTTGGCCACTCCCAGGTCTGGGCTCATCAAAACCCTGGTCACTGTCACCATTGCATTTCCTACCAAGGGCTTAGACTCCCTCTGGAAGATCTCACCAATTTCTTTTTGAATTAACTTTGAATACTTTTGTTGTCTCTTGCTTTCCATATTGAATAATTATCCGTACAAATTTAGTGATTTAAATGACTAACCTTTAATTTCGTACGTTTAGAATACGCAACCTTCAACGAGATAATTCCCTTGCTAAGTTTTTTCAGAATAAATGACCCATTTAGAATTATAGGTATCATCCTTCTTTTCTCCGTATTAAGCATACCTTATTTGTTGATGGATATTCCCTTGTTGGCTCCCGAGCTATCATGGATGCTAGTAGGAGAAAGGCTAAGCTCTGGCTATTTTCTGTACTTGGATGTGGTGGATGATATTGGCCCCTTGTCTGCATATATCTATTGGCTAATAGACCTGGTCGCAGGAAGGTCATGGTGGACGTATAAGGCTCTTGCTGCCCTCATTATTTTATTCCAGGTCACCTATATCAATAGACTTTTTATCGCCTACAAAGCTTATGATGACTACACCTATCTTCCAGCAATGGTCATGATCATCCTATTCCATTTTTCTTTTGACCTGCTCACTTTATCCCCTGCATTGATGGGGACCACCTTTATTATTTTGGCTTTGGGACAGCTTTTTTCCCAAACATTGATCAATAAGGAAAACACCGAATCTGTTTTACTGGTAGGAATATTTGGAGGTATCGCTGCATGCTTTCACTTTCCGTTGATTGTTTTTCTGCCATTTATGATTGTGGCAGGCATTTCCGTCAGCGGTTTTACATTTAGCCAGTTGGTGCTTTCTCTGGTAGGATATTTTCAGCCTTTTATCCTTTGCTGTATTTATTTCTTCTGGATCGGGGGACTGCAGGAATTTATCACTGAATTTGTATTAGCCACTAGAATTACGGCCAGCTATCCCCACGTCACCTACTTGGATTTGGCTGCTTTAATCGCAGCACCCATCCTGTTTTCGGTTATTGGCTATCTTATCGGCACCGTCACCACCAACATTACAGTAAACCAGCAAAAGCAAAAACAACTGATGATTCTATTTTCATTTTTTGCCTTACTGTCGATTTTTATTGCCAACAGAAGAACTCCTTATCAGATGGTTGTCATATTACCGGGCTTGACCTACTTTACTGCCCAAATCTTTATTTACCTCATTAACAAGAGGCAACTTAACATACTGCTTTATTCTTTCCTTATCCTTGTTCCAGCGGTGGGTTATAGTTGGGCTATCTATAAAATCCAACCCGAAAAAAGCTGGAACTATACCTTAAAGAAACCAACTCCTGCTGATGGAAAAAAGATTCTTGTATTGGGTGACGAAATCAGTGCTTATCAAAATACCCAAATCGCAAGCCCTTTTCTTAACTATAGACTTTCCAAAAGGGTGCTAACCAATTTTTCCAGTCATGAAAAGATGATTGAAGTGTATTTGGACCTCCAAAGAGAAAGGCCAGAAGTCATTTACGATCAAGAAGGTACTTTCAAGGAATTGACAAAACATATTCCGGCTCTGGCTGACTTGTATCACCAAACATCTGATGGCGTGTATAAACTGATCAAATGACAAGTTGTATAATATTTTTTTGGTGTCCCGACTTTTGTTAGGTTTGCCAATTCTTTAAACTACCACTTATCATATGAATTATTTAAAATTAAGCTTAGTCCTTTTTGGACTTGTATTTTGTATGCAGCATTTCGCGAATGCTCAAGTAACCACGGGAATCTATACCAATGCAAACTTTACCCAAATCGGAATTGGATCAAACCCTGAAAACAAATTCTTTGTAGAAGGACGTTTATCCGCTGGCGACTTTTATGTCAGAGGCTTCGGTCTTGAGGCGATTTGCCAGTATAACTTTTACAGGTCAGACTGGTACAATGTATCAGGTGGCTTAATGGTAGGTTTTTCTGAGTACGAGGAGACCGAGAAATATGGGGTTCCTTTTCTCCTTTCTATTAAACCCATTCAAGAAAATAGAAAATTGGCTATTTTATTGGAAGCCACTCCATTACTCAGTCCTACCGCAGGGTATTTGGTTGTTAGGGGAAATTTCGGTGTGAGGTATACACTTGGAAAAAATTAGGACTTACTTCAGGATAAAAACAAAAAAGGCTATCCGCCATGGCGGATAGCCTTAATACTTGCTCTACTTTTTACTTTAATCGTGCCAGAGGAGTCACACCACCTTTGGTGGTATCATCAATATTTACCAGTATCTCTGCATCCAAGGGAACAAAAACATCCACCCTAGAACCAAATTTGATAAAACCAAACTCGCCACCTTGCACCAAAGGATCTCCTTCTTTAACGTAATACTTGATCCTTCTGGCAACAGCACCAGCAATCTGCCTCACCAACAGCTTCACATCACTTTTTGCATGCTTGATCACCATGGTTGTTCTTTCATTTTCATAGCTGGCCTTTGGATGCCATGCCACCATGTATTTTCCGGGATGGTATTTGAAATACTCCACAATACCACTGATCGGGGATCTGTTCACATGGACATTGACCGGAGACATAAAGATGGAAATTTGCTTTCTCTTCTCTTGCAAAAACTCGTCTTCCACTGCTTCTTCAATAACCACTACTTTACCATCTGCGGGTGCATACACCAGACTTTCATCATCCGGTAAAGCAATGTTGGGATTTCTAAAGAACTGCAAAACCAGCAAATAGATAATTATACTGGCCAAGAGAATAAGGTTCAGGACAAGTTCCTGTCCCGGCAAAATCTGATACGCAGCTATATTGATCCCTGTAAGGATCACCAGCATCCAGAATAATAATTTTCTTCCTTCTTTGTGTATGGTCATGTTTTAAAATTAAGGAGGCAAATTTAAGGATAAATACTCAATTTTGGAGATTTACTTTCAAATTGAATTTTCTTCTCTGATCTTCCTCCTCAATATAATAATGTTTTCAAACTTTCCTTCTATTAGAAGCCTCCACGGAATTGATAGGTTTGGGCTACTTTGTCAATCGCAACGATATAAGCTGCAATCCGCATAGGCACATCATATTTGACAGATGCTTTATATACATGGTCAAAAGCCTCTTTCATGATTCGGTCGGAACGTCTATTGACCCTTTCTGCGGTCCATTTGTAGCCAAGCCTATTTTGCACCCATTCAAAATAGGAAACAGTAACTCCGCCGGCATTGGCCAAGATATCCGGTACGACCATGATACCTTTTTCATTGATAATCTTATCTGCATTGAAAGAGGTAGGCCCGTTGGCACCTTCCACTATCAGTTTGGCTTTGATATTATCCACATTTTTCTTGGTAATCACATCCTCCACCGCAGCTGGCACCAATACATCCACCTCAAGCTCTAGCAATTCAGCTGGATCAGAAAGCTTTTCAGCTCCTTTAAACCCTTCCAAAGTCCCAAGGTTACCATTTCTATAATTGATCGCTTCCTGAATATTGATCCCATTGCTATTATAGTAAGCTCCGGAAATATCAGAAACGGATACTACTTTCAGTCCCCTTTCTTCCAACAACAGAGCCGCCCAAGAACCTACATTCCCAAAACCCTGTACCGCACAAGTGGCCTGAAAAGGATTGATCTTTAATTTTTCCATGGCTGCCAAAGCGGAGACCATTACACCTCTACCAGTGGCTTCTGTTCTCCCTAAAGAACCTCCCAATACCAAAGGCTTGCCAGTTACCACAGCATTGACAGTAGTACCATTGGCCTTGGAGTATTCATCCATCAACCAAGCCATTTCTCTTGGACCAGTTCCCATATCAGGAGCCGGAATGTCCTTGTCCGGACCAAACACATCAATCATTGCCAAGGTATAGGCCCTAACCAAACGTTCGATCTCTCCAGGAGACATTTCTCTTGGATTACACCTTACGCCACCTTTTCCACCACCATAGGGGATATCTACCACCGCACATTTCCAAGTCATCCAAGCCGCTAAGGCCCTCACTTCGTCAATATGCACATCTGGGGCAAAGCGAATACCGCCTTTGGCAGGTCCCAGAATATTTGAATGGATCACCCTGATTCCTTCAAATACTTTGATCTTGCCATTATCCATGGTGATCGGCAATGAAACAATAACTTGTTTTGCGGGGTTTTTGAGCACACTGTAAACCTCTTCTGAGAGGCCCAGTTTTTCTGCTGCAATGTTAAACCTCTCCATCATTGACTCCAGTGGATTTTCTTTATCCTTTATAGGAGCCGGTTCAATGTAAGCCATAATTGGGTTTGGTTTTTTTAGAGACTTAATTACGATGCAATATTAGGCACTATTTCAATATCAATACACCTTTTTTAAAATATTTTCAAAAAGGCAGCTATAAATGGGGCCGATAATAACAATCCGTCAAATCGATCCATAAATCCGCCATGTCCGGGAAGTCCTTTTCCAGAGTCTTTGATTGCAATACTTCGCTTGAATAAAGACTCGATCAGGTCTCCATATGTTCCCGCTATAATGATGATTCCTCCAATGCAAAACCATTTCCATTCGGGAATGACCATAAAGTACCTGCTCAATATATATGCCGTGGCAATAGCCGTGGCCGCTCCACCTAAGCTTCCTTCCCAAGACTTCTTGGGAGATACTCTCTCAAACAACTTCGTCTTACCGAATTTTGTTCCAGCAAAATACGCTCCACTATCACTTGCCCACAAAATAAATAATGAGCCCACAATGATTTCATAATGAAAGCTTCCATCCACCGAAAAAGCAGCCATATTCAGCAAGGAAAATGGCACTGCCACATAGAAGATCCCCAAGAAAGTATAAGCAATCCCTGTAAAAGGTTTCTTATCCGATTTCCTGTAAAGTTTGATAAAAAAGATCAAGGAGACCATGGGGAAAATCAGAAAGTAGTATTTGTCGGCCATGTGTTGCATCTCCACCAAAAAGGACATGATAAAGATCAATAAGCCCAAGAATGTACCGAAACTCTTCAAAGGCAACATCCCATCCAGTCCGGAAAGCTTATAAAATTCCATTTGTGAAAACCCTAAAATGGCTCCAAAGATCACAAAATAGGTCCATTCACTATAGACACATCCAGCTACAATTCCCCCCGCTCCGATCAATGCAGTAATGACCCGCTGTGCCAGCTCACTGTAGTTGGATATATTAAAACGATATCTCATTCTTGATAATATTAACTGCCTCCAAGGCATTTTCAGAAGTAACCATCACATGATAACTTCCATGAAGTTGATAAACTGATTCTTTTTTATTGAGCACAATGGCGGTAATATCATGCTCTTGCAAAACTCCCTTGACAATCTCAGCCCGGATAAGTATAGCTGACTCAAATACTTTCTGCCACTTTTCCATCAGAAGGGGTATTGCTGTTTTGGGAAATAAAAACACGCATGCAGAATACAAATATTACTAATCCCAACAGCACCGCATACCAAGAAAATCCATCTGCCTCTTCAATATCAAACTCTACCATTCCCAGCTTGTTCAAGTACACCATCACTAAAGTAAAGGAATTATTCAGAACATGTCCCAACATCGGGTAAACTAAGCTTCCCGAGTACAGGTATAAATAGCCAAACAACGCCCCCAAAAGCATCCTAGGAAAGAAACCATAAAACTGAAAGTGAATGGCAGAAAAGACAAAAGCAGCAATCCACACTCCCCAATGGGCATTCCCGGTATATCGGTGGAATTTGGGCTGTACAATCCCCCTAAACAGATATTCTTCACCAATACCTGCAAAAACACCAATAACGAGCAAGCCCAAAATAAACTCTCCAGGTGTTTCGAAATCAGTGAGGTACTTGGTCAACGCCATGGCCTGGTCTTCCATTTCCCGGGCAAAATCCTCGAATCCTTGCATAAATGTCGGAAAGTCCACATTCATATTCCACTCCACTATTGCCGAGTCAAATAAAATAAATCCAAACAGCAATGGAAACATTAACAGTAAACTATTGAACTTTACGCGGTTAAACTGTTGTTCCCATCCGAGACTTGCTTTTTCTACAAACCTGGAAAAAATATATCCAGCCAAAAGAAAAGCCTGTCCACCGCCAAGACCTTGAAGGAATAGCATGGCCATTCGTCCATTGGGATGATCCAATTCACCCTGAAACAGGGGTAGGATGTCCTCAAAAGGGATATTGAACAAAAATGGGATCAGAACAAGTGCAATTCCTTGAGTCAGTGCGAGTACGCCAAAAGTGATCAAAACAAGAACAACCAGAGACAATAACCAGTTGTGTTTTGCAGCAATTTGACTTTGGGTTTTATAAATCTCCATAATTGGGGTAAATTTACGGGAAAATTATAAATCAGTTGTGGTAAAAATAGGAAACTTAGCCTTAGGAGAATTTCCCTTACTGCTGGCACCGATGGAAGATGTCAGCGATCCGCCATTCAGAGCGGTATGTAAGGAAAATGGTGCAGACTTGATGTACACGGAATTTATCAGTTCAGAAGGACTGATCCGTGATGCGGCCAAGAGTGTTCAGAAATTGGATATTTTCGAATACGAGCGCCCTATTGGAATTCAGATTTTCGGAAATGAAATTGAGTCCATGCGGGAAGCGGCAGCCATTGCTGAAGCTGCTGGACCTGATATCCTGGACATTAATTACGGTTGCCCAGTCAACAAAGTCGCCTGCAAAGGTGCTGGAGCTGGCATCCTATTGGATATAGACAAAATGGTGGCCATGACCGCCGAGATTGTCAAAGCTGTCAAAATTCCCGTTACTGTAAAAACCCGTTTGGGCTGGGACAGTGACACCATCCGTATTGTGGAAGTGGTCGAAAGACTTCAGGATGTAGGTATTCAGGCCATCAGTGTGCATGCCCGCACCAGAAAGCAAATGTACAAGGGAGAAGCTGACTGGACTTATTTGGCCAAAATCAAGGAAAACCCACGCATCCACATCCCTCTTTTTGGAAATGGAGATATCGACAGCCCTGAGCGGGCCCTGGACTACCGAAACCGATTTGGGGTAGATGGCATGATGATAGGCCGAGCCGCCATTGGCTACCCTTGGATCTTCAACGAAATCAAGCATTTCTTTGAAACAGGTGAAAAACTGGCAGCACCAGACTTAAATGAAAGAATCCGCATCACTAAAAAGCATTTGGACTTTTCTGTGAAATGGAAAGGGGAAAAATTAGGAATCCTGGAAATGAGAAGGCATTACACGAACTATTTCCGCGGCATGCCCAATTTTAAGCCTTACCGCATGCAAATGGTTACCGCTGATACTTATGATGAAGTGGCTGCAGTGCTGGATGAGGTGGCAGTTCAGTTTGCAGATTATCAGTTCGTAGCAGGATAAATATAAAAAAGAACTTTGCGACATGTTGAAGGTTGGCCGGTTGGTCAACCTTTTTTCTTTAAAAGAACTTCTCTGCAAGCAACTTTATAATCCTGTTTGGTGTTACCTGAAAAGTTTACTTTTGTGAAGACTTGATAAGCTATTAAACCGAAACAAATGACTCCCAACACTACTGGTGATCAAACGCTGCGTAGCTGGCTATTGCTAGCGCTGCTTTCCTTGATATGGGGAAGTTCCTTTATCCTAATCAAGAAAGGGCTGGTTGTCTTTTCTGCTGGAGAGGTGGGGGCTTACAGGATTGTTTCTGCCGCTTTGGTACTTTTACCACTTTCATTGCCTCGGCTGAAAAAACTGAACAAAAAGCAGGTAGGTAACCTTATCGTAGCAGGCTTGGTGGGCAGCTTTATCCCTGCCTTTCTTTTTGCAAAAGCTCAGACCCAATTGAGCAGCTCCATCACAGGCGTGCTCAATGCCCTCACTCCATTGTTTGTTGTCATTATCGGTGCTTTATTCTTTGGTTCAAAAATCACGGGAAGAAACAGTCTCGGATTGATCATTGCCTTTATCGGAGTAGTAGTCCTGATCAGTGTAAAGGAAGGCTCCAGTTTCAGTGGCTTTGCTGATATCAATGGCTATGCCTTCTTTGTCATTTTGGCTACCCTTTGCTATGGCATCAATTTGAACATCATCAAGCATTGGTTTGTGGCTTTAAAGCCAGTTGAGATCACAGCAATCTCTTTATTGTTAGTGCTCCCAGTAGCATTGCTCTACTTAATGGCCGGCACTGAGTTTTCCATGAAAGTAGTCCACGAAGAAGGGGCTTTGCTAGCAGTAGGCTACTTGACCATTCTCGGTGTGCTGGGCACCGCCATCGCCCTGATCATCTTCAATGGATTGGTCAAAATAGCTACTCCCGTTTTTGCCAGCATGGTCACTTACCTGATACCTATTGTAGCCATAGCCTGGGGAGTGATTGACGGCGAAGTGCTTCTGCCGGGACATTATATCGGCATAGTAGCCGTAATTCTAGGTGTATGGATTGGGAATAGGAAGAAAAAACAAAAAACTGTCACTGAGTCTTGAGCCATCTTTTATAGTCTCTTTTGCTCATCTCGGCTGTAATCAGTTCCTCTGGAAAAGTAGCTTCATAAGTATTTCCACTGCTGATCTTTACCGCTCCTTGGTTGGCATCGAGAAATTTCATGACTATATTTTCATAGGCCAACTCTTCCCTATTTTTCCTCACCAACCTTTGCGTCAAAAGTCTGATATGATAACCGGAATCATAGTTTTCTCCTCCAGAAAGGCCCAATACATCTCCCACATTGACCTCTTGCCCAGGCTCCACCTTGATGGACCCTGGCTTCATCACAGATATTATGGTAAAAGTCCCATCATCATGTAATATCTCGACACTGTTTTTCACTCGACTATAAATGAGGTTCTTTTTGGTGACAATTTGGTCATCGGTTACTTCTATTACAAGTCCTTTTCTAGATGCCAAAACAGGTGTTTCTTCTTCAAAGAAAAAGCCTACAGCATAAAATCCATCAGGCTTCTCTCCCGTATTCAAATATTCTTTGAGATGGCTAAATTCAACACCCCTGGCTAAACTCCGATCTGGAAATGGCAGACTATAAGTCACATCCTCCAACTTAGATTTGATAAATCCCTTATAGTACCGATAGCTGTACTGGAGTCCATCACTTTGGTTAGGGTTGATCCTATCCAGTTCCAAAACCTTGGTTCTGCCACGCTGGACGGTCTTTACAGCCGGCAAAGAACTATTAGGCTTTAAATTATCATGACGAGGTACATCAATCAATAGTGTATAGACACCAGAAGTGCTATTATCACAGATCAATGAAATGTTATTGTCCCTGTCACGCTCACTTTCTACTTTTAAATCTTGCGCCTGAACACTTATACCCACCCCGAAAAACAGGATAGTCACAAAAATGAATCGATTCATTTAAACAATTTTTTATTTTAAACTAAAAACTTCTTAAATATATAAAAAAGCAGTATTACTCCATCCCTTTGAGCTTATTTCTCCATGCATAGGCCAGCATGGGCAATTGGGCGTAACTTTTGACACCTGCCTTCACTCCTTGGGATTTCAAGAAAAGGTCATTTGATTTTCTACTGAGCTCCAAGGAAATCGCTTCAATTTGCCTATGATTTTCTGAAATATCTATCAGATCATTCCTTAGTCCTTTATCCAAAGTAGTAATAAATTGTCGGTAACCCGGTGCATCCAAGCGATACAAGTCATTGAGTTGATAACTCAGTAATCTGAGCTGGCCAGAATATTGCAACAGTGGGTTATCGCTATTGGAGCAAATCACCCAGCCAATAAAGTTCGCCTCTCCTTCATTGGTCACCCCATAACTATGGGCCATCTCATGGGCAATGGTAAATGGCTTCTCCAAAGGGTGCATGGTCGGGTCAATATAGCTCTCCCCCACAAAGGGAAAGTAAATGCCCAATATCCCAAGCTTTCTCAACAATCCTCCGGGATACAACTCCTTTGTCCTTGGATTTCCTGTAAAATTGAGGCCCATCATATAGAGGTTTTCCCTAATGGTTGCCCGGACTACCTTTTCCAGGTTTTTATAAGGAATAGTACTTCCAATCGCAGTGGTATCCTCAGTGATATGTGGCCGAAGTTGGTGAAGAATATTTCTGGTAAGCTCCAATTCCCTCACCAATACTTCTTTCTCAAGTGCCTTGGGTTTTAAGTCCAATTGTTCAAAGATAGGAACCCTTTGATAGTTAAAACCCCATAGGAAGAGAAATAAAAAAACCAGAAAGCCTATAAAATTCAAGGTACACCTGCCTGTAAAAAGCAACTTGGCCAGCCAACCTTTCCTCAATCTAATTTTCCAAAGGTAATAGCCAAAGGCAATCAAGAGTCCTAAAAAGAACAAATAGATAGTAGGAAAAGGCAAGCGTGCAATACTTATGTCAATGACATTTCTGATGACAGGAAAAAAATTTCTAGAGTAAAAATGTTCAGTATCCTCAGGAAACCGAACAGCAAAATACCGAATAATCAAACAGGTGACACCCAATATGGTCCAGGTCCAGTTTTTCCTTAGCATAATTTACAAGCGCTTTGTCTGCAAAAAGCAAAAAAAAGGCCATTCGTTGAGACGAATGACCTTGACAGTTTAATTTTATTTTTAGATTCCTTCTGCCTCTACGGTTTTCACCTCATCAGGCAACATTCTGGTCAAAAGATTCTCTATCCCCGCTTTCAAAGTTACCGTGCTTGAAGGACAACCTGAACAAGCACCCTGTAACAGCACCTTCACCGTTCCTTCATGAAAACTGTGGAAGATAATTGCACCACCATCTTGTTCTACTGCAGGCCGAATGTATTCGTCCAAGATTCCTTTGATTTTCTTTACTGTCTCACTATCGTTTTCATCAAACAACGGATCTTTATCCAAAACTACATTTACAGCGGATTTACCTGCTTCCAAGTATTGTTTGATATGTTCCCGGATATGATCCTGGATTTCCGGCCAGTCCACATCATCTGTCTTGGTCACCGTCACAAAATTAGAGGTGATAAATACTCGCTCTACCGCCGCAAAGTTGAAAAGCTCCTTGGCAAGAGGAGAGTTTTCGGTGCTCTTCTCATCAGGATAATCAAAGCTTACCCCATCATCTGTCAACATAAAGTTTACCACAAATTTCAGTGAATTTGGGTTGGGGTTGGCTTCCATATAAATATGTACCGGCTTTTTCTGCGCTTGTAACATGGTCTTAATTTTTAGCTTCTAGCAATTCAAACATCAAATGAGGTGATTAGTTCCTCTTTGATCGATTTTATTATTCTGGTGTAGATGTCAAAGGATTGGATTCCCTGATCAATCCTTCTGGCAATTCTCCTTCTGTACTGGCCACAACGGTACATACCGTAGCATCTCCGGTTACATTGACCACTGTCCTGAACATGTCCAGAATCCTGTCTGGGGCAAGGATCAAAGCTAAACCTGCTGAAGGCACACCAATAGATTCGAGTACAATCAATAACATGATCAATCCAGCTCCTGGCACTCCTGCAGTCCCAATAGATGCCAAAGTAGCCGTCAACACAATCATCAACTGCTGTGTCAAGGTCAGGTCCATCCCCAGAGCTTGGGCAATAAATGCAGCAGCCACACCTTGGTACAAACAGGTACCATCCATGTTGATGGTAGCCCCTAAGGGTAAGACAAAACTACTTACCTCTTCTGAAACTCCTATTTCCTCTTCCACTTGCTTCATGGTTACTGGCAATGTCGCCGAACTCGAACTAGTGGAAAAAGCCAATAATTGAGCGGGTCTCAACGCTTGGAAGAAATCCCTGTACTTTACTTTGGTAAAAACCTTCAAGATGGTTGGATAAACCAAAATGATCATGGTCAATAAGCCTGCCACTACCAGTAAACTATATTTTAGCAAGGCAAATAGCAACTCGATGGCCGAATCGGGATTATCCCCTGCAATCTCCACAATCAGTGAAGCCATTAGGGCAAAAACGCCATAGGGCGCAATCAGCATGATATAGCCCACTATTTTGATGATGACATCGTTCATCCCATCGAAAAACGCTATTACAGGGCTAGCCTTTGACTTAGGTATCTCCAATAATGCTATCCCCACTATAATCGCAAAAAATACCACCTGAAGCATGCTGCCATTATCAGTAGCTGATAAGAAGACATTTTCTGGAACAATGTCCACCAAAGGTTTCAATGGGCTCTGTTCCTGCAGTTCAGCAGCCTGTGAAGATTTATCGCCCACTACCTCATTGAATTGTTCCATCAACCTTTCCCGGGTTTCTGTTGGCAAGCTTTTTCCTGGAGCAAAAATATTCACGAATAACAAGCCCACGGTCACCGCTATTACGGTAGTGACCATATAAGCACTAATGGTTTTTCCACCAATTCTTCCCAGCTTGGTAATGTCTCCCAAGTTAGATACCCCCACGATCAAAGATGCCAGTACCAATGGAACGGCTATCATTTTCAATGCATTGATAAAAATAGTACCAATGGGCTTGATAAAGTCAATGGTAAAGTCCGGTGACATTTCGGTTTTGATGACAACTAAACCGAAAATCAGCCCCAAGACCAGGCCAATGATAATTTGAGTATGAAGGGGTATTTTTTTAAACATATCAGTTGAGTTAGGTGCTTAAGCTTCCAATTTATTCATTCGCTTCAACAATAAGAAATCTGCTAGTACCAAGGCAGTCATTGCTTCCACGATCGGTACCGCGCGAGGCACCACACAAGGGTCATGCCTTCCTTTACCAGAAACGGTAACCGCTTCTCCTGCCTGATTGACACTGTCCTGGTCTTTCATAATGGTGGCCACAGGCTTGAAGGCTACGCGGAAATAAATATCTTCACCATTTGAAATGCCTCCTTGAATTCCACCTGAATAATTGGTCTTGGTCCTCACCCTATCTCCTTCCTGGTAAAACTCATCATTGTGCTCAGACCCCCTCATGCTTACCCCTTCAAAGCCACTGCCATATTCGAAGCCTTTGACGGCATTGATGCTGAGCATCGCCTTTCCCAAATCGGCATGAAGTCGATCAAAAACCGGCTCACCTAAGCCCACTGGCACTTGCTTGGCCACGCAGCTCACCACGCCACCTACCGTATCCCGGTTCTTCCTGATTTCATCAATGTATTCGATCATTTCATTGGCCACTTCAGGATCTGGACAGCGCACAATGTTTTTCTCAATTTCAGCAAAGTCCAATTCCTGATAAGGCTTATCCAGCTTGATATGCCCCGCCTGACTAACATAAGCATTGATCTCTACACCAACATGCTTAAGAAACATTTTAGCAACTGCACCGGCAGCTACTCTTGCAGCAGTTTCTCTGGCGCTACTTCTTCCTCCACCGCGGTAATCGCGATTCCCAAATTTTTCCTGATAGGTAAAATCAGCATGGGAAGGACGATACTTGTCAGCAATATGCGAATAGTCCTTGCTCTTCTGGTCCGTGTTCATGATGATGATCGCGATGGGCGTACCAGTACTTTTGCCTTCAAACACGCCAGAAAGGATTTGACATTCATCCTCCTCTTTCCGTTGTGTGGTGATCTTGGACTGCCCGGGCTTTCTGCGCTGCAGCTCTTGTCTGATAAACTCCTCATCTATTGGCAGCCCTGCAGGACAGCCATCTATAATAACGCCAAGCCCTTTGCCATGTGATTCTCCAAAGGTGCTTATCCTAAATACTCTTCCAAATGAATTACCCATTACCTCTTTTTCATAATCATGACGATCAGTAAAATCACTGCGCCAACCAGTAGTATGTTGATAAAAGTCGAAAAATAATACTTATATCGTTGGTTTAAAAGCTTATTGTCCTCTAGTTCTATTAAATCATAGATTCCTCCCAGGCGCGTGGAAGATATTGATTGATTGATTTTGCTCTCACCCACCACGTTCAAGACCGCACTTGGCCTTAGGGTATCATAGGTTTCTTTGTCCGTATTAAAGTAAATCCACTCAAAGTGATCCTTCAAAGCTACTTCTCCGGGCTCATTGACGGTGATATAGTATTCATACTGTTTGATCCCGGTCACTTTACCTCTTCCCCGGTTGATTTGCTGTCGTTCATTCGGGTCAAAAGTGTTTAGCTTTTGAATATCCATCTTCTTGGGAGGCTTGATGGCATTGATGTTTCCTTCCCCACTGATCCCAAAATCATAGGTTACGCCTTCGCCAGTTTCTACTTTTTTGGAGTCAAAATTTTCCCGTAGCCTGTAAACTCCCACACTCACCTCATTTTTCAGTGGGTGAGGAGGCAAAGGCTTAACTTTAATGGTCTTGCCATTAGCATAGAAGGTCTTAAAATCCTGTTGCCTGTTATTCCCAAAGAAAGTAGGGTTTTTAGCCACCTTGTACTTGATCATCTCCCAAGCCACTCGCGGCAATTCGATCTCGCCCTCATTGAAAGGATAGAAGGTGGATTCATATACTTTGAAGCGGGTCCATACCTTTCCATCAATGGTCACCCGCTCTGGCTGGATATTGGTAATATTGAAGTTTTCCTCCCAAGCATTGGTCGGCTTGATTTTCTTGACAATTTCCTCCAGTTGTTTTCCCGGTTCATAAAAATCAAAGGGAGCCTGGTTGGATTGGGCCATGAAAAAGGCCAAACTCACATTAAAGCCCTCGCCCACATAAATTTCATTTTTGTCCACTGTCATCGCAAAAAATGCCTCATCATCCAACTCAATAAATTCTTGCTCTTGCGGTTCATCTCTTCTGAAAAAGTCATCAAATGGATCTCTGGAACCCTGTCGCTGCTGGCTTTGCTTGGCATCGGTCACTGTGATGGTTTTACCAGGAGAAGACACCTCATTACCATTGACCTGAAGGGTAAAATTAGGTAGACTAAACTGCCCCATTTTCAGCGGTTTGTAGTATTGAACAATACTATTGGTACTGCTCATTTGGCCATTGATCACATTCATGGAAGAAGACTGAGAAATTCCCTGCTTCTGGAAGCCCGGTATCTCTGGAAACTGATCATATGACTTTATTTTCTCATCGGAAATTGTTATTTTTATGCTGAACGTTTCGTTCAAGCCTATCTCATCAGGTCCTAAGTCAATCCTTACATCTTGTGCTTGGGCAATGGAAATTATCGATGTCCAAATGAATACTAGAGTGAGGTAATATTTCGTTCTTTTCATGAGATACACAACTACTTATTTGACGCAAATTAACGAGTATATTTTAAACGCAACAAATTCATAGTATTGTCGTATTGATTTTAGTATTGTTTAACTTAAAAATAAATTGATGAGCCATGATAGAATATGTTAAAACCATTTTGTTAAAGGTGAGTTTTGACAAGAAGCTTTTCGAGAAAGAGTTAAGAAAGGGTCTCAACATGTTGACGCCCGCTGAGGTTCAGGAGTTTAAAGTTTGGTGTTATAAGACGTTTGCAAAGATTTATTTAGGAGTACTGAATAAATACTTTGTTAAACTCACCTAGGTATAGGGCCCCGCTTAGCGGGGCTTTTTTATTTTACTTTTTTTGATGATCTCTACTTATTGGAAATAACTACTGAAGTTTTTTATTTTATTAAACTGCCTCGTCCTGAAATAGCGTTACACAAAAAGTACCTATTTCAAATCACCCATGGTCACGATAGGAATATCTTTGGCGGCCACCGCCTTCATCTCTTTAAAATTGGCCTTTGGATAATGGTACCCTTCTTCCGTCAAAGGCCATAAGATAGGGCTAAGGTTCAATACCGTGGCCTTATAGCCCTGCATAATGGCCGCCATGTTGCCCGTTCCTTTGGACAGACCTGCTTCATTTTCTATTTCAAAAGGACCAGAAAAACCTTTTTCCTGAAGGATATTGATAAATTTCCTCCAATCCATACTGTCACCCACTCCAAACCCTGGCAAAGTGGCTTCATAATGGTGCCTGTCCCATTCGTTTTGAGCAGTGGGGACACCTGCTTTTTGGGCCAAATCTTTATCTACCCATTGAGTAGGATACATATTACCCCAGTAAGGGTCGGAGTTATTTCTGGTAGACTTTACATGGATACGTTTTAAGCGATCCATATCTGTATGTTTGATCACTTCCACAGGATCCGTATGTTGCCATACATCATGAGAGGGATCATAAATCTCACCATGCGACTTGCTCGGAATCATGGCATACATCAGCTTTCTGGCAGCCAACACCCCAGGCAAATTGTTAAAAGTCCCTGTATGGCCAGCTGAGCGCCAGCCTTCCATAGGGCAGTTTTCATACAATACCGTCACGCCCAAGTCCTCTGCATATTTGATAATTGGGCCAAAAACCTTGGCGTATTCCTCCAGGTTCTTTTCAAAACCATTTTCTTGGTTTCCCAACTCATGGTTATAGCCAACAAAGGTTCCTACTTTGATATCATTGGCATCTCCCCCCATCAAATGGGCCATGCGGATCAATTTCAATAAATGGTTTTGATTTTTGATCCTCTGGCCAGGATCACCGCCAATCAGGTTATCAAAAGCCCCTAAAGAAAGACTAAGCCCAGCAGTATTAAATTGGGACAAAGTAGCCTTGGCTGTGTCCAGTGAAAAATTATCATAATCCATGTGGGTAGCCACAAAATCATCCCGAGTACCGTCTCGCCTGAACACGCACACATCCAATCCTTGCACACCGGTTTCCTTTGCTTTTTCGATCACCTCTTCCAAGCTTAACTGATCAAACGCCGAGGTCATGATCCAAATAGGGTTCGTCATATTTTTTTGGTTTTAATATTGACCCAAGTTAAAAAAACAAAGGCAAATGCCTTGTGACATTTGCCTTTGTTCCTAATGATCTTTTGATCAGTGGAAGGTAAAGCGGATAGACAGCGCTATCTCATCTCCCCACCAGCCGACATTGTCCGTCAGGTTAAACGCCGGTTTATAGTCCAGTGATAGGTTCACCGGGGCGTCTTCAAATTTGTAGTCCAAGCCTATGATCCCATCAATCCCAAAGACGGTATAGTTTTTATCTGGGTCATCAAAAGGAGGATCACTTTTGTCTCCCCAAGTACCTAAATGGGCACCGCCACCATAAAACCATTTTAGGCCTCTGATCTCACGAACATCTCTGTGCATCTCATACAATCCAGTAATCACGAGCCCCTTCCAACGGGAATGCAAAATCCCTTCGATGGCCGCGTCATAACCTAGAAAATGCTTTACGGTTAATCCGTTGGTCACTCCAGCTCTCAAACCCACACCCGTACTGTACGTCTGGGCTTCGGCCTGATAACTGATCACCATGATAGCTACTGCAAAAACAGCTACAATTGCTTTCTTGAACATAAAATAAAATTTAGTGTAATAGATGGTTTAATTAAATTCAATAATTCCGCTGGGTAAAATACAAATATTCATGCAAATATCATGTTCTTCTACCGGAATGGAAACTTCAGGTACAAAATACGATAATCCTACCTTAAAAACCTCAGGTTTTAATCCAGATAAAAACCGATCGTAAAATCCTTTTCCATACCCAATGCGATTACCATCCAAATCATATGCCAGAAGCGGTATCAAGACAACTTCAATCTTTTCTGGTGAAACTTCTACCGGAGAACTGGGCACAGGAATACCCCACTTATCCACTGAATAGGTGGTATTTGTATCAACTTCAACGGTCTTGAGCTCTCCAGTCAAAAAATCTGTAACAGAAGTATAAACACGATTGCCTGCTGACAAAAGTGCCTCCACAATCGGAAAAGTATCGATTTCATTAAGCCGGGCAATGGGTAAAAAGATATGAAAATGCTTGAACTGGCCATGAGATTCCAAAAAGCGCATGAGTTCATCCTTGATCTTTTTGGACTGCTCCGCCATCTTCTCAGCCCCTAATGCCTTTCTTTTGGCTTTATAAAGATTTCTAAGTCGTGCTTTCTCATCCATTTTCCTCTAGTATGATGTAATTGAAATCCAATGGGTCGAAGTGAGTATAGAGCTTTTCAATAAACTGCTCATCTTTAAGGTAAAACTCCAAAAAGTTGCTTTTTCGTTCTTGTGGCGTTCCTCCGGGAAAAAGGATTTCTTTTAAGGACTTCATCCTTTGAAGATCCGTTTCCAAATTTCTTTCCTCACCCCGTCTCAGTTTCTTCCCAAAATGCTCTATGACCTTCAAAGCTCTTGTTTTAGCTGCTTCTGCTGAGTTTTTCAAGGTAGGATCCACTTCAGCAGCTGCCATCCCCATTTCTTCGAAAATTGCAGATAAGGCTTCTTTTTCTTTTTCCAGACTTAGGTCGGACTGGGCATTATTCTTCACATATTCCTTCTTCCAACTTTCATAAGGAACAAATAGTTGTTTATTGCTCAAGCCCAGCGCTTCTGCTTTACGAGAGGCATTCTTTCCTTTGATCATGGCAAAGTTTCTGGGCATAACCATTGGGTAGTCTGTCTGGTAATGATCAAAAACCAATTTCAGCTGCAACCAGTAAGCTACTTCTGCGGGGCCACCCAAATAGGCAATATTCGGTAAAATATATTCCTGATAAAGTGGCCTCAGCACCACATTTGGGCTGAATATTTCTGGGCTACTTTCTACAAGAGCCAGCATTTCCTGCTCTGAAAATTGCTTGCCCGTATCCAGAACCTCATATACTGATCCATTCTTGACAATCCGCGAACGGATCCCTTTGTCCAAATAGAAAAAGTTAATCTCCCTTGGGAAAATTTGGCTCTTATAGCCCAATTCTTCAAGCCTCTCTGTTTGCTTATTGACCAATTCATTGGCACTGTTGGTAAGTAGGTCATCTTTGATTACCTCCTTAAAAAGTCCTTTTAAACTGGTATCATGCCCATCCACAATCACCAAGCCCTTCTCTCCAAATAAATGGTTCACATAGTACCTTACTGCATCTGCTAAAGTTTTTTGCTCCCGGTAAGCTTGCTTAAAAAAATCAGGAGCAAAAGTGATCTCCTTGATAAAGTCGTCCATGCTACCGTCCAGTTCAAAATCACCTACTGCTCCTTTCTGATTAGTTTCCCAACTGTATTTTTTACCCTCATAACTAAAATGGTTGATTTCCTCAAAATCATGATCCTCAGAAGCCATCCAATACACGGGCACAAAACGGTAATCTGGATAGGCTTCCTGCAGTTGCCTGGCCAAATTGATTGTCGAAACGATTTTGTAGATGAAGTATAATGGGCCCGTAAAAAGATTCAACTGGTGACCGGTCGTCACGGTAAAAGTATTTGCCTCTTCAAGGCTATCCAAATTCTTGGTAGTAGCCTCGCTTAATTCAAAACCTTCATATTGCTGATGCAAAGCTTCCTTCAACACCTTTCTTTTGTCCTTACCAAAATTCCTTTTTTCAATTACAGCCTTAAAATTTTCCAAAGATGGATACTGATGATAGAAAGGCTTTAAATCGGTTTTCTTTTGGATGTAATCGATAAACAAAGGTGAAAATTGCCCGGTACACTCCGGCTCAATGGTGGATTTCATCATGAGTCTAAAAGGTTTTTTTGATGCGCTGAATTAGGCTATGTGTGATTAAACTAGAAACAGGCACTTAAAGTTCGTGATTTTTTTGGGAATACGGGAATTAGCTACGTCCTGTTTAATCATTTCAAAAATTATATAACTAGCGACGACACCTTTGCGCTTAAATTTGTTTCGTAACCTTAAGGCTTCAAAAGAGCCCGACCAAAACCGAAATAAAACATCATGAGCAATAAAATAGAATGGCCAGTTACCGGAATGAGCTGTGCTGCCTGTGCCAGCAGTGTGGAAAACACCCTGAAAAAGCAAGTTGGGGTGCAATCAGCCAGTGTGAACTTTGCCACCCATTCTGCCTTGCTTCAACTTGAAAAAGAAGCAGATCCAAATGCCATCCAAAAAGCAGTAAGAGAATCTGGTTATGACATCATCATTGAAAAGATGGAAACCAGTGACTTGGAGAAAAACCAACAGCAAGCCTATCTAAAATTAAAAAGGAATACTATTGCTGCTGGCATTCTTGCCACCCCCGTCTTTATCATCGGCATGTTCCTAATGGATATTCCTTTTGCCAATTATATCATGTGGGCTTTGACTACACCAGTATTGTTTGTCTTTGGCCTCCAATTCTTTATCAATGCTGTACGTCAAGCCAAACATGGAAAAGCCAATATGGACACCTTAGTAGCCGTCAGTACAGGTGTAGCTTATCTATACAGTACATTCACCACTTTTTTTCCAGAATGGTTGACCCAAAGAGGAATAACCGCTCACGTGTATTTTGAAGCAGCAGCGGTCATAGTTTTCTTTATTCTGCTGGGAAGGATGTTGGAGTCTGGTGCCAAAGCAGGAACTGGAGAAGCCCTGAAGAAGCTGATGGGACTTCAACCAGATGAGCTTATTGTCATGGAAAATGGAAAGGAAATAGTAAAAAAGACACAAAAGGTTTCAGTGGGAGAATTCATCCTGGTCAAACCTGGACAAAAAATACCGCTAGACGGAAAGATCATTGATGGCCATTCCTATATCAATGAAAGCATGCTGACTGGAGAACCCGTCCCCATCGCTAAGCAATCGGGGGATCAGGTATTTGCAGGTACCATCAACCAAAATGGAAGTTTCCAATTTCAAGTAGAACAAGCAGGTGACACCACCCTTTTGGCCCAGATTATTCAAAAAATCAAAGAGGCACAGGGCTCCAAGGCCCCAGTACAAAAGTTAGTAGATAAGATTACGGCCATATTTGTTCCTATTGTCATTAGTATTGGCATCTTAGCCTTTTTGGTTTGGGGACTTAGTGGGATAGAAGATGCCTGGCTTCATGGCATGCTGGCCTTTGTAACTGTCTTGGTCATTGCTTGTCCCTGCGCATTGGGACTGGCCACACCGACGGCTATCATGGCGGGTATTGGCAAAGGAGCCTCGATGGGTATGTTGATCAAGGATGCAGAAAGCTTAGAGGTCGGGCATAAGGTGGACACTATCGTTTTGGATAAGACGGGGACCATCACTGAGGGAAAGCCAACTGTAGAGGACATCCAACTCGCTCCCCAGCTTATAGCTTCTGAAAAAGAAATGGGAGTCCTCCTGGCCATGGAATCCCAAAGCGAACACCCTTTGGCTGATGCAGTGGTGCAACACCTAAAAGCCAATTTCAACAAAGCAGATTTGGCCAACTTCCAATCCCATACAGGCAATGGAGTTTCTGCCCAGTTTGAAGGAAACTATTATGCAGTAGGCAAAAAAGATTGGTTAAAGACTCAAGGAGCAACAGGGAAAGACTGGATGAAAGATTTTGAGAGCCACCACTTAAACCAAGGTCATATTGTTATCTATTGGGCAAAAAACCAAGAAATCATCGGTGTCATCGCGATGGCAGACTCCATTAAGGAAAATTCAAAAAGTGCCATCAAAGAACTTATGGAGATGGGAATGGAAGTCCATATGCTTACAGGTGACCAAGAAAAAACTGCCCAAGCCATGGCCCAAAATGTAGGAATCCAGCATTATCAATCCGGTATGCTTCCAACCGATAAAGCCGGATATATTAAAGCTTTACAAAAAAACGGAAAAACCGTTGCTATGATTGGCGATGGTATCAATGACAGTGAAGCCCTGGCATTGGCAGACCTGAGCATTGCCATGGGAAAAGGCACGGACATTGCAATGGATGTGGCGAAAGTCACTTTGATTCATTCAGACCTTGCCCAGGTCCCACAGATGTTGAGTTTGACTCGAAAAACAGTTAAAACCATCCGTCAAAATCTGTTTTGGGCATTTATTTACAACATTATAGGAATCCCATTGGCTGCTGGAGTCCTCTATCCAGCTTTTGGATTTTTACTCAATCCGATGATTGCCGGCGGGGCCATGGCACTGAGTTCAGTGTCTGTGGTTAGCAATAGCCTTAGATTAAAAAGATAATTCAAACAGTAAACAGTAAAATGATGATCCAACTAAAAACCAATATCAAATGTGGCGCTTGTGTGGCCACTGTACAGCCCAAGCTTGATCAATTGCCCAACACTACCTGGAAAGTAGACCTAACAGATCCAGACAGAATCCTAACCGCAGAGGGAGAGGCAACGACCCAGGAAATCATTTCGGCCTTGGAAGAGGCGGGGTATAATGGGGAGGCTATTTGAAAAATTCTTCCGGCACCTTTTGCCAGATTTTATTAGCTTTGCAAGGGACAACTGTTAATACTAGCTGATTAACAGTTGTTTTACTATTTATTTGACTTTATTTACAAGTATATCCTATTAACAGTCCAACCAAGGATTTTAGTCCGTAGGTTTTTTCGGATGGGGAAGTTTGACTTATGATAAACTACGAGCGACATATCTTAGACAACGGCTTACAGCTGGTGATTCACGAGGACCACAGTACCAAAATGGCTGTAACCAACATTATCTATAAGGTTGGCTCTAGAAATGAGGTGGCGGGCAAAACAGGCCTTGCCCATTATTTTGAGCACTTGATGTTTGGGGGATCCAAAAATGTCCCCAGCTTTGACAGCGCCTTGGAAAGGGTAGGAGGAGAATGCAACGCCTTTACCAATACGGACATCACCAATTATTATGTCACCCTTCCCGCTACCAATATAGAAACGGCTTTTTGGCTGGAGTCTGACCGAATGTTACAGCTTAACCTGAGCCACAAAACCATTGAAACCCAAAGGAAAGTGGTGATAGAAGAGTTCAAGCAGCGTTACCTCAACCAACCTTATGGGGACGCCATGCACCAACTGAGGCAACTCTGCTACCAAAACCACCCTTACCAATGGCCAACTATCGGGAAGGAAATTGCGGATATTGAAGGATTTACAGAAACAGATATCAGGTCTTTTTATCATGATCACTATGCACCGAACAATGCTATTCTGGTAGTAGCAGGTGATGTGAATAGTGAGGAAATCTTGGAAATGACCCAAAAGTGGTTTGGTCCAATTCCAGCTGCCAAAAAGAATGGTGCCAGCATCATTCAAGAAATCCCTCAAAAGGGCAAAAGAATCCATACTTGCTTAGCTGATGTACCTACTGATGCTTTGTATAAAGCCTATCATGTACCGGGAAGGCTGCAGTCCGGTTACCTGGAATGTGACCTGATCACCGATATTTTGGGCTTTGGAAGGTCTTCACTATTGGAACAAAAACTGGTCAAAAACACTGATATTTTTGCTTCCTGCAATGCCTATGTACTCGGCTCCATGGATCCGGGACTAATGGTTTTTTCAGGTAAAATGGAAAAAGGTAAAAGTGCAGAAGAAGCAGAAAAAGTTTTGGATGAAGTAGTACAAGAGTTTATCGAAACGGCCATTTCTTCAGAGACCATTGAAAAGGTCAAGAACCAAGCGGAAGCCATGAAGACCTATGAAAGCATCCAATTGATCAATCGTGCTATGAACCTGGCTTATTATACCCAATTGGGAACTCCTGACCTTTATCAGATGGAGTATGACAAGAAAACCACCATTACTGCTGATCAGATTTCTGCTTTCGCCAAACAAACCATCATTGAAGAAAATGCTTCAACCCTTTATTATAAAAGTAATAAAAACGGGACGAGTGCTTAAATCGTCTTCTTTATTCCAAACCGTTCCATAATAGGTATAGCTTCTTCTCTTTATAAAATCCCAACCAAATCTATTATCTTCACCGCATGAATAACTTTAGAATTGGATTTGGATATGATGTGCACCAATTGCAGGAAGGTTATGACTTCTGGTTGGGCGGCATCAAACTGGAACATACCAAAGGAGCAGTGGGGCACTCAGATGCTGACGTGCTGATTCATGTCATCTGTGATGCCTTGCTCGGAGCAGCAAACTTAAGGGATATTGGCTATCATTTCTCAGATCAAGACCCAGAATACAAAGGTATCGACAGTAAAATCCTCCTCAGGGATGTGATGACCATGATCCGTGAAGAAGGTTATGAAATTGGCAATCTAGACACTACTATTTGTCTCCAAAAACCCAAGGTTAACCCTCATATCGATACCATGAAGACCTGCTTGGCAGACGTAATGAAAATCCCCGAAAACAATGTTTCCATCAAAGCCACCACCACGGAAAAACTGGGATTTGTAGGTCGTCAAGAAGGGGTTTCTGCCTATTGTGTGGCTTTGATCTATAAAGTCAATTAAGATGGAAAGAGCAATCAAACTCATCGAAACAGAAGATGGTTCTCACTCCCTCTATGTGCCAGAATTGAATGAAACCTATCATTCTTTTCACGGTGCTTACCGGGAATCAATCCATGTATTTTTCCTCTATGGGTTGGACCATTGGTACACGCACCACCCACATCAGCAGCCCATCCGGGTGTTTGAGGTGGGCTTTGGAACGGGCCTTAATGCTTGGCTGGCTTTGGTCTGGGCGGAGCAAAACAAGCTGCCTTTGCTTTATCATACCATCGAACCATTTCCTGTTCCAGAAGATATTTACACCCAACTAAACTATACGTCGATAGACGAGGGATTGAGTCACTTCCAGGGACAATTCCAAAGACTGCACAAAGCCCCTTGGAACCAAGGTGGTGCTTTGACAGAATACTTCAATATGAAAAAGGATCAAGCGACCTTGGAGGAAGTGCAGCTGTATCCAGCTGATGTGGTTTTCTTTGATGCCTTTGCACCCAGCAAACAGCCAGAACTATGGACAAAGGAGCTGCTGGGCAAGGTAATCGATGCCATGAACCCGGGCGGTGTTTTTGTCACCTATTGCGCAAAAGGCCAACTCAAAAGAGATTTGACCGAACTAGGACTCCATGTAGAAACCCTCCCTGGCCCTCCAGGCAAAAAAGAAATGGTCAGAGGAACTAAGATTTGATCCACAGATAAAAGGGATAAACACAGATAATGTAATTCTTGCTGGATCATAATTTTGGGGATTAGGCGCCACTTAAGTACATGTATAAAAACTCAGCTGCTGTGGATAATAATAAAAAACCAAATGTGAAAAGGAAAGCCCAACCTGCTCTTTTGAGTTTCTGATTATTCTTTTTGATCAAAGCAGCTACCCAGTACCCAATCGCTATTCCCATACCAATCAAGGTTCCTAAAAATTTAATGATTGTAATAAGTAACATATCTTGTTATTTAACACTTCTTAATGTTGGACAACCTTTCAAGCTAAATTCTTCTTGCCCATAACAGCTCAATAATAAACTTGACCGAAATTTCTTTTGATCATCTTTACCTATCCCCATTCTTACTGCAAACATACAACCCTCGTTCATATCCAAATATTCATTGCTGCCATAACTAGACCCTGTTCGATCGTCTTCATCTACTTCCGATACAAGAAAAAAATAAGGAGTTAATATAGCAAGTGGACTAAATTGAATCACCGGGGTCTTCTTTAAATCTAGCAATTTCCTTTTGATCACTTCTACAGGAAACGCATATCAATATCATGACACCTACTAAGTAAAAATCACTTTTCATGTAATCGTCAACTAAAAGTTTTTACAAAATGATGGCTGTAAATATACAAACTACATTTTTAAAGTAAATTCATGGATACATGTTGGTGAGGCCTTCAATGAATATCTCTACAGTTATTCCAGTATATACATGAGTTTTGAAAACAATTTTTGGATATTAAAGGATAATAACTCAAAAATAGATGAACCTTACTAAGCTCCTTTTCATATGGGTAAGTTTTCTCCTTTCGAACGTAAATTACGCCCAAACTGTCCAAAGAATAGATAACTCCTCTATAAACATCGAAATGTTGGACACTAATATTGAACGGTTAAAATCTGCCGCCAATGTTCATGGACTTGCCATCACAATAGTTACAAAGGACAGTGTACTATTCCAAAAGGCCTATGGCTCAAGAAATTTAAAAAAGAAACAAGCTTTACAGACTACCCATAATTTCTATGCTGCATCTCTTAGCAAACCCCTATTTGCCTATATCGTTATGAAATTAACCGATTTGGGTATGTTAGATTTAGACAGACCACTCGTAGAATACCTTGAAAAACCACTGACCTCTTACAGCTTTCAACAGAGCTATGAAGGGTACGAAGCTCTTAAGGGAGATGACAGGTATAAGCAAATAACTGCAAGGATGTGTCTGTCCCACACTACAGGCTTTCCCAACTGGAGGTACATCACCAATTCCGGAATCAATATGTCTGAGCCTCTAAGGATACAATCTGATCCCGGAACCTATTACATTTATTCCGGAGAGGGAATTCAGCTACTTCAGTTTGTGGTGGAACAGATCACTCATAAAGGATTGGAAGAATTGGCACAAACCTATGTTTTTCAACCGCTTGAAATGAACATGACCAGTTTCTTATGGCAAGATCGCTTTGAAGGTAACTACGCCGTTGGGCACTATAAGAAGAAAAAAGTTCTCGAAAGAAGAAAAAGGGATCAAGAGTATGCGGCCGGAAGCATGGACACCACCCCTGAAGATTATGCAAAGTTTATTCAAGCGATGTTGGCCAGAAAAGGGCTGAGTTCTTCTGCATTTGAAGAAATGTTTACTTCCCAAATTGCCATTAAGTCCAAACAACAATTTGGGGAGAACAGATGGAAGGTCACCGACGAAAATGCTGCTATTGACTTAAGTTATGGCTTGGGTTGGGGCATCTACCAGACACCCTATGGAAAAGCAGTATTTAAAGAAGGTCACATGGACGGCTGGGAGCATTATGCCATCTTTTATCCCACAAAAAATTTAGGATTGATCATTATGTGTAACAGTTCCAATGGGGAAGGAATATTTAAAGAACTACTCGAAATTTCCATGGGAGACCATTGGATGCCTTGGTATTGGGAAAACTTCATTCCTTATGATAATTAAAAGCCGTCATTTTTAAGCCAAAAACTAACCTGAAATATTTTTTACCATTTCAACCTTAATAAACTCTGCTGAATTTAATCGCCCGTTCCCCCTGGTCCTTAGATAAAAGTGATTCCAAAGGCCAATTCTAATTAACCCTTCTCACTTTTTAGCTGCTCCCTCGTTTCAATAAACCATTTGATTTTTATAATTTACCCTTCTAACACCATGAATTTCAAGACAATGACAGAAACATGACATCTAAATGTCGGGGAAATGGCAAGGGATCTTGGATACATTTGCTTCATCAGCAAAACGAAAACAAATGAACAATCAATCATTTGCCGAAAGGCTTATCTACTACAGAAAAAGCAAAGGTTTATCTCAGGAAGAATTGGCCCTAAAAACAGAGGTTACTGTGCGGACCATACAGCGTATCGAAAAATCTGAAGTGAAACCCCATCTAAATACCATCAAGCTACTTGCAGTAGCTTTGGAGATCGAAGTCAACCAATTGATCCCCTTAAATGACCCTAAGGAGGAAACCTTAAAGAAAAAATGGCTTTTGCTGTTGCATTCCACTCCCTTATTGGGTGTATTTATTCCTTTGTGCAATGTCCTCCTTCCTCTCTTTATTTGGATTCACAAGAGAGATGACAATCCCATCTATGACAGGCATGGGGTCAAGGTCATCAACTTCCAGATTACCGCCATCCTACTCGCAACTTTATCTTTTATCAGCCTAGTGACCATCGAAAAATGGGGATTTTTCCTGTTTATATCCACTGTTCCCATATTAGTGGGCATTGTAATCTGCAACATCATCTATGTGGTCAAAAAAGACAAATGCTATTATCCCCTATCCATCCCCTTTTTGAAATTGAAGAAATCCACTGTCACCAAACTCGTAGTAATATCCTTTTCAGTGCTTTCCGTATTAGGCTGTACCCATAAGACTTCCCAAGAGATCGAAAGGTTAGATGGAAGTAAAATTTCTGAGGATTCCCTCACCCTAAAACTCCACCAGTGGGCCCAAGAAGCAGAGATACATGGAATGGCCGTGGCCATTTTCAATGATAAAAAACCCGTTTACCAAAAAGTAATTGGCTACAAAGATTTTCCCCAAAAGCTAATACTCACCGACTCTACCAATATTTATGGCGCCTCCCTGAGCAAGGCGGTGTTTAGTATCTTGGTTATGAAACTGGTAGAAGAAGGTCTTATCGACTTGGATACTCCGCTGGAATCTTACTTGCCTCAAAAAATATATGATTATGAACCTATGACCCGGTGGCATGATGATTATGCTGACTTGAAGGAGGACTCCCTGTACCATCAGATCACGGCAAGGATGTGCTTGTCCCATACTTCGGGTTTTGCCAATTGGAGATTTATGGAGCCAGATATGAAATTACAAGTTCATGGGAAACCAGGAGAAAAATACCGCTACAGTGGAGAAGGGTTTGTCTATCTGCAGGTCATTTTGGAAAAGCTGACAGGAAAAGGGCTGGAAGAATTGGCACAAGAATATGTCTTTAAGCCCCTGGGCATGAAAAACTCTTCCTACCAGTGGCAGTTCCGATTTGAAAGTGACTTTGCCTATGGCCACCAGAAGAATGGAGAAACCTATCAAAAAGACAAAGACAATGAACCCAGGTCGGGGAGTACCTTGGAAACTACCGCGGCAGATTATATCAAATTTTTAACCGCTGTCCTCAACCAAGAAATACTCAGCCCTGCATCATATGATGAGATTTTCTCCCCTCAGATCCGGATTCGTTCAGTTCATCAATTTGGTCCCAAGTCGGCCCAAAACACAGACAAATACGCCAATATTAACTTTAGCTATGGCTTGGGATGGAGTTACCTAGAAACACCCTATGGCAAAGGTGTGGCCAAAGGAGGCCATGGCGATGGCTTTCAGCATCATGCCATACTTTATCCCGATAGCGGAAAGGGATTGATGATCATGACCAATTCAGATAATGGGGAAAGCATTTACCAAGCCCTATTCTCCTACGCCATGGCCGACCAATACAGCCCATGGGAGTGGTACGGTTTCATTCCTTATCAATGAATAGGCTTCACTCCAGAAGTAAAGCACCTGACAGGGATTAGATAATTAAGATTTTAGTGGTAGGTTTTTGTTTTAGAAAGGTTGTGCTTAATGCGTATTTTTGTTCGATACACAGCAATATGTACTTGTCAGAAAGATTGAACTAAATTGAAACCAATCAATAAATATATAGCCTCAACGGCAATTTTTGACTTCTTTATAATCATCGGTGCCGGTCACGGTATTGGAACACTTGGATTGGTGGGAATCTTATGGTTACCGAACATTTTAACTGGTGAATTTGAATTGTCATTTTTCGGTGAATATGATGAATCTTTAGGAACAAGCGCACTATTATCCATAATTGGTCAAGTCCTTTTTTTTATTGCTTTAATATGGAAGAATAAGAAAAACAATCAGTATTTGTTTTATCTGGTACAACACTAATGATTGTTAGCTTCATCAATCTAACTCAAAGTATTTCATATAATTTCGTCGCAAGCATAAGTTTCTTAACTGGAATTCCCTTTTTGATTTCTCTAGGCAAATTGCTTTTTATAATATTCATGCAAAGAGATGCCAAGTAGCCAGCGAGATAGCTGATGGCCAACTGAGCTACTTGATGATTTTTTGTAATTTGTCCGCTATTCTTCCTGCTTAATAATTCTAGCAGTTTTTATCTTTCTGGATTTAGACCTTCAGAAAGTAGTGCATTATGGATACTGTTGCGAGGGTGGTGTAGTTTCGCTACATTAATTTTGTTTATAATGGATATGGCCAAATTCCAAATTTGATCGTCATCGAGCACACTTTGGATCTAAGAAATCATGATAATTGGAAATAAAGAAACTATTGCCTTTGAACTTTTTGACTATTCAGATGGACTTCTGAACATGAAATTTCACCTTGGTAACAAGCTTATTTCTGATGAACCTGTTTACGTTCCAACTTATAATACTTCATTGCAAAAAATTCTTGAACAACTTAATGCAGAAACAATTAAGAACGACAGACTTAGGGGTCTAACCCCAATTGAACTTGTCAAAACTTTGGAGAGTGAACGTGACAGCAATGAATCGCAATTTTTCAAGCATTTGCTCCAAATTGATGAGACGATTGATCAGTATTCAATCTACTTCATAATAAAAGAGGAACAAACTCAATTCTGCTGGTATTGCTGGGATGAGGACAACTGTAATTCTGAACACGAACCCAACATGGTTTACTTCGTAACCATCAGAACTTCTGAGCTCATATCAACACTCAAACAAATAGTGTCAAAACTGAGAAAAGAAGCTCAATAGGATATGCTATGAACCAGTGGAATTACATCAGTCATAATATTTTCTTGCGTATTAGGTAGAATTGCCCCAAGTTTTAAATTAAGGCACAGTTGAGCTTTAGATAAATGGCTGATTTCTTTTCAACTAATAAAAAGCATCACCAATCAATAATTTTTAATAGCCTTTAGTAAAGAAAGAATGAAGACTAATTATTTAATGATGGGAATTATCATTTCTTTAAGAGTTAAGTTTGTACTGCTCTCAACTAGAAAAAAACTATGTTAATCGGTTATTTTGACTATTTGATTATCGGGATATTGTTGACTTTTAATATTCTTTTAATCAAGAAGAAGCTCAACAGGGCAATTAAGATTTCGATAATTGTTGTAGGTTTTGGCTTGATACTGCCAATGATTTCAATGAAGATTGAAATTGTTAAAGTTTCTAGTGAACATGAAATAACAGATTCATTTAATCTATTATTTACTTTTTTTAAGTTCCCGCTATATTGGGGGCTTGGGATAATTCAGGGAATCATTTTTTTGATCAATAAAAAATCAATAATTCCAAAAACGAATACCTTGGATTAACAAATTGAGCCTACTCATGCATATTAGGAAAGGTTTGCCAGGCTTAAAAAACTATATAATAACCATGATGAAAATAATTACATTAAGTTTAGTACTATTTTTTTATATCCAATATGCCAATGGGCAAGAGAATGACTTTGATTCGTTTAAAACAAAAAACAATAAGTTACTCGCAAAATGCTTTGACAGCTTGAACACCATAGCTTATATCGATACATCAAGTGTTTGGAATTGCAATTTATGTAGCCTTCTGTCCATCGTGTATCTTGATGGTACCAAAGACAGCTTATTCCATAAATCAGTTTTTCTTAGACTTGAACAAATAGCCTATAAACACTTTGAAGAGGGGAATCCAATTTATATTATAGGTACGGGAATGAACAGTTTTGACAAAGCTGAGGAACTAAACAACAAAGATGACTCAACTGGCGTGTTTTACTTGAGTTTTGGAAATACGTGCTTATCAACGGACTTGTTTCGTAAAGGAATAAACCATGTTAATAAGACTACCCTGAAATTAATTGAAAAGTAAAAAGAATACCAATTCAATGTCCCTGATAAAAAATACACTTTTGATTTTGATGACCTTACTCCTCGGTTGTAAAGAGAAGAATAATATTGCCCAAAATAGACAGACAAGTATAATTGGAACTGAATTGTTCGTAAAAAAATGAACAAGTGAGCACAATCGAAGCTGGCAAACTAGCCCTTGCTAGTGAATCTAACCATGAAACAAAGTTCTATTTTAGAAAAACCTTATCTATAAAGCCTTTACCTTTAGAACAACAGAAATGAATTAGTCTATGCGTTTAAATATGAAACTAGTCTTAACAATAATACACTTTTTGATTTTTCTTGATTCATTTGGTCAACTTCCGAGTTTTGAAACCAATATGACTGGTACACAGATTGAAAACTCAATTCTTCGGAAAGAATTTCATGATAGATTTCCTACTGTTATATCTTTTTCTCAAAATTCATTTTGGTTTAAAAGACACAAAAATTACGTTTTTGCTTTTGATGGAAAAGATTGGTCATTAATAAAATGGTCTTTTGAATTAAGCAAAAAAGGAATTCCGAAGAAACAGAAGCAAGAACAAAAAAAAATCGATGAAAACGCATTCTTAAGTTTTATTGATTTTCTTGAAGAAGTGGGCTTCTATGACTTTAGTCAAGATTCGCTAAATTTAAACGAACGTGATTTAGGAAATGGGCAAATGTTAAGTAAACAAATATTGGACGGAACAACTGATAAATTTGAAATCTTTTCTTCCTCAGGCCATAGATCATCAACCTCACATGAAGCTGAATTCCTGCAAAAGTTTGTGCAAACTAATCAGAGAAAAAACTTTATTGAATGTAAAAGACGAATTTTAGAAATAATAAAAGAAGACAGCAACTAATTTAGCTAAATTACAAAGCCCCAAACATTCCAAATCCATAGCCGCTCATACCTATTACAAACATTATGAAAATATTTTTAACTATAATTTTATTTATTTCCTGCTTAACGGCATTTGGACAAAGCACATCATGTGAGAAATTTAAAACTGGCAATTTTAAAATGGAAGATCCAATTACTGGAGTGAATTATATTTCTAGAGATAAAACTAATCAAATAGAGTCTATACCAAGCCTTAAAGTCAAGGTAAAATTAAATGTAGAGTGGATAGATAGTTGTGTACTAAAGCTTACTTTAAATGAAATATTAGAAAACGAAGACGATTTACCGATTTCTGATTTTATTCTTATTTCAGAAATAATTGAAATAAAGGAAAATTCTTATATAATGAAATCAAAGGCGGAAGATTCAGACTTTACTATGACCAGAGAATATACTTTAATCGAATAGCTATTCGGCAAACATTTTGTTTAGTACTTCAAGCATATCAAAATTAAGCATAATGGTTTCATAACAGTAGTTGAATACCAATACAATGTTCCTGATAAAAAATACACTTTTGATTTTGAGCCCCTAATGCCTATTTAATGGGTGGTTTTATCTGGAATAGTAAACTGACAAACTTGTTTTTTTTAGGCGGTGGAACTTACTTGATAGCCATGAACTTCTTCGATGAATTTTGGTCAAAATCCATATTTGGGATCATTTGTATAATAGTTCCCATATTGATAGTGAGGTTTTCATCAGAATATGACCAGTTGGAAAGTTAGATTTACTCATTTGCTACCCCCCAATCCCTTCAAAAATTCCTCGGCCTTATCCAATAGCTTTTTTTGTTTTTCCTTATCCATTTTATCAAAAGTGCTGAGCAACATCTTCAGCCTATGATTTTTTCCTAAAAAATCCCTGTGGACATGCATAAACCGCCAGAACAATGCATCCCAGGTTTCCTGCCAGTCTCCTTTGGAATAGTCACTCATCTTTTTGAGGTAGTTGCTGCCACTGATATAGGGTTTTGTCGCCATCAAGCCCCCATCAGCAAATTGACTCATGCCATACACATTGGGTACCATCACCCAGTCATAGGCATCAATATACATTTCCATAAACCATCGGTACACCTCATTGGGATCAAACTCACACAAAAGCATAAAATTCCCCAAGACCATCAAGCGCTCAATATGATGGTTATAAGCGGTTTTTATGGTTTTTTGAATGGTCTTATCAATAGGACCAATCCCCGTTTCTCCCTGCCAAAAGTCCTGTGGGATCTTCCGCTCAAATCCCCAAAAGTTCTTGGTTCTTTCTTGGCTACCCTTCCAAACATAAACCCCTCGGATAAATTCTCGCCAACCCATAATCTGCCTTACAAAACCTTCAAGGGTATTTAGAGGAACCTGATGCTCCTCTGCATAAGCGATGGCCCGTTCCAGTACTTCCTGAGGATGCAGCAAACCTACATTCAACAGGGGAGTCAACACGCTATGGTGCAAAACAATCTCCGCTTCTACAATGGCATCTTCATATGGGCCAAACTCCTTGAAGCGATATTCCAAAAACTGCTCGAACCAAACCCTTGCCGTTGCATATGTCACTGGGTATAAAAGCCCCTCTTCAAGGTTTCCATAGTTCCCCTTAAAATGTTTTTCCACGTACTGCTTGGCCTCTTGACTGTACTTGTTTGCTTTTGGCCATTGAATTTTTGGTGGAGTCTTTTTTGGGGGATATTTTTTCCGGTTGTCTGCATCAAAGCTCCATTTTCCACCCAGGGGTTGATCTCCATCCATCAGTATTTCACGCTTCTTACGCTGCTGCTCATAAAAATCAGCCTGAAAGTATTTTTCCTTTTTCCCAAAATAGTCCTTTAGATCTTCTTTTGTATTTAAGAACAGCAAACTTTCATGCATCTCCCATTCAAGCCCTGCTTCTTCGCAAGCTTTTCTAATCCGCTTCTCCAACCAATTATCGGTTGGGTCAATCAGGCAAATCTTCTTGACTTGATCCTTGGCCAATTTAGGAATCAGCTTTCTGACATCCGAAGTTTCCTCGGTACATGGCACATAATGTACTTCGATATCCTTTTGGGTTAGAAAACCCAGATAGGCTTGCATGCTTGCCCGGTGAAACAACAGCTTTTGCCGATGGAATTGGTACTGTTTGAAAAACAAAAGTTCCTCTATTAGAAAAACAGCATGCCCATTGTCCAGTAAAGGGCTATTTTCATGCAGCTGATGAGGAAAAACAAGGTTGACGGTTTTCATGTATTGGTTGTATTTCTGGTATGGGTGCTGATGATTCTTTCTCTTTCTGCTTGAACCTGCTTGTCCTTTCTATGGCCCCAGATAAGTTCTCTGGCTTTTTTGGCACTTTGCTGAATATCCACCAAGGGATGCGGATAACTCTCTCCTAGCCTGAAGCCAATCATTTCCTGCTCTAGTAGCGGCATTTTCCAAGGTTCATGGAGATAAGCAGCTGGCACCTTTTCTAGCTCTGGAACCCATTGTTTGATAAACTGACCGTCCGGATCATGATCTTGGGATTGTTTGACAGGGTTATAGATTCGCAGGGTGTTTACACCCGTGGTGCCGGCCTGCATTTGAAATTGAGTATAGTGAATCCCTGGTTCATAATCCAAAAACAGCCGGGCCAAGTGATAATGCCCTTCTCGCCAATCTTGAAAAAGGTGGTGACAAAAGAAAGACACCAACATGGCACGCATTCTGAAATTGATCCAACCTGTAGCCTTTAGGCAACGCATGCAGGCATCTACCAGAGGGTATCCAGTCCGGCCCTCCTCCCAAGACCTGATCCATTCAGGCTTTAGAGGATGACGTAACGATTCATAGCCACGGTTGATGCAGGTATGCTCATAGCTGCATTCCATTTCAAACTTTTGGATAAAATGACAATGCCATTTCAAGCGGGTCAGAAAAGCATTAAAAGCGGCTTTATGGACAGGATAATTGGGGTGATTTTTGACATATTGGTAGGCCTGCCGGATCGACAAATTGCCCCATGCGAGATAAGGAGAAATGCGGCCACAGGACAATCGGCTTTCCAAAGGCTTGGAAATGTGCTTTCGGTAATTTTTCCCTCTTTTCTTCACAAAGGAATCCAAATAACGCCACGCGCCCTGCTCCCCTGCTGGCTGCAAAGACTTGGGGTATTGCTTCCATTTGTCCATCAGTTCTTTTGGCAAATGGTAGGCATGTTGAAAAGTAGCGGCTGTGTTCATCGAAAAAGAATTATATATGCAGGTTGAATTGGCCATTTGGTACCAATGCCTATCCCAGCCTTTTCGGTTTTTAATCCCACGAATCACACCATCTCTTTGGTATTCCTTCCATACTACTCCATTTTCCTCCAATAGTTTTGCGACGGACTTGTCCCTGTCCCAAGTGATTTGTGGGCCACTTTCCTGATAGCTCCAGACACACTGTAGGGTAAATTGCTCCAACAAGGATTCAAATGCCTGTGTTGCCTCACCATAAAACACATCCACTTGCTTTTGGTAAGGAGCCAATACCTTGTTCATCGCTTCTAAGGAATGAAAAACAAATTGAAAATGTCGGTCGGCTGCATCTGGATAAGCGATGAGACTTGGCTCAAAACAATACAGCAGAAGATATGGAGTACCAGTTGACTCTGCTTGTTGCAAGGGCCAATGATCCTGCGTCCGTAAATCCCGCTTCAGCCAGACGATATTGACCAAAGGCTTAATCAAGTGGCCAATGTTTTTGGCACTTCTTCCAAAAAGCAAAAAAAGAGGGATAGTATCCAGTAACCGGAAACATCCAATCCCTATCCTCTTTGGTGCCATTATAATGACTGTTCAATGGATGTTCCTTGAAATAGAACTCTTGAAGCCCGAATTTCTCCTCTAGCGAGGAATATTCGTCAACGAACACTTGAATACCGGGGATATTATCGGCCAGTTTCAGCACAAAATCGAAGGTATTAGGGGAAACAGGAAATTGTTCAAAATGGCTGGGCTCCAATAAAAGTATCCTGTTTGCATCTTCATCCTTTCGCCACTGGGGATCTAGGTTATAAAAGTTATAGACCAAGGTGGGTTTTGTGCTATCCACTTTGGGCCTTTCAGTTTTGGGAAGGCTTATGCTTAAATCCGGCAAAGCCGTATCTCTCAATTCTTTTGGAATGCCCATTTTTGTCAACTCCTCATAACTTTTGTCCAAAAAAGTCCCCTGCTGATCAGAATGGCAATATTTGTTGATGTTGGCTTGATTGGCCAAATACTTCTTGTGGCTGTTACTTCCTGCTACCCACTGCCAACTCAGGGCATTGCTGGCCCAGTCTGCATCCAGCAAATGATAATACATCCATTTTGCCGGTACTGACCAATGGCTTTGTCCCATGTTACAGGCTAAAGAGGCCAAATACATGCGGACATGGTTGTGCAGATAGCCTGTATTGTAAAATTCCTGAATCGCCGTATCAATGGCACTTATTCTAGTGCTGGCTTCTATAATGGCCTTGGGCATTGCTTGGTTGCTGACCGGCTCCTGAGTTTGCTTGAAGTCCCTGTTGATGGACTCGCCTTTTGCTACCCAAACCTGCTGCCAATAATCCCTCCAGGCCAATTCCTGCAAAAATTTAATAATCTTCTTGGGTTCATATCCTTGATCAAGGACCTTAAGCATGACTTGTTGGGTAGAAATTACGCCTCGTGAAATATAAGGAGAAAGATAGGTTACATCTCCATCTATAAAGTTTCTGGTACGCCCATACTCCTGAGGCTTTACCTGCTCTACTCGTTCCAATATCAGATCATAACCTGTAGGAAATTGCATCTTACTTTTCCATGATGAGGTCAGGGACATATTTACCAAACTTTTCCTCCACCGCTTTGAACCGATAGTCAAAAATCCGCTGAAGCTGTCCCCGAATAAAAACGGCATTGGCGATAGCCCCCAGTGGTCCTAGAGGAGGTTGGTAAGTCACAATATCCTGCATTAAAACACCGCCGTCTTCCAAAGGAATCAAACGGTGCTGGTGATGCCACATGGCGTAAGGGCCAATCCGCTGCTCATCTACAAAGAATTCTTTTTCCTTCACCTGGGTAATTTCAGTGACCCAAGTCATTTTAATCCTCAATAATGGACTGACTTTATAGGAAATAATCATCCCCGGATACATTTTTTGGGGCAAGTTTTTGGAAGTAATGTCAAAACCCATATGATCTGGGGTGATCTCCTTCAAATTGGCCGGCGAAGAAATAAAGTCCCAAACTTCATCGACTGAGGCTGGGATTTTCTGTTCGGTAAAGAGTTGGTAATGTGCCATTTTAACCTTTGCTGTTTATAGCCCAAGCATAAAAGTACTTCAGGCTAAATGATCAATTTTTATTATAAATAATCAACCCGAATAATTAAGAATTGTTTTTGGATTGAATGTTTCAATGGTTCAACCACCAAATACTGATATTCAATACCGTGGCAAAACTCACCCAAAGGAGGTAAGGAACCTGCAAATAGGCGGCTACTTTACTCACCTGATAAAATCTATTGATCATGTAAACTATCAAACCCAAAAGCAAGACTATTTCGATCGCTGCCAGGCCTGGTTGGTGGAAGTAAAAAAAGATGAAACTCCAGCAAAAGTTAAATACCAACTGAATAAAAAACACTATCAACGCCTGACTTCTTGGTCGGCTTTGGTTTTTCCTCCAGATCAAATAGAGTCCGAGTCCCATTAGGGCATACAAGCTTGTCCACACTGGTGCAAAGATACTGTTGGGTGGGTTGAAAGAGGGCTTCTCCAATCCTGCATACCACGTTTCAATATTTCCGATGTTGGCTAGTCCAGAGATGCTACCCACAATGACCACCCCCAGCACACACATTATTAGTTTGATCCAATTGATCTTTTGATTATCAAAATTTACGGTGGTTTCCATAATAGTTTTCGGTTTATGTTTTCATGGATGACATTCCACCATCCACTGGAAAAATTTGTCCACTGATCCAACTTGACTGTTCTGTAAGCAAAAAAGCCGCCATATTAGCAATATCACGAGGCTCTCCCACACGCCGCAAGGGGTGTCGCTGGGCGTTAGCATTTTTCTTTTCTTCATTGCTGAGCAGGGATTTTGCCAAAGGGGTATCTGTCAAAGAAGGGGCAATGGCATTCACTCTCACTTTAGGGGCTAGCTCCGCAGCCAATGACCTGGTCAGGCCCTCCAAAGCTCCTTTCACCATGGACACAGTTGTGTGAAAGGGGAGTCCTAATTGTACCGCTACGGTGGAAAATAATACGATGGACGATTGGTCAGTCTGCTTCAACTTAGGCAACATTTCTTGGATTACGTGCACTGCTCCAAGTACATTGAGCTTCATGTCTTCCAATAGGCCTTCCTGTTTTAATCTTGAAAATGGTTTGAGCGTAATGCTCCCCGGACAATAGGCTAGACCATTCAGGTGTCCTGGAAGTTCCTCATTATCCAGACTACTTTCCAAGGCTGCAAAAGGAAAATAATGAATCCCTTCCGCTAAATCAGGTCTGTTTTTGTGGTAGGTGCCATAAACTTCATATCCTTGGGATTTTAGCATAAGGGCCAGCTCTCTACCAATCCCTGAAGAAGCACCAATTATCAGGTAGTTTTTCATATGCTTTAAACCAAGGGTACGGTAAATTGTTTGTGGAAGCAGCTGTCACAAAAATCCGAAACATTATTCTATAGCGTATATCCATACCAATCAACTATTAAAGTTTATGAAATCAATGAATATTTTAAAAGTGACATTTCTAGCATTTTTTGTGCTAGGCTCATCCCAAGCTTTTTCCCAAATGAAAAAGACAGTTGAAGTGGGAGGAGCACCAATGTATCCCAACAAGAACATTGTCGAAAATGCCGTCAACTCTGCGGACCATACAACACTAGTGGCTGCTGTAAAGGCTGCAGGTTTGGTGGAAACGCTTCAAGGAGAGGGGCCTTTTACGGTATTTGCTCCGATAAATGAAGCTTTTGAGGCGCTTCCTGAGGGTACGGTAGAAAATTTATTAAAACCAGAAAACAAATCCGCCCTAACCAAGGTACTCACTTACCATGTCGTGGCTGGAAAGATGAGTGCCAAAGACATCATGAAGGCCATTAAGAAAGGTAATGGCAAAGCAATGATGACTACTGTGGAAGGCGAAACCCTTACCGCTTGGATGAAAGGTGATGAACTTTACATTTCTGACGTAAATGGAAATAAGGCAAAAGTTAGTATTCCAAATGTCTTCCAGTCAAATGGCGTCATTCATGTAGTGGATACAGTTTTACTTCCCTCCATGTAAGATTGCCCTACACTCCTTAAAATTTAGTAACAAAAAAACAGTCCCAGGAATGCATTCCTAGGACTGTTTTGATTTTAAGGTTAAATAATTTTTGCCTCTATTACCAACTTCTAGCTCCGCCCGGAGGTGGTCCAAACCTTCTAAACCTACTTCCCCTGTCATCTTCCTCTGACTTTTTGAACTTCCCTATAATATAGGTAAAGGTCACCAAACCATAACTGGTCAAAGCGTTGGAATATACATCAGATACTGATACATCTGACACAGTTCTGCTAATCGTATTGTTCTCTCCCAAAAGGTCAAAAATACTCAATTTTAATTCTCCCTTGTTATCCTTTAGGAAGCGATAACCTGCTTCTACATTCCATAACCAAATGGATTGATCAAATCCTTCCGACAAGCCCGCATAAAACGTATTGTTCATAGTAGTATTCACAAAGAGTTTTCCATCATTGGGAGAATAGTAAAGCTGGACATTGGAATTCTGTTGGTAATAATTGTTTTCCAATGAAGTCTGCAAACTACTGTTGACAATGTTATAAGTTCCACTGGTTCCGATGGTAAAATCTATGTCCTTACTGATATTACTGGTCAAAGAAAGGCGCTGCGTCAATCCCACAGTTTCATTATAATTGATTTGGTTATTGATCATACCCGGTGACTTGCTGTAGCTCACACTGGAATTCATGTTGAAATTGGATTTAAGCTTTTCCAATGGTGTACCGTAATTCAGAAAAATCCTGGCATTCCAGTTTCCTTTAAGGTTTACAGGTTGGGTAATTTGCCCCCCCTGGCGCAAAAGCACCTCGCCATTGATCAAGGTATCCTGACTGGCCACATAAGTATGCGTTCCGATATAATCATGGGTAAATGAGGCATTAGCAAACACAAAAAGTGTCTTGGACTTTTCCATGTCAAATTTCCCAAAATTCAAGAAGAAATTATGGTTGTAACTTTGTCCCAAAGTAGGGTTACCCACACTCATTTGCAGCGGGTTGCTATTATCAATTACATTTTGGAGTTGGTTTACACTAGGCTCATTGGTGCTGGTACGATACCTAAAACGCATATTTCGCCCTGTCTCTCTATTTCTATAGTTGATACTTGCATTGGGCAGAATATTATTAAAGCTCCTGTTATAGTTCGCCTCTTGAGGAAAAACGGCCTCATTGTTCAGTTGAGCATTTTGATAATCCACATTTAAATTCAAGTTAAAGCCATTGTCACTGAAACGGTAGCCCAAACCCACTTTTTGTGTCGTGAATTTGTTGTCAAATTCATTACTCAAAGCGGTGTCCAAAACCATCAAGTTCTGCTCTTGGGCCAAAACATAGGTCTTCTGGTCTGCAGAGCTTTTATTGTTTCCAATTTGGTAATCCAAAGACATAATGGACTTTTCTCCTACCGGCTCCGTATAGGTCACATTCGCGCGGTAGTTAAACCCATCCGATAAGGCATTGGTCTCTTGAAGCACTGTGTCCACCGCATTCCGCACAAAGTCCCTGTTGGCAGATAAGAGATCTGTAAATTGATCATTTTTTCTAAATGCTGTATAAACATTAGTAGAAAGCGTTCTACCTTGCTTATCAAATTTGTAGCGGTAGGTCAGGTTATTTGCAATATTGAAGCCTTCACTCACCCTGTCGTTGATGGTCTTGGCAGCACTCAAAGAGTCAAGGCTGCCGTCTAAGTTCAAACCGTATTGGTCACTGATGCGGTCATTGTTCTGAAAACTAAGAGTAGGAGTGATGATCAGTGAATTTTTGTCATTTATGTCGTATTCAATTTTTGCATTGACACGATGGTTTTTATTATTGGTGTTGCTGATCAGGTTCTCTTGATAATATTGTTTTAACTCTTCTGAAACCACCGTTTCAGTATTGGTGATTTGTCTCAAGTTGGTAATGGAGTTATTGAAAAAATAACTTCCAGTAAAATTGATTTTATCTCCCCACCGGTCACTGTAATTCAAACCGAGAGAATTGGTTTTGGAAATCCCATTATTATTTCCAGTCAAGAAGTTATCATTTCCTCCACCTCCGGGGCCTCTTCTGCGGCCACCACCTACACTGTTTGAAACACCCAATAAATCCTCTGATGAAAAGTTCTGCTGGTTGATATTATTGGATAAGCCGATAATGGAAATTCTCTTATCGCCTTTAAACAGGTTGATATTTCCACCTCCAGCATATCGGTCATCTGTACCGTAACCTCCATATACACGCCCAAAATAGCCATTACGCATGTCACCCTTGGTGATGATATTGATCGTCTTGGCGTAATTACCATCATCCAATCCTGTCAGCCTGGACTGATCAGACTTTTGATCCAAGACTTCCACTTGATCAATCATATTAGCTGGTAGGTTTTTAAGGGCAATGTTGGGGTCGCTCCCAAAAAATTCCCGGCCATCCACCAGCACTTTTTGTACATCCTCTCCCTGCGCTTGGATTTTTCCATTTTCAATGACCACTCCCGGAATCTTTTTGATCAAGTCCTCTGCATAGCCATTTTCTTTGGTTTTAAATGCCGCCGCATTAAACACGGCTGTATCCCCTTTCATTTCACCAACAGGCACTTGTCCTTCCACCAAAACCTCACCCAATTCATTGCTGTCCTGCATCAATTTTAATATGCCCAAATCAATAGGTCCACGTTGATCAATATTTTGCTTCATTTTGGTATACCCAATGTAAGACACCTCAATAATGAGACTTTGGAGACGTGGCCTGACCAACTCAAAAATGCCTTTATCATTGGTGACAGTGGCTGCCATCAATGAGTCAGCTGGATTCTTCACCAAAACATTGGCTCCAACCAGTGGTTCTTCCGTTTCGGCATCAATAATGGTTCCGGTAATCTTAAAAGAATTACCGGCCTGAGGGCGTCTTCCTCCTTGTCCTCCATTGGTTTGCTGGGCAAAGCCTGATGCTGTCCAAGCAAGCATCAGAAGGCCAAAAATAAATGTTGTAAGTACTGTCTTCATGCATCAAGTTTTAGATGCTCTTTAGACCCAAAAAATTATGAGACGTTTAATGCCCATTTTGGACAATTTGCTTTATATGGATTTTTTGTTGATGAGTGGCAAAAAAATGGTTTAAAGATAAACTTTGAGTACTAAAGCTTTTTTAGCATATAAAATAAAAAGGGAGGCACTGACCAAAATCGGTCAAAACCTCCCCATTAGATCTTTAATGGAACAAGGGCTACCCCAACTGACCGATAATTTCCTGATAGTTGATTCCCATATGACTGGTATCATAGTAAGCCATTCCATCTTTGACCAAGATGACCTGTGGAGACTCATGTTCGACAGCAAATTCCTCTGCGATGGCATTTGAAATCTCTCTATAACTCAACAAGTCCAACACATAGGGAGAGACTTTACTAAAATCATCTTCCTTCCAATTTCTTTGCAAGCGGTTCCAAGCCATTCCGCTAATGGAGCAACTGGTAGAGTGTTTGAAGATCAACACTGGCTGCACTTTGCTTTCTTCCTTAATATGTCTGAGTTGCTCTACTTTATCAATTACTTTCCAAGCCATATAAATTCCTCTTTGATTAATCTTTCACTTTGAACTCTCTCTAACACCAAATTGGGCTAATTTGGTTCGAAGATAATGGAAATCGACAAAAAACAGCTCAAATAAATCCAATCCTAGCTTATTAATAAAATTTAACGCATGATTATTGTAAAAGCATTCTTGAGATTTCCACATTTTCGCAAGGATTTGTTAATCTTGTAAGCTTGAAAAGTAAATTATGAAGACCAACTTATTTGTGCTCAGCCTATTGTTGCTGATCTTTTCCTGTAAAGGCATTAACCCTGAAAAGCCTAAATATGATGGTGAGCCCACAGTCCTTCCCGATGCCATCTCCAAGGTAAATGTCCCTTTAGAAATTCCTCTGGACTACATCGAGAAAAACCTCAATAGTGAGCTTGCTCAGATGCTCTATACTGAAACTGGGCTGAATATAGGAAATGGTCTTTTGGCTGACCTTGAAGTCAATAGAACAGGCAATATCTCCTTGATCGCCTCTGGGCAAAACAAATTGGAAATAGAACTCCCTTTAAAGCTGCAAGGCAAAATCAACATAGAAAAGAAAATCTTTGGACAACGGATTTCCACTGCGGTGCCTTTTGATGAAGGCATTATCCCTAGAGTCAGCTTTATTCCAGAAATCGGCAGAAATTGGGACATTGGCATTTCTAATGTCAATATTGAAAGTTGGGGAAGATCTTTAAAATACAACCTTCTTGGCTATGAGGTTGATCTTGGGCCGATGCTTAAAGAACATGTAGAAAAAATGTTGGACGAGCAACTTACCGGTAATAACCTGAGCCGCATCAGTTTTAAGGATATGATGCAGAAAACGTGGGAAGCTTATGGCCGTCCAGTGAAGTTTGAACAAGATGGTTTTGACGCTTATGTTTACACCATTCCGCATAAGATAAAAGTAAAAGAAAGGTTTACCACGGACCAAAAGCTCCAATTGACCATTGGTATAGAAGGAGAAGTCTTTACCCAAATTGGAAGCGAACCAGACATTACTTTAAGCAGCTTGCCCAACCTGTATTATAATGATGATACCCGAAATTTCATTGATATAACCTTGCCATTATCTATTCCCTACAAGGATTTGGACAAGTACTTGAATGAAATGTTGGCCAACCAGACTTTCAAAATGGATAACAAAACCGACTTGACCCCCAAATCCTTCCAGACCCAAAGTTTTGGGGATAAAGCTTTGGTAAAAGTGGACTTTGTGGTCACCCGAAATGGGAAGAAAAACATTGCAGGAAATGTTTATTTGGTGGGCAAGCCTACCTATGACCCTTTGAGAGAAGCCATTGTTTTTGAAGAAATTGACTTTGACCTGAACACTAAAAACATACTGGCCAGCAGTGCTAGCTGGATGAAGCAAGGTGCCGTCTTGGAAGAAATCAAAAAATATGCTAGCTACCCCATTGGTGACATGATCAGGGAAGCTCGCTTAGAACTACAGCAGCAAGGTTATATGGAGACTGACTATGCCTCTTTCCGGGTCAAAAGACCTGCATTGGACGTGGAAGGCATTTATACCACTGAGGAAGACATTAGGCTTTACCTCAGGTCTACCGGTGAGATGGATGTTAAGCTAAAAAACTAATATTCTCTCCTTATCTCACCATCTCATTAAGTCTCCAAAGGTGGTGATTCCTTTCTTTTCAGCCTCTTTGAGCAGTTTCAATAGTAACTGGGCTGTCAAGAATGCATCTCCTGCCGCATTGTGGCGATCATAAATGGGAATCTTGTAGCGCTCACATAAAGCATCCAAGCTGTAATCCTTCAAATTAATTCGGCTTGGGTCATAGCGAATGCCATGCTCGAGCCTTATGGCCAAGTCGCCTGTATCCACCACAGGGTTTAAGATTTTTCTTAAACCAAAAGGAAGAGTAGCCTTCTCTAGCATGGCCAAATCAAACCCGGCATGATGAGCCACCAGAATGTCATTTCCCAAGTAAGGCAATAAACTTCGAACAAACTCCCGCAAAGGCAAAGCATTGGTAGGTTGGATGATTTCATGGATTTTGATGCTGGAAGCACTTTTTTTAGAGGACTTTAGAAAATGCTCTCTTGCCGTATCTACTTTGATGCGATTACCAATGATTTTTATGGCGCCAAAAGCCAAAATATGATCCTTCTTAATATCCAGGCCAGTAGTCTCCGTATCCAAAACCACAAAAGTCAGTTCACTGATCGGTAGTTTTTTTGAGATTTTCTGCTCAAATTTTTCCTCATAGCGTTTGACCATTGTGGTCTTTATTGGCCGCTTAAAAAGTCTTTCCCACCAAGTCATCTAACTTCGAATATAATCCGTTTGAAATCGAACCGTCAATAATTCCTGTATCTTATGTATTGGGCTGAAGGCATTTTTGAGCAATTGACGCTGAAGCTTGCCCAAAGAACGAGGAGTGATGTACCTTCCCGAAGTTCCTGAAGCTATCCCTTCCAAAGCCCTCAAGCGTAAAAATATCTCATACGCACTTCTAGCTTCTTGGTACAAGGAAGCATTTTGAGGTTCCAATTCCGCCAGCTTCTCAAAACGCTCAAAGGTATTGTTCACCCCTGAGACTGAATGGCTCAGAGCCAAAATTCTCGCCGCATCGGCCAATGGCATCATTGCTCGGAGCTTGATATCGAATTGGTCCTGGTGTTCCCCGGATTTTTCTACAATGAAATTTTTAAAAAATCCCATAGGAGGGGGATTGAGCAAGGCATTCTTGGCCAAGAAGCTCAAGAAAGAGGGCTTTTGATCCACCATCCGATAAATAGCAGCCGTCATTTCCTCCGAAAGTTGCTTTTGACCATAGACAGGTCTAAAATCAAAAAATATGGTGGCTTTCATCAATGCCTCCTCTTGGGGCAAATTGACCCAATCGTGAAAATAGCTTTTCCATACCGATAAGGGTTGGCACCAATCAGGGTTATTGGCCATTACTTCACTTGGACAGGGATGATAACCGCAGGCTATCAATGTCTCAATCACCTCTTGAGCCAAAGTCTCAAAGTATAACTTCGTCCTTGGTAAATGATCAGATGGTACATCTTGAAAAACAATGGCATTGTCTAAATCGGTACGCAATAACTGCTCTTGCCTCCCTTCACTACCTAAAGACAAGAAGCAAAATGGGACTTTGCTTTCTTCTTCAAAATCCTCATCCAGCTTTCTCTTGGCCAATAGTATTGCCCTTTTGATGATCACATCATTGATTTCCGACATGATGCTGGCCACAAAATCTATGGCCACTTCATTTTCCAGAAAATACCCCAACAAGGATTCTGCACGATCTCTGATCCCCCTCATTTCCTGCACATCCCAAGTATTCATCAGGGCATGAATAAGCACAGCGGGGCTGTTTCCATGAGACAAGAACACATCATGATCGGAGACAATCCCGGTAATTTTGCTATTTGAGGTACCATCCTCCGTAAGGATCAAATGATGCAACCTATGCTTGATCATCATCAGGTAAATACTAGGAAAATCACTTTGATGATGGAGGGTCATTACTGGACTGGTCATGATTTCCTCTACCTTCGTGGTATAGGGCAAGCCAGCAGCCACCAGCCTGTTGCGCAAGTCCTTGTCCGTAATAATACCGACAGGATATCCCCGTTGGTTTAAAATAGCAATTGAGCCTACCCCCTTTTCATGCATCAACTTGGCTGCATCTCCTACAGTAACTCCCAACTGACAACTAAGCACTTTGGTGGGAAAGTTTAGCTTTCCCTCTTCCATAAAAAGTGATAAACCATGATCTGAAGAGGCATCTCTAAGCAGTTTTCTGGCTTTTTGCGATTGGGAAAGATCTGTCCTGACCACCACTTGCCCTGCAGCAAATCCCGCCGCAAAATATAAACTCACCTCACTGTTCTCCTTCAGTACTTTATCAAAAACGGCCACAGGCACCGCATAGAGCAAGGTATCTTCGGCCACATAACTATTGAGGACGTAAGGACGTTGACCCAAAAGCGCCAAGGCACCGAAAACCTCACCTTCATCACAATAATCCTTGACAACCATCTTCCCGGAATCCTCATCTGTCAAATATACCGAGCCCTCTTTGAGCACAAAAAAATGGGGACTGGCAGGATTACCCTTTTTGAAAATATATTCTCCTTTGGAGAAATACATCAACTCCACTTCTCTGGACACATTTTCCAGCAATTGATCTGAAAGAAAGCTGAAAGGAGGAAATCGATGGAGAAATTCCTTTACCCGATTGACGATGACATTTGGCATGGTTATTTGGTTTGGGCATACTCCATGACATGGGGCACACCTTGTGGCCAATTAGATAGGCAATCTACTCAAAAAGCCTGGAAAGGTAAAAGCATCTTTTGTCGAAACGGGATTTAGAAGCCCCAAGCATAAAAAAAGCCGTCCCAAAAAGGACGGCTCAAATCATATTTTTTCTTAAGCTTACTCTACTCTTCCCTTAATGATTTCTTCCACCACGCCTGGGTCTAAAAGGGTAGAAGTATCTCCCATATTATCCATACTGCCTTCGGCTACTTTTCTCAGAATCCTTCTCATGATCTTACCTGACCTTGTCTTGGGTAATCCTGGGACAATCTGAATTTTATCAGGCTTGGCAATTGGGCCTATAATCTTGCTAATGGTGTCCTTGATTTCCCCTTTGAGGTTTTCCTCGGTTCTGTTTTTCATATCACAGATGACATAAGCATAGATGCCCTGGCCTTTAACCTCATGCGGGTAACCTACTACGGCAGACTCAATGACTTTAGGGTGCTCATTAATGGCGTTCTCTACTTCAGCAGTACCCATTCTATGACCGGATACATTGATCACATCATCAACCCTACCCAAAATTCTATAGTATCCATCATGATCCCGCTTCACCCCATCACCGGTAAAATACATGCCTTTGTAGGTGGAGAAATAGGTCTGCTTGCATCTTTCATGATCACCATAGGTAGTCCTGATCATCCCTGGCCAAGGGAATTTAATGCAAAGGTTACCCTCCACAGAATTACCTTTTAACACCTTACCCTCTGGATCCACAATGGCCAATTGCACACCTGGGAGTGGCAAGGTCGCATAAGCGGGTTTCGTAGGCGTTACCCCAGCCAATGGAGAAACCATGATTCCTCCTGTCTCAGTCTGCCACCAAGTATCCACGATTGGGCAACGGTTTTTCCCAATATGGGTATGGTACCAGTGCCATGCTTCTTCATTGATCGGCTCTCCAACAGAACCTAATACTTTTAATGAATCGAGTTTATAGGGCTGTATTGGTCCAGTGCCATGCGCTTCCAATGCCCTGATGGCAGTAGGAGCCGTATAAAACTGGTTAACTTTATATTTATCGACCACTGCCCAGAACCTTCCAGCATCCGGGTAAGTTGGTACACCCTCAAACATGATAGAAGTTGCCCCTGCCAATAAAGGGCCATAGACTATGTAAGAGTGACCAGTAATCCATCCAATATCAGCCGTACACCAATACACATCTCCAGGAGAGTATTGGAAAACATTCTCAAAGCTATATTTTGAATACACCATGTATCCGCCAGTGGTATGTACTACACCTTTTGGCTTTCCGGTTGAGCCTGAAGTATAGAGAATAAAGAGCATGTCCTCACTGTCCATCACTTCTGCCTCATTGGTATCGGGCTGTCCTTCCAAAACATCATGCCACCAATGATCCCTTCCTTCCTTCATCGTCACGTCCTGATGCGTTCTCTGGTAGACAATCACTGATTCTACCGTATTGGTCTTTTCCAAAGCTTCATCTACCACCGCTTTTACTGCTATTTTCTTTGATCCCCTAAAGTTACCATCAGAAGTCAAAACAGCTTTTGCCTGACAATCATTGATTCGGTCAGCAAGAGCAGTACTGGAGAATCCTGCAAAAACCACAGAATGGACCGCACCTATTCTGGCACAGGCCAACATCGCCACAGCTGCCTCTGGCACCATAGGCATATAAATGATGACTTTGTCACCTTTTCCTATCCCTTTAGCTTTTAATGCATTAGAGAATTGACAAACAGCATGGTAAAGTTGTTTGTAAGTGAGGGTACGACCTTCTTCTTCAGGATCATTGGGTTCCCAAATGATTGCCGGACGATCTCCCATGATGAACAGGTGTCGCTCTAAAATATTTTCGGTGATATTCAGTTTTCCATTGACGAACCATTTCACATCAGGGCCTTCAAAGTCCCACTCCAGCACTTTGTCCCATCTCTTTTTCCAGTGAAATGAATCAGCAACTCTCGCCCAAAATTGCTCTGGTTCGGTGACACTTTTTTGATATTCATGAAAATAACCACTCAGGGTGTGGATTCTATCACTCATGGTGTAATATGGTTTTAGGTTTTATTATTAATATTTTTCCTTCCAATTAAAACGCCTATAAAAGTCAATTATTTCGAGCAACAGGTTTGTCCTTAAAGAAATATTTTGAAAAAGACCCTATGGCTTTTTAATTTTTACGGGGTCTTAAATCTAATCATTTAATTGATTTTTTCTATATTTTATCAATTAAGTATCATCAAGAAATTGATGATTGGAATAAATGATTTTTAGTCTCAACCTAAAACAAGATGCTTGGTGATTTTAGCCATCAATGTTCCTGTGCAGCTCCTGCTCCTCTTGGAATCCTGATTTCTTCTACCATTTCCTGCACTTCAGCTGGTGGCGGTGGAGTAAACATAGACACCACGAAACTCACTATAAAGTTCAACAACATGCCAAATGACCCTATTCCTTCCGGAGAAATCCCAAACAACCAATTCTCAGAAGCTAAACTCTCCGGTGCCACACCAAAGAGCTCTGTACCGAATTTGAAATAAACAATATAGGACAAGGTAAAAACCAAGCCAGTCAACATACCAGCAATAGCCCCCTCCTTGTTCATCCGTTTGGAGAAGATCCCCATGATGATCACCGGAAAGAAAGACGCCGCTGCCAAGCCAAAAGCAAAAGCCACCACCTGAGCCACAAAGCCAGGAGGATTTACTCCAAAATAACCTGCCACAACCACTGCTACAGCAGCCGCTCCCCTGGCAATCATCAATTCTATTTTATCGGAAATCCCAGGATTGAAGTTTTTCACCAAATCCCTGGACACAGAAGTAGAAATCACCAGAAGTAAACCTGCCGCCGTGGAAAGCGCTGCGGCCATACCTCCTGCCGCCACCAAGCCTACCACCCAATTTGGTAATTCAGCAATCTCTGGATTGGCCAGCACCATGATGTCTTTGTCAATATCTAGTTCATTGGTTTCAGGATCAGCCACATATTGCACCACACCATCTCCATTTTTGTCATCAATTTTAATCAGCTCAGTTTGTTTCCAATTCTCCACCCATTCTGGCAGGTCATCAACAGGCTGCTCCGCAACAGAATCTATAGCATTGTAAATACCAAAAGCAGCTACTGCCGGTGCTGTGGTGTACAAAATCGCAATAAATACCAAGGCAAAACCAGCAGATAGCCGGGCATCTTTGACTCTTGGAACCGTAAAGAAGCGAACAATCACATGAGGCAATCCAGCCGTCCCCACCATCAAAGCCAAAGTAATCGCAAACATATCGATCATGGGCTTTTGACCACTGGTATAAGCGGTGAAGCCCAACTCTGTCAATACACCGTCCAGTTTGTCCAGTAAATAAGTACCATCTTCCACAGTACCTCCCAAGCCTAGTTGTGGAAAAGGATTGCCTGTCAGCTGCATGGATACAAAAATGGCAGGCACCATAAAGGCAAAAATCAACACGCAATATTGCGCAACCTGTGTATAGGTAATCCCTTTCATACCTCCCAAAACTGCATAGAAAAACACTATACACATCCCTATGATCACTCCAGTATTAATGTCCACTTCCAGGTAACGAGAAAAAACAATTCCCACTCCCCGCATTTGACCCGCCACGTAGGTAAATGAAATAAACAAAGCACAGATCACGGCAACCACTCGGGCTTTATTGGAATAATACCGATCACCTACAAAGTCAGGCACAGTAAATTTTCCAAACTTTCTCAGATAGGGTGCCAATAGCAGGGCCAACAAAACATAACCTCCAGTCCAGCCCATTAAATAGACGGATCCATCGTATCCTGCAAACGCAATTAACCCAGCCATGGAAATGAAAGAAGCCGCAGACATCCAGTCTGCAGCGGTTGCCATCCCATTGGCTAAAGGAGACACTCCACCTCCTGCTACATAAAATTCTTTAGTGGAACCAGCCCGGCTCCAAATTGCAATACCAATATAAAGGGCAAATGAAAGCCCAACCAAAATATAAGTCCAGGTTAAAATATCCATTTTAGGTTTCTTTTGGGTTTGAAAAATTATTCGTGCACATCAAATTCCCGATCTAGCCTGTTGAGAAGCCAGACATAGAAAAAGACCAGCACTACAAAAACATAAATGGATCCTTGCTGGGCAAACCAAAATCCAAGTTTAAAACCTCCTACCTGAATCTGGTTAAATGTATCGACTAGGATGATGCCAAAGCCAAAGGAAACTGTAAACCAAATAGCCAACAGTGAAAGCAGAATTTTAACATTCTTCCTCCAATAAGCTTTCATTTTTTCTTGATGATTCATAATTCTATATTGCTATGATGGGTATTGTTTAATTAAAACTATTAGGAATAAGCTATCCAAACAAAGATTCACCAAAAGGCTTCCTTATTCATCTTACCTTTCATTATAACTTATCAATTAACAACAAAAAGAGGGATTATCCTGAAAATCGCCAAATAATTTATCACCCTACCAGCACACTACAGTACATCCACCAAAAGCTAGAAAAAGTTGATGTAGCGAAAGAGAATCTATAAGCGTCTAGGTTACAAACAGGAATGATGATGAGAAAAAGTCTTTATATTTTATATCTTTTTGCCTTTTTATTATGGGGGTGTGACGAGGATGAACTTACCCCCGAATGCGTCCAAGGAAAAATAATTGGAAAGGAGCAATGTTCCGATTTTGTCTTGATCGAAGTATCATCTCCATCAAATGTCGGAGAATCCATTACTTATTATGATGGCACATTCTATTCTAGAGTGATCAAAATAGTGCCAAAAAACGGAGTCCAAATAACCCAAGATGGGTTTTATAGGGTAAGAATCTATGATCCCGAGAAAGATGCAGACTTGCACGAACCGATCATATGCCAAGCACTTTATGCGCCATTTACTGTACCAGCAATGGTGGGAGAGGCATTTTCCGAAACAAGCTGTCCCTAAACCACCGTTCACTAAAGTAAATACTCAGATGCAATAGCCACCAATGCTGCCAGTAAGCTTATCAACAAACGCTTGAAATGGAATTTATGGTGGGGACTACTTTCAAAGAAAATGGTGGTAGAAATATGCAAAAAACCTCCTGCAACTAATCCAAAAAGCACGTCCATAGCCTCGGCCGTGAGGATGCTTTGCTCTTGAAGCAAACCACTACTTATCATTCCTAAAGGTGAAGCCAAAGCAAAGACCAATAGAAGCACTAAAACAGTATTCTTTTTTAAACTACTCAACAATACAGCCACTAAAGCAAATGCCGCTGGTGCCTTGTGCATGATAATGCCAAACATCAATGTTTCGCTTCCATGATGATGTCCCGTCAAAGAAGGCTGCTGACTGAGCAGAGTTCCCTCCAAAAAAGCATGCAAGGAAAGTCCAATCATTACCATCCAAACAGTATTCCTTCCTCCACCATGATGATGGATATGCCCATGCTCGATTCCTGACGAAAGAAATTCCAAAACCTGCTGCAACAAGAAACCTATCAACACATAGAGTCCCATATAATAGGCAGAATCCCTATTGGCAAAAAGCTCAGGAAGAATATGTAATACTGTAATGGAAAACAGATATGAACCTGCAAAGATCAGAATCATCTTGAAGTTCTTTTCCTTCCATTGGGGCATAAATAAGGCTAACATTCCCGCCAAAAAGGCAGATAAAAAAAGTACCAGAATTTTGATGACCATAGCTTATTAATTTTGCCCTTTGATGTAAGAAACGAACGGCTTCAGTTTTTCGCTCACATAGGTTTGCATGCCCAAACTGTCATTATAAATTAAAAACACATCCAAGTTAGGCTGTTTTTTCTGCAGTTCAATGGCCTTCTCTGTGCCCAGTACCATCATTGCTGTGGCAAAGGCATCCGCAGTCATACAGTCTTTTGCCAATACTGTCGCACTCAATAATCCGTGACTAACTGGATATCCAGTTTTTGGATCTATGGTATGAGAATACCTGATGCTATCTTTATAATAGTAGTTTCGGTAATTTCCAGAAGTGGCCATGCCACGATTATCCAAAGCAATAATGCTAAATATATCATTCGAACTGATATCATCACTGGGCTGGTTAACACCTACTTTCCACAGTTCATCATTCTCATTGGTTCCTTTGGCCACCAATTCCCCTCCAATCTCCACCAGCATGTCTTCAACACCCTTTGACTCCAAGAAATCAGCCACGACATCCACACCGTATCCTTTGGCAATGGCGCTAAAATCAAGGTAAACCCCTTTTCGGGTCTTCCAAGTCTTTTCTTCATCAAATTGGATTTTATCATAGCCCACCAATCTCAGAATTTGGCCTACCTGCACACTATCCTTGAGCTGGGCTCCTTCAGGGCCAAAACCCCAAACATTGACCAAAGGACCTACCGTTGGATCAAAAGCCCCTGAAGTTGCTTGGTTGATGGTTTTACTTCTTTTTATGATGGTAGGCAAATAAGTTGATTCAAAAGCCAAAGTGTCCCTTTGATTAAACCTACTAAGTTCAGAATCTGAAATGTAGGTAGAAAGAGATTCATTAAACCTCATCAGTAGAGAGTCCACAGAATTTGTAAAATCCCGGTTCTCCAAGTCCAAATAAACAATACGATAAGTAGTTCCCATGGTCTTTCCAGTGATGACCATTTTGCCCTCTTTTTCTGGCTCAGGCGCTTTAGGAGCGCTTTGATTTTGTCTGTAAAGAAAGACGAGAAAAACCACCAAAAGTAGGATGATGGAGTAAATAATATTCTTTCTGGCGTTTTTTTGCATGGAATCGGGCAAATTTTTCCGAAAGTTACCTTTAATTTTAAACATTGAAAAAATAAAAGATCGAAAGACGCAATGAAATTGCATCTGTGTTAAATTTAGAACCCCCACTTTCTCCTGCTCCCAATTGAAGAATTCCTATATTTGTATTCAAGGAATGTGCACAATATGAGAGAAGACTATCTAAGCGGAGAGAACGAACACTTCAGTCAAACGGACAGGGAAATTGAGAAAGCTCTCAGACCCTTGAGCTTTGATGATTTTACAGGCCAACAAAAAATTGTTGATAACATTCAGGTCTTTGTGCTTGCAGCAAAAAAAAGGGGAGAACCATTGGATCATGTCCTGCTCCATGGCCCTCCAGGACTGGGAAAAACCACCCTCAGTCATATCATTGCTAATGAGCTAGAATCAAGCTTAAAAATCACTTCAGGTCCAGTTTTGGATAAACCTTCTGACTTGGCAGGCCTGCTAACCAACTTGGAGGAGGGGGACGTTCTCTTTATCGATGAAATTCATCGACTCAATGCTGTCGTGGAAGAATACCTGTATTCCGCCATGGAAGATTTCCGCATCGACATTATGTTAGATTCGGGTCCCAATGCCCGTTCCGTACAAATTTCCCTCAACCCTTTCACCTTGATCGGGGCAACGACCCGGTCTGGGCTGTTGACCTCTCCTCTCCGCGCCAGGTTTGGGATCAATGCAAGACTGGAATATTATGATGCTAAGCTATTGACGACAATTGTCACCCGATCAGCCAATATCCTAGGGGCTCCCATTGATGAAGTGGCGGCATATGAAATCGCTAGAAGGAGTCGTGGTACGCCTAGGATTGCCAACACCCTATTACGCAGAACCCGTGATTTTGCAGATATCAAAGGCAATGGCACCATAACCTTGGACATTGCCAAAATGGGCTTGGATGCCTTGGACGTGGATGAAAATGGCCTAGATGAAATGGACAACCGCATTCTGATGACCATTATAGACAAGTTTAAAGGGGGACCTGTAGGAATCTCCACCATTGCTACTGCCTGCGGTGAGGAAGGGGAAACCATTGAGGAAGTTTATGAGCCCTTTTTGATCCAAGAAGGCTATCTCAAAAGAACCTCCAGGGGAAGGATTGCCACAGAACTTGCCTATAAGCACCTCAATATCCGCCCTAACTTTGGTGGTCAAACAGGACCTTTATTTGGGGATTAATCAGTCATTCCTCCCTTATTAGTCCAGTAATTCCTTTTATAGTAAAATATCATCCATGAGCCGTCAGGATCAACATGCAGCTACTCTAAAAAAAATTGCCAAGGAATTGGGCTTTGAATTCTGCGGAATTGCTGAGGCTGGCTTTTTGGAAGAAGAAGCGCCCAAATTGGAAGCATGGCTGAACCAAAACTATCATGGTGAGATGGCCTATATGGCCAATCATTTTGACAAAAGGCTTGACCCAACAAAGTTGGTGGAAGGGGCCAAAACGGTAGTCAGTCTCATTTACAATTATTTTCCGGAAGAGCGGCTTCCAGAAAGCAAGGAAGATTACAAAATAGCCAAATATGCCTATGGCAAAGACTATCACTTTGTGATCAAAGATAAATTAAAAGATTTCCTATATCGCTTAAAGGAAGAAATAGGGGACATTGAAGGCCGGGCTTTTGTGGACTCAGCGCCCGTCATGGAAAGACAATGGGCCCAAAAAGCTGGTCTTGGATGGCAGGGCAAGAACAGTTTGTTGCTAAACCGAAAAATGGGCAGTTTTTTCTTCCTAGCCGAATTGATCATTGACCTAAAAGCAACTCCTGATCTACCCATTACTAAGGATTTTTGCGGAAGCTGTACCCGATGCATTGATGCCTGTCCTACCGATGCAATTGTCCAGCCAGGGGTAGTGGATGGATCCAAATGCATTTCCTATTTCACTATTGAGCTGAAAGAGGAAATCCCTGCAGAAGTGAAAGGAAAATTTGAAAATTGGATGTTTGGATGTGACATCTGCCAAGATGTATGCCCTTGGAACAGATTTTCCCAAACACACCACGAACCTGCTTTTCACCCCCACCCTGATCTTAAAGAATTTAGCCAAAAAGACTGGGAGGAGATCACCCAAGAAACTTTCAGCAAAGTCTTCCAAAAATCCGCCGTCAAGCGGACAAAGCTTTCTGGACTCAAAAGAAATATTGCATTTTTAAAGAAGGACTAAATACTTATATTTTTTCAAAATTTTATCAAAATCCCCTTTCATCCAATATATTTCCCATTAAGATGAAAAAGTTTAAAAAAATATGTAAGACATTTTTTTGTTTATGAAATTCGTTTTTATATTTACAAACAATTAATGATTACATATTCATTTTGAATAATTATTAATTAAAATTCAGTTAAACCCAATTCTCGTAAATCTTGTAGAGTATATCGTGATTGGGAATAATTGGTAAAACATTAAGCTTTTTAAGCTCACTTTTAATTACTAACGATCTTTTAACATGAGTAAAGTTGACAACCAACATTTTCCGAACAAGGCAGCTTTTTTAACAGCAAACTTTTTAACTCCTTGTTCGGAAAATTTTTTGACCACTGAAAGTATCGAATCTCAAAATCGATTATTAGATGTACCATTTATGGAGATGATCCATGAAATGGCATTAAAACATCCCAAAAAAACTGCCATAGAGTTTTTTGATTTACACATGACTTACCAAGAGCTGGAAACAAAATCCAACCAGCTAGCGGCGTTACTTTTAGATAAAGGTTTCACGGAAGGGGAAATTATTGGTATTGCAATGGACCGATCAATTGACATGATCGTGACCATATTAGGTGTATCCAAATCAGGATGTGCCTACCTGCCCCTTGATCCAAACTTCCCTAAAAACAGATTGAGCTACATGCTCGAAGATGCGGGAGCAAAGTTAATTATAACCTCTGATACATTTGAAGGTATTTCGGTAGAAGGCGTAGAGCAGCTTTCTTTTGAGAATATTAGCAACATGCTCTCCACCTATCCTTCTTGGTATTTCCAACGGAAACAATCTCCAGACAGCTTAGCCTACGTGCTTTATACTTCTGGGTCCACAGGAAAACCTAAAGGAGTCCAAATATCCCACAGAAATCTGAGTAACTTTCTTTTAAGCGTGCAGAAAAAGCCAGGAATGTATCCAAATGATAAACTCTTGGCTATTACCACCATTTCATTTGACATAGCTTGTTTGGAAATGTTTCTCCCTCTCATCAGCGGAGCAACTATAGTATTAGCTGATTCCTTGGCCATAAAAGATGGAAGGATGCTGATCCAGCTTTTGATCGAAAAGGGAATCACTTTTATGCAGGCCACTCCTGCAACTTGGCGGATGCTTTCTATGGCTGGTTGGGATAAACCTCTTCCCCTAAAAGTACTCAGCGGAGGAGAAGCCTTTCCAAAAGATTTGGCCGAAAAGCTTTTGTTTCTTTCTAACGAGGTGTGGAATGGTTATGGACCTACTGAAACCACCATATACTCCACTATGAAAAAGTTGGAGATTGGCGAAGAAAAGATCAGTATTGGGACACCAATCGACCATACCCAAGTCTATATTTTAGATGAGAACATGCAACAAGTAAGGGACGGGGAAGTAGGTGAAATTTATATCAGTGGTGAGGGAGTTTCCCTAGGTTACTTAGGTAGAAAAGACTTGACCCAAGAGCGTTTTGTTGCAAACCCTTTTGACGATCAGTACCCCATTTTTTATCAATCAGGAGACCTTGGTAAAATCTTACCCAATGGGGAAATTGAGTGCTTGGGAAGAATAGATCACCAAGTTAAAATCAGGGGATACAGAATTGAGCTAGGAGAAATAGAGCAACAACTTCTCCGGGAAGAAGAAATATCAGAAGTCGCGATAGACGTTTGGGAAGACATCCCAGGAAATAAAAGACTTGCTGCTTACATCGTCCTTTCAGAAAATGGAAATTCGGATTGGAGTTTTGATCAACATATTGGCTCATGGAAAGAATTGCTTTCCTCAAAACTGCCTTCCTATATGATCCCTACAGATTGGGTGAAATTGGAAAAGCTTCCTTTAACTGCCAATAATAAAATTGACCGAAAGGCTCTTCCCTCCCCAAACACGACAAAAATCATACAAATCAAAGAGGGTCAAGAGCCCGTCTCCGCTACCCAAGAACTGATTCATACTATCTGGAGCAAAAGCCTTGGAATTAGTGCGATCAATATTGATGATAACTTTTTTGACCTTGGAGGACATTCACTATTAGCAGTGGAAGTCATGACCAAACTCGACAAAGCAACTGGCAAAAACCTGCCTTTGACTGCATTATTCCAACACCCTACCATTAGGAAATTTGCGTCCTATTTGGATACTTGGAATACAGAAAGTTATCAAGAAGACCAGTGGCGATCATTGGTTCCTATCAAAACAAGTGGCTCCAAAACACCCATTTACTTGGTTCATGGCATGGCGGCAAATGCCTCCACTTTCTTTAAGCTACTCAACCTTTTAGATGAAAATCAACCCATTTATGGTTTTCAGTCCAAAGGGCTAAGCGGTCAGGAGTCTCCCAATTATACCATTGAAGAAATGGCTGAACATTATGTGAATGAAATTGTAAACCACAACCCAGACGGCCCTTACATTTTGGGAGGGTATTCATTTGGCGGTTATATAGCCTATGAAATGGCAGTTATATTGAAAAAAATGGGAAAAGTGGTAGATCACATTATACTTTTTGATACCCAAGCCACTTCGATTTCACCCTTAGACCAAGAAAACGACACCAAGTTGAGGCAAATTGGCAAGAAATTAAGCAAGAGAAAGGTTGAATTTCAGGTTATGCTTCAAGCCCCAAAGACTTTTCAAAAAATCAAATCCAGGGCTGCCAAACGTAAAAAACAAAAACTGTTACAAAAGCTTGGACTGATGCCTAAACCTGAAGCTAACGACCGTGCTTCCATAATCAAAAAAATCAGGTCTATCAACCATCAGGCTATGTTAAACTACAGTCCTTCTCCTCAAGAAATAAACATTGTGTTATTTAAGGCCAAAATCATCCCCAACAAATCATTGGACCACAAAACCAATGGCTGGAGTGATTTTGCCAAAGGAGTTAAAGTAATCCCTGTAAATGGAGATCACTTTACACTTTTTGAAGAACCCTTTGTTTTCGACCTCGGTAAAAAACTTAACGACTTTTTAAAAGAACCTGTTTAGTTAATTTTTTATTTAAAAATCCCCTAGTTCCACTGTGAACCTAGGGGATTTTCTTTTGACTCATTGAGTATCAATCCTCACTGACTACCATTTTGAAGCCTTCGCCATGCAAGGTGATGATCTGAACCTTTGGATCGGCCTTCAATAATTTTCTGATTTTGCTTAAATAGACATCCATACTTCTGGCATTGAAGTAGCTGTCATCTCCCCAAATTTGCTTAAGGGCATAGCTTCTGTTTACCGGTTTATTAAGCTCAGCAGCCAACAATCTGATCAATTCATTTTCCTTGGACGTCAGCTTATGTTTACCTTCTGGACTTTCCAGCATCTGCTCATCATAATGCAGCACCAAATCCCCCATGCTGTAATTTTTCAGCGCAACTGGCCCTTCAGCGCCTTTCTGGGTTCTTTTCAGGATAGCCCCAATCCGAAGCAAGAGTTCCTCCATACTGAAAGGCTTGGTGATATAATCGTCAGCTCCTATTTTGAGTCCTTCGATCACATCATCCTTCATATTTTTGGCCGTAAGGTAAATGATCGGAATATCTTCTTCTATTTTCTTAATGTCCTTACCCAGGGTAAAACCGTCCTTTTTAGGCATCATGATATCCAAGATACAGAGGTCATACTTATCTTTCTTGAATTTAGACCATCCCTCTTCACCATCTCTGCACAAGGTGGTCTCATAACCTTTCATGGTCAGGTACTCTTGTAAAATATCTCCCAAATTTGGGTCGTCCTCCACGACCAAAAGTCTTGCTTTGCTCATTTTTTCCTAGGTAAAGTGATGGTAAATGTACTTCCTTTATTGATCTCGCTCTCTACAGCAATTGTTCCATGATGCTCCTCCACCATGGTTTTTACATAGGCCAAGCCTAAGCCAAAGCCTTTTACATCGTGAACATTGCCTGTCGGCACACGATAGAATTTTTCAAAAATCTTTTTTACAGACTCTTTGGACATCCCCATTCCATTATCACTGATGGTAATGGTAAAGCCTTCCAAACCTCCCACTATTTTTAGTCCAATATGAGGTTCTTCTTTGGTGTATTTGTTGGCATTATCCAATAAGTTATTGATGATATTGGTAAGATGAAAGGCATCCGCTTCCAAATAAGGATTCTTCACGTCCATATCCAGATGAATAGCGCCTCCCTTTTTCTCCACCTGCAAGTCAAAATGACGCTTTGCATCCTTAATCAAATTCACCAAATCCACTTGCTCAAACTTTAGTTTGAAGTCCTTTTTATCCAGTGCAGCCGCCTGAAGTACTTTTTCCACCTGGGTACCCAATCTCTTATTCTCATCCTTTATGATCCCAAGATAGCGATTTCTGAAAGCATCCTGATTAACCAGTTCTGGATCCTGTAAGGCTTCTACTGCTAAGCTCACTGTGGCAATAGGCGTCTTGAACTCGTGGGTCATATTATTGATAAAGTCATTTTTGGTTTCTGACAGCTTTTTTTGTCGGATAATGACCTGAATCGCATAAATAAAACACAAAATGATAATCAGTAAAAACAGCAGGGAACTTGACAGAGGTAACCAAATTTGTTGAAGCAGATAAGCTTGTTTTGAAGGAAAGTTAATCAACATGTAGTTTTCCTTTCCTACTAAATCACCGGGAAATAGCTCAGCTTTGATTCCATTCTTTTTTATAAAATGAATATCCTCTACATGATTGATTCGGATCAATGAATCATCACTATCTAAAATAGCCAATTCAAAATTTCCAGTAATACCTCTTTTCTTTAATTGGGAACGGATATCCTTATGCAGATCCGCTGTATCTATTCTCCTCAGAATATTTTGCTCAGAATCTGCAAATAACTGGGTCATCACTACCTCTACCAGTTCAATCTTCTTATTGGCCTTGACAATATTCTCTGCTACATTTTCTGAAACATTATACTCCTCTATGATCAAAGCTTCCCGATTCATTGCATAGTCCTGCACTTGCTTGAAGCTATCTTGCTTGGCCACGAAATCCAGGTATTTTTCTTTCTCCTGAAGGTATATGGCCATTTCGTCAGGTGTAAATAACTGGCGGACAATGGAAGGAGGCATCTCAAAATATTTCTGCAGTTCAAACTGATTTTGCGGCTTACCTCCACGGGCAGCAATCATCCGCATGAATGTCTGCGAAACCTGAGGCACTCGATCCCTAAAAATAGAATCCACCATGGAAGGTCTCCTTTCAATGGAAACTTGCCTTCTGATATTGAATTGGATAGGCTCTATCTTTTGAAAAAGCTCATGCTGGAAAGAAGTATCCTTGGCCACAGCATTTAAGATGATATCACTGGTTTCCCCTTTCTCCAACTTCATAATACTTGCCGCCAAAGACTGGTACACGTTCTGCTCAAACCTTTCCTGATTGATCTTGATGGCATTGGCCACCCAATAATACTGGAAGGCCATCAAGCCCACACAAGCCAGGGACATGAGGAGAATAATTATTTTCATTTTTGTCTTAGACATTTTACAAATTTATAGGATATCCTGAAGTATCGCCGAAGCTTAACAATTTTTAACAAGGCTTAACATCACACCTGTAGAATTTTATTTTGAAATAAGGTAATTTTATCACGATCAACATATACAAACTGTTGCATGTCACCAGATTCATTTGATCAATCACTTTATTAGTTTGTTTCTCTAAACCCGTATCACTATGAAAACGAAATTCAATTGGCTTATGGCTGTAATTTGCTGCTTTGCCATTTCCTCCACCTCATTCGCCCAAGAAGAAAACAAAAGTGAAACCAAATACTATCTCAATGTATCTTCTGAAAAAGACGGTGTCAAAGAAAATATCTCCAAGACTTATGACGATCGCCAAACCATGGAAAAAGACCCTTTTTTCAAAGATTTGGGGATAGACCTTCCAGATGGACAGCATGACAAATTGGTATTGGAAACCACAGAAAACGACAAAAAGATCAGTTTGTCCACCATGAAATTCAACTCTCCCAAATTTGCCATCGGAAAGCACGTAGCTTGGGTAAATCGAGATGAAGATGTCAATGTGGAAATTTTGGATAAGGACGGACAACAAGTAAAAATCATAGAAAGAAGGATAGAAAACCCTGATCATCAATTTAAGGTTGGTTATCCTCTTCCTCCAGGTCATGGTAATTTCGAATTTCACACTGAAGAAGTAGAAGGGGGCAACACAATGGTTTTCAGTAAAAACAAACAAGTTGAAGTTTTTTCCTTTGAAAAAGATGATGAAGGAAACATCAAAATGTCCGATGAAGAGGCTGACAAAACCATCAAACGCTTAGAAGAAATGATCAAGGAATTGAAATCTGCCAAAAAGAATAACTAAGACTCATCTTAAAATAAGCTATATCTTAAAGAGGAAGGCCATGCCTTCCTTTTTTTGTTGCCCCACCTTTTCTATCTTTGCCCACTTAATTATTGATGTATCATGACTATCGAGAACGAACAGTATCAGATTCAAGGTGTTCCTCTTTTGGACATCGCCAAAGAATACGGCACTCCGGTATATGTCTATGACGGACAAAAAATACTGGATCAAGTAGCCGCTTTGAAAAGCGCATTTTCTACAGTAAACCTGAAGATAAAATACGCTACAAAGGCTCTTTCTAACATCAATATCCTGAAGTTGATGAAGAAAGCTGGTACAGGAGTAGATGCTGTTTCGATAGAGGAGGTCAGGTTATGCCTTCATGTGGGCTATGACGCTTCGGAGATCATGTATACGCCCAATTGTGTTTCCTTTGAGGAAATTCAGGAAGCAGTTGATCTGGGTGTAATGATCAATATCGACAACATTCCAATGTTGGAGCATTTTGGCACACATTATGGCAACAGTGTCCCTATTTGTATCCGCTTGAACCCGCATATCCTGGCGGGAGGAAATGCCAAAATATCCGTTGGACATATTGACAGTAAGTTCGGCATCTCCATTCTCCAATTGAAGCATGTGCTGAAAATAGTGGAAGTCCACAATCTTCAAGTAATTGGCCTACACGTTCATACAGGTTCAGACATTTTGGATGCAGAGGTATTCCTAAAAGGAGCTGAAATTCTTTTCGATGCTGCCAGGGAATTCAAAGACCTTAAATTCTTGGATTTTGGGGGTGGATTTAAAGTAGGCTATAAAGAAGCTGATATCACGACAGACATTCAGGATGTAGGCAAAAAAGTTTCTGCTGCCTTCAAGGAATTCTGCCAAGAATATGGAAGAGAACTCGAAATATGGTTTGAGCCTGGCAAATTCCTGGTCAGTGAATGTGGGTATTTATTGGTCAGTGCCAACGTGATTAAATCTACTCCAGCTTCAACATTTATCGGCGTTGATTCAGGTTTGAACCACTTGATCCGACCTATGATGTACGATGCTTATCATGGCGTGGAAAATATCTCAAGACTTTCAGGTCCAGAAAGAGTTTACACCATCGTTGGTTATATCTGTGAGACCGACACTATTGCGGCTGATAGAAAATTGAAAGAAGTGAAGGAAGGTGATATTTTGGCGATCAAAAATGCCGGAGCCTATGGCTTCAGCATGGCTTCCAATTACAATTCAAGATTGAGACCAGCTGAAATTTTAGTTCTTGACGGAAAAGCGCAATTGATCCGCAAAAGAGAAACCTTTGATGATATTTTACGACATCAGGTGGACATCGGCATCAGCTAATCATTAAGATTTTAGACACAAAAAAACAGATTTATCAGTGATAAAACTTTGAGCATTAATGGTATATATTTAAATTAGCATAAGTATTAAACCAAGCACAAGTCCTGGTAGTAATAATTAATTCACCAAAGCTCGGAGCCAACTCTCCGAGCTTTATTTTTTTATATAAATACCACTTATCGGGTATTTTAACAAATAGGAAAAACCAGTACGACACCGTGCTTCAAGTATTGAAAGTACAAATGCGCTCAAAATTGCCATAATATCATATTGAAAAGGGTAATTTATCATTCCTTCCCCATCTTTTTTGTATCTTTGCCAATTGAATTTCGAGGGGAATTTCCCCGGTGTGATTTACCTTACTAAAGGAAAAATATCAATAAAGATGACTAAAGAAGTACGCGTTCGTTTTGCCCCATCTCCAACAGGAGCTTTGCATATCGGCGGTGTCCGCACTGCCTTGTATAACTATCTCTTTGCCAAAAAGCAGCAAGGTAAATTCTTGCTTAGAATAGAAGATACAGATCAGACCAGATTTGTTCCAGGCGCTGAGGATTATATCAAAGAAGCATTGGAATGGATTGGGATCACTCCTGACGAAAGCCCTTGGACTGAAGGCCCTCATGGTCCTTACAGACAATCTGAAAGAAAGCCACTCTACATGCAATATGCCATGGACTTAGTGGAAAAAGGCTTTGCGTACTATGCGTTTGATACTGCTGAAGAATTGGATGCCATGAGAGAAAGACTTACGGCTGCAAGAGTGGTTTCTCCGCAATATAACTCCATCACCAGAACCCAAATGAAAAACTCCCTGACCCTTCCTGAGGACGAGGTAAAGGAACGTTTGGCTTCAGGAGCACCTTATGTCATCAGACTAAAGGTGCCAAGAAAAGAGGAAATCAGGCTAAATGACATGATCCGTGGATGGGTGATGGTTCATTCCAACACCCTTGACGACAAGGTTTTGATGAAATCTGACGGAATGCCTACCTACCATTTGGCCAATATTGTGGATGACCACCTGATGGGCATCACCCATGTCATCCGAGGTGAAGAATGGTTACCATCTGCGCCTATTCACGTCTTGCTTTACCGTTACTTGGGTTGGGAGGACAGCATGCCTCAATTTGCCCACCTGCCATTGCTTTTAAAGCCTGATGGAAACGGAAAACTATCTAAGCGAGACGCAGACAAAAATGGATTCCCCATTTTCCCAATGAATTGGACCGATCCACGTACCGGTGATTTCTCACAAGGCTTTAAAGATGCAGGCTATTTGCCTGATGCTTTCGTAAACTTCCTGGCTTTCCTTGGTTGGAACCCAGGCGATCACCGGGAAATCTTCAGCTTGGAAGAATTGATTGAAGCCTTCTCCGTAGAAAGAATTGGCAAATCAGGAACAAAATTTGATATCAATAAAGCCAAGTGGTTTAACGAGCAATACCTAAAGGCCAAATCAAACCATGATCTTGCTATTTATCTTATGGAAGATCTGGAAAAAGAGGGAATTGAAATTCTTCAAGCCAAAGCGGAGAAAATTGTCTCCATCATGAAGGAAAGAGCCACCTTCCCTGCTGATCTTTGGAAAGAAGGCAGGTTTCTTTTGATCGCACCAACAGCGTTTGATGAAAAGGTAGCTGGCAAAAAATGGAATGACGACGCCGTCAAAGTGCTCGCTTCTTACAAAGAATTACTTGAAAAATTCCAGGGAGAATTCACCCCGGAAACCGCTAAATCAATGCTGGAACAAGCTGCAGAATCCAACGAAATCAAACTCGGAAAGGTAATGCAAGCTGTTCGCTTGGCCACCACTGGAGTAGGTGCAGGCCCAGATTTGATGGAAGTTTTTGTCATTATCGGCAAAGATGAACTAATCAAAAGGATAGATTTTGCGTTAAATACCTTAGAGGTAAAAGCAAATTAATCAAACCAGCCATTTTCAATGGTGAAAATGGCCAATGAAGAAAGGAAAGTCATGGCTAAAAAAAACAAAAAAGAGGAAAACCCGAAAGTGAATCCTGAATTGGATGGGTTCAAAATGAACATCAATTCTTTTGGGGAAATTTCCAGTTCTTTTTCCATTGACAAGATCAATGAGTTTCTGAACAAAAATGTAGAAGATAAAAAACTCAAAGACCGGGAAGACCTGGACGAGATCAAAAATGACAAGAAAAAATAGTCCACTTTGGTGGACTATTTTTTACTTTTTATACCATTAATGCCAGATTAGCTTAATCCATTCACCTTGAATATAACTATTAAAGCCTCCATCATATTTTTATTGGTCATTGCATCCACTGCATTGACCCAAGCTCAAACCAGTATCGGGATTCGTGGCGGACTGTCTTACTCTGGAATGTCTTATCGCCCAATCCCGTCCATTCCCAACCAAAAAGTACATGGGGTTAAAAGCCAACCTGTTTTTGGTCTTGCCTTAGAACATTATTACAAGGATCATGCAGGAATAGAGCTTGACATTCAATATGTAACCACTGGTTATGTCGAATACAATGAAGAAGAAACCCTTTCCAATGAGACCCAATTTGACTACCTGAAAATCCCCTTGCTTTCCAACTTCTATTTTGGAAGATCTGGCCGGTTTCATATCAAAATGGGGCCACACTTTGGCAGACTGATGAAGGCTACTGACGTAAGGAGGGAGTTTGAAACAAATAACCCTGATGTACCCATTCTGCCCACTTATGGCCAAGAGGGAGATGATCCCAACCGTTTCATGTATGGCCTGACTGCCGGAGCAGGAATCTCTAAAGTATTCGGCAAAAGCACCATTGTCGCTGAAGTGAGGGCTTCCTACGAATTTGGCCGACCAGAAAGCCAAGACAGAATTTTTGATATGTCGGGCTCCAACTTAGAATTTACAGTTTCTTATCTGTTCCAGGTTTTGGAAAGAAAATAAGAGGTAAAGCTATAAGGTCAACCTCTTCTGTTAAATTTCCTTGCTTTAGTCTTGATCATAAACAGCCAATAATACATCTATTTCAAAAAGCGTATGACAGGCTTATACCACACCTTTTTATCATTATGAATAAAAAGAGTATTCATTAGTATCATTAGAATGTTATAACCATAAAAAACTAATAAAAAAGCTATCCGGTAATAATATATAGTTTGATAATAGCTGATCGAAATCTCATCCATATGTCTACTATAAACAATCGTTATAGCCCACACCAACAATTTCATTCCATAATATAAAACACACCAAGTGATTTGAAAATTTAAAATTGATTTCCCCACCTCTTTGGCAAACTGGACAGAGTCCATTTTTTTTATCCACAAGACCAATGGAATAACTATTCCCAAAACAGGGAAAAATAAAAAACCCAAACTCCCTAAATTCATTAACTTAAGAAAACCTTTATCTTCTTCCGTCTGCCAATCAAAAAGGTCATCCGGTGTAACCTTCAATGCGGAAGCCAAACGCTTCAGCGTATCCCCACGAGGAGTGGTAGCGCCTATTTCCAATCTTTGAACAGTTCTCAAGCTAATTTGAGAAATTTCAGCTAATTCCTCTTGAGATAAACAGGCGGTCGCTCGGAGATTTTTCACCCTTTGACCTAAAGCTAAATTTTGCATCTTTTTATTTGTTTTGTTCATCTCAAAAGTATTACCCATCATGTAAAAGTATTGCGTCGCTCCTGCGACATATTTGCGTCATTTGTGTCACATTGCTAAAAAAGAGCATTTAAAAAGAAAAAACCATCCGCTGTAGCAGATGGTTTTAACCCTAAGAATAGTATTTTTCAATTATCAATCCTCTCCTAAGAAAGGATATCTATAATCTGTTGGAGTCACAAATGTTTCTTTGATGGTTCTTGGAGAAACCCACCTTAACATATTGATCATGGCGCCAGCCTTATCATTGGTACCAGAAGCCCTGGCTCCACCAAATGGCTGCTGACCCACCACTGCTCCGGTACATTTGTCATTGATGTAGAAATTACCAGCAGCATTTCTCAATTTCTGCGTGGCCAATTGCGCTGCATACCTGTCTTGGGAGAAAATGGCTCCAGTAAGGGCATATGGAGAGGTTTGATCTACCAATTCCAAAGTAGCTTCAAAGTTGTTTTCCTCATATACATAAACCGTCAATACAGGACCAAAAATTTCCTCACACATGGTTGTATACATTGGATCTTTTGTCAAGAGCACTGTTGGCTCTACAAAGTAGCCTTTTGATTTATCATACTTACCACCTGCAATTACTTCTAGACCATCTGCCTTGGCATTGTCGATGTATTTGGCGATTTTATCAAATGATTTTTCGTCAATCACCGCATTGACAAAGTTGGTAAAGTCTTCTGTTCCGCCCACCTTGATAGTGGCCAAGTCTTCCTGAATGTACTTTTTCACATCTTCCCAAATGTTAGATGGAACATAAGCGCGGGAAGCGGCAGAACATTTTTGTCCTTGGAATTCAAAAGCACCTCTCACCAAACCAGTTGCAAACTGTTTGGCATCGGCAGACTTATGAGCAATCATAAAGTCCTTACCACCAGTCTCCCCGACGATTCTTGGATAAGATTTGTACTTGGTAATGTTTTCACCTATTGTCTTCCAAATGGTTTGGAAAACAGCTGTAGAACCTGTAAAGTGAATACCTGCAAAGTCAGGGTGATTAAACACAACCTCACCAGTAGCCGGCCCATCCACATAGATCAAGTTAATCACACCATCAGGCACACCAGCTTCTTTGAACACCTCCATCAATACCTTGGCAGAATAAATCTGGGTATAGGCAGGCTTCCAAACCACTGTATTTCCCATCATAGCAGGAGCAGTAGGCAAATTACCAGCAATGGCTGTGAAGTTAAATGGCGTCAATGCAAAGATAAATCCTTCCAATGGGCGCTGTTCCAACCTATTCCAAACACCATTTCCTGAAACTGGTGGCTGTTGGGAATAAATTTCCGTCATGTACTTCACATTGAACCTTAGGAAGTCCACGATTTCACAAGCTGAATCAATCTCTGCCTGGAAGGCATTCTTAGACTGCCCCAACATGGTGGCAGCATTCATTTTATATCTATAAGGGCCTGCAATAAGGTCCGCAGCTTTTAAGAAGATGGCAGCACGTTGTTCCCACTCCATGGTCTCCCACGCTTCTTTGGCACCCAAAGCCGCATTGATCGCTTGCTCCACATGAGACTTATCACCTTCGTGAAAATAACCAAGGATATGTTGGTGATCATGAGGAGGAGAAAGAGGCAGTTTATTACCAGTTCTCACTTCTTCACTTCCTATGTACATAGGAACATCCACCTCTTGGGAACGAGCTTCTTTCAACGCTGCTTGCAGCGCAGCTCTTTCCTTTGAGCCTGGGGCGTAGTCAAATACCGGTTCGTTTTTCGGTTCCGGTACATTGAAAAAACCTTTAAGCATAATGATTTGAGTTTTATATATTCTGTTTGGCACAAATATATAAATTCAGGACGGAATTCAATGCCTATAAGCCGATGATTGACAGTCTACAAAAAACTCTCCAAATCTTTCAATTTGGCAATGGTATAGGTTGCATTTGGCTGGCAGTCCACCGCATGGGGGTTAAAAAACACCTGGTCTATGGCTGCATTTCTGGCTCCTTGAATATCAGAGACTGGATTGTCACCAATCATCAAGCACTCCTCCGCGTCAGCCCCAAGCTGCCCCATAGCATATTCAAAAATCCGCCTATCCGGCTTTTTATGACCTGTAGTTTCTGAAGTCACCACCAAATCAAAATAAGCGTGAATGCCCGATGAAGTCATTTTTAGTGCTTGGCTTTCATTGAAACCATTGGTAATGACATGCAATTCATATTTCCCTTTCAGGTAAGTCAATATCTCTTTCGAGTAGGGAAACAAATGAGGTTTGGAAGATGTCCTTTGCATAAAATCAGACTCCATCGCCTCAGGCACTACAACATCATGGGCACCAAAATGGTCAAAGATCCTTCTGAAACGAACTTTTCGTAATGTATCCTTATCAATTTTGCCCACATTATAATGATCCCATAATCCCGTGTTCACTTTTAAAAAAGCTTTGTAAAAATCATGGTTCGAAGGAACACCTAGATTTTCTAGGCCATAAATTTCATAGAGTTCAGAAAGGGATTCTTGTACATTCCGATCATAATCCCACAAGGTATGGTCTAGATCGAAAAACAAATGGCGGTACTTTTTCAAAATCAAGCTGGTTTACCGGTAAGGGTTGTTTTCTATTTTATTGATGGCCAATTCTCGATTGGAACGCAAGATCTCACAAATCTCTTGATCCCTGATCAATTTAGCATCTTTTTGGATAAACTTAAATATCTGATTAATGATGTCAATAGCTTCGTCCAGGATGTAATAAAAAGTCCACTGATCAATCCTTTTGCTTCCCACCAAACCAGAATTTCTCAGGTAAGCCAGGTGTCTGCTTGTTTTGGTTTGGGTAAAATCCAGAATATGTTCCAAGTCAGAAATGCACATCTCCTTGTTCTGGATCAGCAGATGAATGATCCTCACTCTGGGTTCTTCAGAAAGAGCCTTAAAGACCCTCATTCCGTAATTTAAACTGATATTTTTAAGTCGCATTTAATAACTTTTAACGAAGAAACCTGCTTGAAATTAAGAAAATACCCCGAAAATAACCTATTATAGCGGTTGAAAATGAAGGCCAATGTGTGAACCATTTAGCCTACAGGACGTTTCTCATAAAAAGAGCCATTTTGAAAATTTCTATTCCATATCTCTCCATCTTTTTATTTTTTGCCCTCTTAGCTGTAGGGATACAAAATACCAATGCACAAGATACCCAAGAAAAGAAAGTCATTCAGCTTTCCGGGATCATATTGAATGCAGATAGCACCACTGCTGTTGCTGGTGTAAACGTGTATGTCCCAACGAAAGGCCGGGGAACCAGCTCCAATCACTTTGGTTACTTCTCTATGCCAGTGGCTGAAGGAGATAGTGTGATATTTAGTTTTGTGGGCTTGAAAAATCAAACCTTCAAAGTACCTCAGACCGTGGAAAGCGATAAAATCAGTCTTGTGCTTACCATGGTTCAAGACGAAATTGCCTTGGGAGAAATAGAAGTAATGCCCTACCCTACTGAAGAAGAGTTCAAACAAGCAGTTTTGGCAATGAACATTGAAGACATCCCACTGGATAGAGGCAACCTGAGTCCACAGATGTTGTTGAGATGGGCAGAACAAATGCCGGCCTCTGGAAATGAAAACTTCAGGGCTTTCCAAAGTGGCCAGATGCAGCAAATCCAAGATCGCTATGGTCCTCGTTCTTTCCCACTCCTAAACCCATTTGCATGGGCTGAATTTATCAAATCCATCAAAAGAGGAGATCTAAAAAGCAAAGATTAAAAGGTATTGAATCAATATACAAAAAGCCCCAAGCGAAAATTTTCGCTTGGGGCTTTTTTTATAACTCAGGCAAAACCCAATTTTCCAACACACTTGGCTTGGCCATCATTGCCTCCACATCATCGCTACTTCTTGGAGCTTCAGCGGATAGGTTTTCAAATCCACTTTCAGTGATCAATACATCATCTTCTATTCTTACAGCAATGTTCCACCATTTGGGGTCACAATCACTGCCTTCTGGAATATAGACACCAGGCTCCACCGTAATCACCATACCAGCCTCCAATTTGCCATATCCGCCACGATCATGCACATCAAGTCCTAAATGATGGCTGGTTCCATGCGGAAAATAACGGTGACGCTGACCACGCACAATGATTCCCAATTCAGCCAAACCCTCGTTAATGATTCTTTGGGCAACCTTTCCTACTTCACCAAACTCAGTTCCTGGCTTGCACATTTTTATGGCCTCATCCTGTGCCTTATATACCAAATCATAAATCGCTTTTTCCTCTTCAGTAAACTTTCCATTGATAGGAATCGTGCGCGTCACATCGGCCGTATAACCTCTCCACTCTGCCCCAAGATCCATAAGCATCAAACGCTTATCTGGGTTTCTCAAATCATTGGAAATATAATGAAGAATACAACCATTCTTCCCAGCACCTACTATAGAAGGATACCCTACCGCTTCTGCACCGTACCTCTTGTACACAAACTCATGAATCCCTTGTACTTCTCTCTCTGAAATTCCTGGTTGAAGCGCTTTCATCACTTCTATTTGTCCAATGGCAGAAATCCTAATAGCCTTTCTTAACATCTCTATTTCCTCCGCTGTTTTGACTCCTCTCAAGGCATTCATCATTTCCGGTAAAGCTGAAATATTCAGTTTACTGCTTGGCAGCTTTTCTGCCACTTCCATTCGCTTTTCTGGAGACTCTGCATTGGCAAACTCCATCAGCACATCATCATTTTCAACCTCAGGGTAATACTTTCTGTACCTACCAATCACTTGGGCCACATTGGCAGAATTTTCCAAATCAGTTACCCGGATCAGTTCATACATCTTATTGGTTACCTCAGACATTTGTGCTGGATACTGCGTTTTGGCTTTGAAGCTCTCTCGCATGGCCATCATGCTTTTGTTGGCGGAGCTTTCCTCTATTCCATCAGAAAGGCTAAAGGATAGAATTTTATCAAATTGCTCAAAGTCTATTTTAGGCTCAGACGCAAAATCTTCATTTAAATAAACATGGTCAAAACCCAAATTTTCTTTTACGCCCTCGATACCCAAGCGCTTCCCATTCCACATCTCAGCATTTTCATCTCTTGGTTGCACATAAATCACCTCATCAACCATCTCACCTCCCATTTCAACTTTTTCACTAAAAATCAGCAAGACCGAATTAGGCTCCCTATACCCTGTCAAATAGAAAAAATCGGTATTGGGATGATATTCAAAATCTACATCATTCGATCGGTTTTTCACGGGTGAGGTAAAAAAAACTGCCACGGAACTCTCCGGCATCATACTTCTGACGGCCTCCCTTCTAGTTTGGTGAAAATCTTTTCCTAACCCATCATCAAAATAGGATTGGGCTTTTGTCCACTGTGAAGTCAATCCGAAAACCAGTAGCACCATTATAACTTTATAATTTCTCATGTTTTGATTTTTTCTCAATTTGATTATTGAAGGGGAAAATTACAATCGTTTTTACATAAATGTAAATTTCTTTACCTTGGGCGACCGTTCCTAAATGATTTTCACCAGTTATCTCGCTCTGGACCTTTCATTTAGATACTTCATATTATGTTTACATCCCAAATGACTGTAATCCCTATATTTGTCAATAAAAATGGACCTATTCTAATGAAAAAAATTTTTCTTGCCAGCTTGATTTTGCTGGCCACTCTCAGTACCAGCATTGCTCAAAATTCCGATAAGCCAAAATTGGTGGTAGGCATTGTAGTTGACCAAATGCGTTATGAATACCTTCACAAATTTCATGACCGATACACGGAAGGTGGATTCAAGCGCTTGATGCATGAAGGCTTTATGATGAAAAACGGCCATTATAACTACATCCCCACTTACACAGGACCGGGGCACTCATCAGTCTATACTGGCACTACACCTGCCACGCACGGCATTATTGGAAATAACTGGTATGTCAGAAAATTGGGAAAATCCATATACTGCGCCGGTGACAGTACCGTAACAGCTGTAGGTGGAGCCGAAAAAAATGGTCATGTTTCCCCAAGGAACCTTTTGACCACCACAATTACCGATGAACTTAAGCTTTCCACTAACCAACGTTCAAAGGTAGTAGGGGTAGCGATCAAAGATCGTGGTGCTGCGCTTCCTGCAGGCCACCTGGGAGATGCCTATTGGTATGATAAGGAAACCGGAGGGTTTATGACTTCCACTTATTACAAGGAAGAGTTACCTGACTGGGTGAAAAAGTTCAACAACAAAAAACTAGCTCAAAAGTACTTGTCCAAACCGTGGAAGCCACTTTACAATATCAAAACCTATATCCAAAGTGTTGAGGACAACAATGATTTTGAATCTCCATTTATCGGTAGGGAAACCACTGATTTTCCATATGACTTAAAAGAACTTATGGAAAACAACGACGGTCTTGGAATGATTGCATCCACACCATTTGGCAATGACCTTACTTTGGACATGGCCATGGCCGCTATCGAGGGAGAAAAACTAGGTAAAGGTGACGATACTGACTTCTTGGCTGTAAGTTTCTCTTCTACCGATTATGTGGGACATCGATTTGGACCTACTTCTATCGAATTGGAAGACACCTATCTAAGACTTGATCAAGGCCTTGAAAAATTCTTTGACTATTTGGATAAGGAGTATGGTAAAGGAGAGTACTTGGTTTTCCTAACCGCTGACCATGCCGTGGCCGAAGTGGTCAATTATATGAAAAGCATTGAGGTTCCTACAGGTAGCTTTGACACCAGGTTTGCTTTGACCCAATTGAAAGGATTCACCAGAGAGCATTATGGTGAAGGCAATTGGATACTAAATACTTCCAATGAGCAAATCTTTTTAAATAGAGAATTGCTAGAAGAAAAAGGATTTGAGCTCTCAAAAGTGCAACGTGAAATTGCTGACTTCATGTTAAAATTCGATGGTATCAAAGAAGCTTATACAGCTGCCAATATGAAAAGTAATGAATATACTGAAGGCAGAAAGCATTTGCTTCAAATGGGTTTTAACCATAAAGCTTCAGGAGATGTGCTCTTGGTCATGGAACCTGCTTGGCTGACCAACTCTTCCAGGGGGACTACCCATGGTACTGGGTACATTTATGACACTCATGTTCCTGTTTTATTCTACGGTTGGAATGTGGAAGCTGGAACCAGCACCAGGTATTGCACCATCACTGACATTGCTCCAACGGTTTCTATGCTACTGAATATCAGGATTCCTAATGGCACCTCTGGCCAGCCTATTCAGGAAATCACTAAGTAAGAACTCATCCATAACAAAAGCCCCCAAACCATAATTGGTTTGGGGGCTTTTGTTTAAAGTGGAATTGATGCACTATTTATTCTAAAATCATCTTACTAGACTGAATATTCAATTGTGATTTCAAATATACTCACGCGTATATTTTGGTCAGAAAAACGTTATTTTATCCACACTTTATCCACCGTTTTTCCTGCGCTTGATTCAACCACAACAAACAACACTCCTTTTGGTAAATTCTGTATATCAAAATCAAATATCCCCAAACCAGGCGTAATTTTCTGTAAACTTTGACCAAAAGAGTTCATCACCCTGATTTCCTTGATATTACCCACTCCTTTCACCGAAATGTGGATATCTCCTTCTGATGGATTCGGATAAATTTTTACAATGGTATTTTCCTCTTCATTTTCTATCGCAGTGATTAAATTGACATTTACATTTAGGCTCTGGCTTTGCCCTTCATTACAGGCATTCATAGGAGTCACTTTCAGTTCAAAATCACCTTCCTTCTCCCAACTCACCACCACACTATTGGTGCCTTGACCACTGATGATATTTCCTCCACCTCCAGTTTCCCATTGGTAGTTGATACCTGATACAGCTGGCACCTCATAAGCTTCTTCCACCAGCCCCACTTGAACTGACCCTTGTATTACTCCAGGCTGCTCAGGGGATTGGATCACGGTAATGGATTTGTTCAAATCAGGTCCTTGTCCACAAGCGTTTCTAGCAAACACGGTAAGATGTTGTTCTCCCAACTCCGTCCAATCTACCGTGATATGTGCGGTACCCTGCCCAGATTGAATCGCTCCGCCTGTAACTTCCCAAACATATTCAGTTCCAGCAACAGAATCCACTTCAAAAGGCTGTGTACTCCCATAACAGGCCACTCCATCACCAATTACCTCCACAAGCTGCTTAGGCTCTTCTGAAACTAATACTTCCAAAGCAGTGGTAGGACCTTTTCCACAAACATTTTGTCCTTGTACCAGAACCGCATTTCTCCCAGGAGTATTCCATTCCACGATTATCCTATTGCTGCCTTGCCCTTCCAAGATCTGTCCACCATCTACACGCCACTCAAAACTCAAATCACCTACTGCTTCATCTTGGACAGTGTAGATTTGCTGGCTCATGCAAATGTTATCCAAGCCAAAAATATCACTGGTAGCCTCTGGCAATAGACAGCTATATTGATAGAAAATACCATTTTCGCCTACTGCATAACCTGTATTGACATCTCCAAAACTGATGGCCTTAAAATCCTGAAAAGTATTGGTAGAAACCTCCTCCCACGAAAGGCCCTGATCCATGGTCTGTATAATCAAGCCCTTGTCTCCCACAATAAAACCAACCTCCCCATCCAGAAAGTCAATGCCTTTAAAATCACTGTTAAAATTAGTGTTCAGCTTTTCCCAATTAGCCCCTGCATCAGAAGTCTTGTAAAGAACGCCTGAATTTCCTGCTATCAGGGCAGTTTGCTCATCCAAAACCACCAAGCTATTTAAATCATTGGATTCAGTTAATGAAACCTCTTCCCAAACATCATTACCAGTAGTTCTAAAAAGCTTACCCTGCTCCCCGATGATGAGTCCTATTTGGTTGTTAAAGAAATTTACATCCTTAAAATTGACACTTCCTGTTCCTTCCTGAATGGTTTCCCAATTTACCCCTCTATTTTCCGTTTTAGCAATGTAACCACCCTCACCGACTATATAGCCTACATCTGTATCAAAAAAGTGGAGACCATACAAGTTCTTTTCTGTATTAGGGTTTAAAGCTGTCCAAGAGCCACCTGAATTGGTTGTGTTTAAAATAGTGCCTCCATCACCCACCACATAACCAAATGCTGCAGTTTCAAACTCAATATCATGAAAATCCACATCCAAGGGCCTTGAGCGATCTGTAAAGGAAGTACCTCCATTGGTTGTCAACAGGACCAGGGCTTCTTCGCCGGCTATATACCCCCTAACATCTGTAACAAAATCAATGGCTGAAAAATGATTATTTCTACCAGACATCCGAAGGGACCAAGAGCTGCCGGAATTGGTGGAAGAAATCAGCACACCACTATTGGCCACCGCAAAAACTGTATTGGAACTTAATTTATAATCAATCCCTGCTATGTCTTCAGTGGTTCGGCTAGTCCTCTCTACAAATGTTAGCCCAGCATTATTGGTATATAAAACAATTCCTCCTTCTCCACCGATTATACCGATATTGGCATTACTCTCATTAAAAGCTACTCGATGATAATCATAGTTGGTTCCGCTTTGGATATATGCCCAGGACAGTCCTGCATCAATGGTCTTTAAGATCGTTCCATTATCGCCGACGGTATATCCTGTTGTATCATTAGAAAAATGCACATCATTTAGCCGAAAGCTCACAGGGGTGCTTATGCTTTGCCAACTTGCTCCACCATTGGTAGTTTTTAGGATTTTAGCAGCTGAAGTTGCAATATACCCGGAGTCAGCATTCACAAAATAAATAGAATTCAAAGAAGCAGTTGTCCCAAGGCTTTGCTTTGTCCATGTATTTCCACCATTTTCTGAAACCAATAACTGCCCAGCTTCTCCAGCAACCAATACTTTATTTTGACTAATAAATTTAACAGAATAAAAGTTCTCTGAAACACCTGAGGTTACAATAGTCCATGAATTTCCACCATCGCTAGTCTTGAAAATCAAGCCTCCTTCACCCACCATTAGTCCATTATTGTGATCAAAAAAGTCCAAAGTCAGCATCTTTGCATCAAGAGGTGCTTCTTGCTCCACCCAATTCTCCCCTCCATCCACAGTCTTAAGGATAATCTGATCTCCTGAAATATAAGCCACATCGTCATTGACCCAATGGATATCGGTGAGCTCATTTCCCCAACTTCCAACACGTCTCCAACTTTGTGAAAAAGAATAATGGCAAATTATCAGTGTCAAAAATAACAGTAGAGTTTTTTTCATACCACACTCAAGTGTTTAAAGCGAATCACTTGCAAAAATAAATGTAAATTCTTCATAATCCACCAAGTACCATGAAGTTTGCTATCCTTTCATTACAAGTAATTTACAAAAAAATCCCACAGATACCATCTCGTGGGATTTTCAATATATTTCTTTCTATGATTCAATTAATACTCAAATCTGGGAGTAACTTATTCAGCACCTTTATTTTTAACCCACTTATCCAACCATTCATTCATTTCATAAAGTGTGTGCAAAATCGACTCCCGACCAGCATAGCCATGGCTCTCATTAGGCAAGAACACCAATCTGGCCGTAGCCCCATGGCCTTTCAAGGCATTATAGTAACGCTCTGACTGGATTGGGAAAGTACCTGAATTATTGTCTGCCACTCCATGGATCAAAAGAATTGGTGTTTTGACTTTATCAGCATGCATAAATGGAGACATATTAAAATACACATCTGGAGCTTCCCAATAAGTACGCTGCTCATATTGGAAGCCAAAAGGTGTCAACGTCCGGTTATAAGCCCCACTTCGGGCAATTCCTGCCGCAAACAAGTCACTGTGGGAAAGTAAATTGGCGGTCATAAAAGCTCCGTATGAATGCCCTCCCACCGCAATCCGATCTCGATCACCAATTCCTCGCTCTACAATATAATCTATGGCCGCTTCCGCATTCGCCACCAACTGTTCAATAAAGAAGTCATTGGGTTCTTGGTCACCTTCTCCCACAATGGGCATCTCTGTACGGTCCATGATCGCATATCCTTGAGTCACCCAATATAGTGGTGTTCCCCAATACAAGCGCGTAAACTCATATTTTGAACCTCTTACCTGTGCGGCTACTTCTTTGGATTTATATTCTCTCGGATAGGCCCACATCAATACCGGTAGAGGACCATCCTTTTCAGGATCATAGCCCTTTGGGGTATAAATGGTGGCAGAGAGGTTCAAGCCATCGTTACGCTCATAAGTCACCAACTCTTTTTGGATGCCTTTCAGAGAAGGGTATGGGTCTTCAAAATAAGTCAGCTGAATAGGTGCTATTCTCTTTTTTGTATTGACCAGCCAATAGTTTGGTTGGATATCTGTACTTTGCTTGCTGGTAACAAAAGTTTGACCTTTATCATCCAACACTTTCACTACTTGCTCATAGTAAGGCGCCTGACATCTCCAAAGAATCTCCTGTTCCTTATTTTTTACATCAAAAGTGGAGAGGAAAGGCATGCTTCCTTCTGGTGAACCACCTTCGCTGGTCATAAAAATCTTATCGCCTTTTCTAAGCAAAACATATTCACCAAATTCATTGGTGGTGTAGACAGGGTCTCCCGGATCATTATAAATGTCTGAATAACTCCTTTCAATGATCACTTTCTTTCCTGCATCAGGATTGCTAGGGTTGATCAAAGAACGTTTCTCTTGTCTACTGGCAAACCATCTCTCATTCAATATTGCAAAATCATCATCAGACCAACTGATTCCACCAAACCTTAGGCTGGTAGAAGCTAGTTTCTTTTTTTCACCAGTAAATGGAGCCATCAAAGTATAGACGATATCTCTTTCTTCAATTTCCATTTTTGGATCTCCACCATCTTGAGCTTCCGCCCAATATAATGTAGCTGGCTTGTCCCTTCTCCATGAAATATTCCTTGGTCCGGTAACCGTGGCATCAAAACCTGTTGGCCTTTCTTCATCTAAAGGTATTTCTGCGATCGTCTTTTTACTACTTCCATCAATACTCCAAGCCTCCACATCATAAGGAAATCTAGAAGCTGGCACTAAATATGAAAACGGTTTTTGGATCATCTCTACCAATACATAGCTCCCGTCCGGTGACAAGTCCATGGATTTGTTCATATTGGGCGTACCCAAAGGCTTCATTCCTCCATCTAAATCCACAATCATCAACTGCGAATCCATAAAGTAAGCAAAGAGTCTTTCATCATATTCATTTTCCAAAAGATCCTGATAGGTCCTGCTTGGCGCCGCATTGCCAGAAGTCTCTTGAATAATAGGCCCAGCAGGAACAATTGGTTTTTCAGGCTGAGAGCCTCTATTCGGGTTCACTGCTTTGATCAATAAGCTGTTATTCGGCAACCAGGTATATGAATTGCCATATACTTCATTTAATATCTCACCGGTAAGCGGCTTGGCTTCCATTGTTTCCAAATCAGCAACCCAAAGGCTAATACCTGCCTTACCCACAACACTAATGGCCAAATACTTTTCATCATCAGACCAGCTTACGCCGTCTATCTTTACATTTTCTGGCAATCCTTTTATAGCAGTCTCTGTACCCTTTCCAACTTCCTTTACCTTTATGCCACTATAACTAGATGACCTACTTGGTCCATTGGTCACTGGATTGATACGGATTCCTCCAATCCTCAATTCTGGCTGTGAAACTTCTTCGATGGATTTGTAACCCGGTCGCTCTAGAATCAGCATCAAGTCGCCTTTCTTGCTAAAATAAACAGAAGGGGTAGTAGGCGCATCCACCAGCTCCAGTATCTCCTTTGGCGGTAATTTATAACCAGAATGCTCTTGGGCTTTCAAGCAGCCCATGGAAAGCAACAATGTCACCAATAGACACGAAGCTCTCTGAAATAAGTAAAATTTTTGGATCATATTCTTAGCTGTTTACCTCTTGAAATTACAAAAATTCAATTTTCGATCTACTTTCAAGTAGATAAGCTTCTATAAAAAATGATAAACGGCAAAATAATTTAAAAAAAGAAAAGGCCAGATTTCTCTGGCCTTCATAACATTAAAATATCTTATTGATTATCTATCATCTGCCCCTACAGAGATCATCGCACATCTAAATCCAATACTGTTAGTAGCAGAATCCTGATGCATAAACCTTCTGGTTCCTGGAGATAACCAGTAGGCTACATCCTTCCAAGACCCTCCTTTATACACACGGTAATTGTCATCGATCAAAGTAGTACCATATGCTTCAGCTTCATCGTTGGTACCATCCCTTCTAACAGGGTTCAAGTCTTCAAAGTCTTGGTAAGAAAGTGGACGATAAACATCTTCTACCCACTCATTCATGTTACCAGACATGTTGTACAAACCGAAATCGTTTGGAGGAAATTCATAGACGTTGGCAGGAATGATCTCTCCATCATTGGAGATGCCACCGGCTATACCCGCATAATCACCACGTCCACGTTTAAAGTTGGACAAATAGTCTCCTTGACGGGATTTTCTTTTCACATCATAAGGATTTCTAACACCTCTGCCATCCCAAGGATAAATACGGCCATTTTCTTGGTTTTCATCCAAATACTGGGTTCCGATCATTGCCTTCGCTGCATATTCCCATTCTGCCTCATTTGGCAAACGGTAATTAGGCAAAACAACTCCACGCTCTATCAGCATGTTTTTGCTCATGGTCGAATCCAGTTCATTCTCTTTTCTATAAAGCTCATTGACATAGATCGTTCTCCATGTGGCATAAGCATTTGCTTGATTCCAAGTCACTCCAGCTACTGGGTAAAAGTTAAACCCTGGGTGTCTGAAATAATAAGTGGAATAAACATCATTGTAAGAAAGGGCCTCTTTCCACACATCCTCTCTTGGCTCCAATTTTCTAATAGAATCCGCACTTACGCGACTTCTCATGTTGAAAAGGAATTCTTTGTAATCCACATTGGTCACTTCGGTCTCGTCCATATAGAACGAAGCAACGGTAACAGTCCTTTCGACATTATCCCGAAAAGCCATCACATCCTGCTCTTGGGTTCCCAAGACTGCACGACCACCTTGGATGTACTTTAATTTAGGTCCAACTACCTGATCTTTTAGCTTGACAACTGTAAATTGTGTCGTGTCTTCAAGGTCAAAGTTGAACTCTGCTCCAGTGGAAGCACTGACCTTACCCGGGTCACCGGCAGTCCTTCTTCCGTACGTTGGCCCACTGTTTTTCGCACAAGAGGCCATAAATGCCATTGATAACACCAAAAATGCACCAACTACAGAATTTAGATTTTTATTGATTTTCACCATGCTATGGTTTGTTTTTACCCTACCTAAATATAATGCTAATATATAATCAATAATGACTTATCACAATACTTTTTATACTCCATGACTTCTTAAAGCCATTCCCTTTCAATATAAAAGAACATCTGAAAAAGCACAACAAATAAAGTATTTGAAAAGATAAAAGCAAATTCTATTTACTCATATCTCCCAACCATGACTTCGCCTTATCCACTGACTTGACACCACTTATCGTAAGAATTAAACGATTTTTGTGTTCTTTTATTTTGCAATATTTGCCATGTACCTGAATAAACTTAATGATATTTCCGAAAATTGGCGATCTAAAATAACTTTCCCTTGTACTCGGCACAAAGTAACATTTCATCAATCCGCTTTTCAAAACCAACTTTTCAAAACCTAGCTTCTCTGCCAGCCAACGTAACCGAACCGTTTCAAACAAATCCTTAACCACATCTGGTATCGGTCCAAATCGATCCAGTACTGACGCAGCAAATTTCTCAAGCTCTTCTTCTGTTTTAATATTGTCTAGCTTGGAGTACAAACTCAGCCTTTCCGAAATATTGGTCACATATTCTTCAGGAATCAACAACTCCATATCAGTTTCAATCACACAATCCTGCACCAGGATCTCTACTTTCTCCTTCAGGTCTTCCTCAAACAGGGCTGCAAATTCATTTTCCTTTAGCTCCTGAACCGCCTCATCCAGAATTTTATGATACATCTCAAAACCCAGATCAGTTATAAATCCACTTTGCTCTGCGCCCAATAGGTTCCCCGCTCCTCTAATATCCAAGTCCCGCATGGCCACTTTAAAACCATCTCCCAGATCAGAAAACTCCTCCAAAGTCTGCAACCTCTTTCTTGCCTCTGCTGTCAGGCCAGACATGGGAGAAGTCAACAGATAGCAATAAGCCTTTTTGTTGCTCCTTCCCACTCTTCCGCGCATCTGGTGCAAATCACTCAAACCAAACATATGGGCCCTATTGATGATGATCGTGTTGGCATTGGGTATATCCAAACCGGACTCAATGATATTGGTCGAAACCAACACATCATATTCACCTTCTATAAAGCTAACCATTACTTTCTCCAATTGTTTGCCATCCATCTGCCCATGAGCTCCAATGACTTTAGCATCCGGCACCAACCTCATAATCAAGTTGGCAATGCTGTCAATTTCCCCCACTCTATTATGTACGAAGAAAACCTGTCCCCCGCGTCTTAGTTCGTTGGAAACAGCATCCCTGATCACTTCTTCTTCGAAGCTGTGGATCTCTGTGGTCACTGGCTGGCGGTTGGGTGGCGGGGTAGCAATGACCGAAAGGTCTCTCGCTCCCATGAGAGAAAAGTGAAGGGTCCTCGGAATAGGCGTCGCAGTTAAAGTCAATACATCCACATTGACCCGAAGCTCTTTCAATTGGTCCTTGACTTTTACCCCGAACTTTTGTTCTTCATCAATGATCAATAAACCTAGATCCTTGAACTTAATGTCTTTATTTACAATTCTATGCGTGCCAACCAAAATATCTATCTCACCAGATGTTACCTGCTGAGTAATTTCTTTGACTTGTTTGGTCGTTCTGAAACGGTTGATATAGTCCACTTTTACAGGAAAATCACCCAACCTGTCTTTAAATGTCTGGTAATGCTGCATGGCCAAAATAGTGGTAGGCACCAAAACTGCCACCTGCTTCCTGTCATTGATAGCCTTAAATGCTGCCCGAATGGCCACTTCGGTTTTTCCAAAACCAACATCACCACAAACCAACCTGTCCATTGGATAGGGCTTTTCCATGTCATCTTTCACATCACCAGTAGCAGAAGCTTGATCTGGGGTGTCTTCATAAATAAATGAACTTTCTAGCTCCACTTGAAGAACACTGTCTGGAGAATATTTATAGCCTGGAGCATTCTTTCTTTTGGCATACAATGAAATCAGGTCTTTAGCAATATCCTTGACCTTCCGCTTTACCTTCTTCTTTTTGTTTTCCCACTCAGGTGACCCCAGCTTGGACATAGATGGCATAGTCCCCTCTTGTCCGGAATACTTGGATATCTTATGCAGAGAATGGATGTTCACATAAAGCAAATCATCGTCTCTAAACACCAACCTTACCGCTTCTTGAAGGTTGTCATTGATTTCCACTTTCTCCAATCCTGCAAAACGGCCCACTCCATAATCCACGTGAACGACATAATCTCCAGGTTGAAGGGTTTTCAGTTCTTTTAAAGTAAGGGCCTTGGTTTTGCTGGCCTTTTGGTTCGATTTGTAGCGGTGAAAACGTTCAAATATTTGATGATCAGTATAGCAGGCTATCCTCACAGAATGATCCAAAAACCCTTCTCTCAAACTGATAGGCATTGACTGGACTTTCAGAGTAGGATCTAGCTCTTGAAAAATATTCTGAAGCCGCCCTACCTGTTTCTCACTCTCCGAACAGATAATGTTCAATAAACCTTTTCGCTCATTGTCGACCAAGTTTTCCACCAGCATATCAAACTTCTTGTTGAAAGAAGGCTGTGGTTTGATGTCAAACTCAAAACTTTGGGCATCCTTTAAGTGAAACTGGTTGCCAAATTCTAGTTGTGTAAATTTTTCAGCTGACTTCGAGAAGCTGGCCCCATTATCAAATAAGCCCTCGGGCTTCAGAAGTAATTCTTTGTTGCCGGTTTGCCCAACTATCTGATCAAATTTCTGACTGGCCTTGTCAAAGTTATCGTCCAGCACATCATAAGTAAGTTGGGTGTCCTTGAACCAAATCAAGGCATTTTCAGGAAGGAATTCCACAAAGGGCTGCCTTACCTCCTGCATCAGCTTAGTCTGAACATTGGGGATGATGCTGATCTGGGAAAGCTGCTCCACCGATAGCTGCGTTTCAGCATCAAAAGTCCTGATACTCTCAATTTCTTTTCCGAAAAGTTCTATCCTATACGGCTGTTCATTGGCATAGGAAAATACATCAATGATTCCTCCCCTGATGGCAAATTGGCCAGGTTCATAGACAAAATCTGTCTTTTCAAAATCATAGGTAGCCAGCAGTTCAGCAATAAATTCCGTATCGACCTTTTCTCCCACCTTGGCCGTGAAGGTATTGTCCTTAAGGGATTTCTTATTGATTACCTTCTCATAAAGTGCCTCAGGATAGGTAACAATGATCTCCCGCTCCTTTTCCTTGGACAATACTTTGTTCAGGATTTCAGCCCTCATCAGCACATTGGCATTTTCCACTTCATCGTAATGATATGGCCGCTTATAACTGGATGGAAACAACAAAGCTTCTTGCCCACCCAATAAAGCCTGCAAGTCACTGGCAAGATAAGCCGCCTCTTCCTTGTCGTGTGCAATGATCAGCTGTGTGCCTTTATGCAGCTTTGCAAAAGTGGCCACCAGCACCATATCCATACTTCCTGAAATTCCTTTTAACTGAAACCTTTTGTCCTTGCCACCTAGGATGGTGGTAGCAACAGTCTTTATATAAGAATCTTGTTCGTAAAGAGTGAGAAATGCTTTTTTATCCAAAATCTTACTTTCTTCTTGAGTAATGCTTAAACTTCCGCAAGTTAGGAAAAAGAAGCCTCTTTATGGAAATGTAACACCCGAAGTCACTAGGCAAATAAGATAATACTTTCATTCTTCCAGATCTTGCAACCAAAAGCACCCAAATAAGGTTATTAAGCCAAAGTAATAAAACCAAAAGGGCGACGGGAATAGCATGGTCTATATGAAAACTAAGACAGATGATGGCTGGATCCAGAAAATGGAAAAGATGCACCCTTATCAGACCATTGTTTATTTGGGTATGATAGGAAGTGGATTGATTTTCCTATTTCTTACCATAGCTTTTCTCTCCTCTTTTTACCCTCAAAATAACCTTGAGGTGTATCAATTGCCCACACCATTTTGGCTCAGCACTTTTGTTTTAGTAGCCTCCAGCTTTTTGATCAATAGATTGATTCATTTCTATCACAAAGGAAGACCGTATCACCTTGAACGCTTTCTATGGGTGATATTCAGCTTGGGACTTCTGTTCACTGCCCTACAATTCTGGGGCTGGAGTGACCTGAACCAACAAGGAATTGATTTTACAGGGATTCCCAGTGGTAGTTATTTATTTGTATTGACAGGCATTCATATTTTACACCTTTTGGGTGTTTTGATCTTTGTGATCGTACTACTTTGGGAAGTCCATCAATCCGTCTTGGACCCAGTAAAAGACTTGGTTTTCATCACCAACCCTTTTGTGAAGATGAAGCTAAAACTGTTTATTACTTACTGGCATTTTGTGGACTTCATTTGGCTGTTGCTTTTCATCCTCTTTTCCATAGCGTTCTAGCATTTTTTACCATTTACTATGCTTATTCCAATATTTTTTTCAAACTTCAATTCTCAAACAACCAAACTTTTAATTCTATGGCAAATAGAAACTTTGAGGTCAATATAGATCCGAGCTGGATTAAAAAATACCTCAGGAAAATTATCTTAGGACTTATCTTACTCTATGCGGCTTTCAGTGCGATATATACGGTGGGACCAGAAGAAGAAGGTGTAGTAGTCCAGATGGGAAAATACAATAGAACTGTACAACCGGGCCTTAATTTCATCCTTCCTTTCGGAATTGAAAAGATATACAAAATCCCTGTCCAGAGGCAGTTAAAACAGGAATTTGGATTTAGGACTTCCTCAGCAGGTACTCGCTCTGATTATGTGAAAGATGGTTATCGGGATGAATCCACCATGCTTACAGGTGACCTCAACCTCACGGATGTGGAATGGGTAGTCCAATATCGAATCAGTGACTCCTACAAATACCTTTTTAAAGTAAGAAACGCTGACAAAACACTTCATGACATGGCTGAAGCAGCCATGCGGCAAATCGTAGGGGACCGAACAGTCAACGAAGTAATCACGGTGGGAAGACAGGAAATTGCTTCCAGCGTGGAAACTTTGCTTCAGCAATATTGTGACGAATATGAAAATGGTATCCGGATCGATCAAGTGGTATTGCAGGATGTCAATCCACCAGATCCTGTCAAACCATCATTCAATGCCGTAAACGAAGCACAACAGGAACGTGAAACGCTAATCAATAAAGCTGAAGCAGACTATAACCGAATCATCCCACGGGCGAGGGGAGAGGCCCAAGAAACCATTGAACTGGCCGAAGCTTTTGCCCTCAACCGGGTAAACAGAGCCAAAGGTGAAGCGGATCGATTCAACTCACTTTTCAAAGAGTACATCAAAGCACCTGAGGTCACCAAGCAAAGGATCTATTTGGAAACCATGGAAAAGATTCTGCCTAAGCTGGGCAATAAGGTCATAGTAGATGAACAAGGCAACAATGTTTTGCCTCTTTTAAATCTGGATACTAAGAAAGGAGGGACTGAAAAATGAACAGAAAGTTAATTTTATATATCGTTTTAGGACTGGTTCTAATCATTGCGATCAATGGCAGCGTGTATATTTTGGATGAGACGCAACAAGCCATTGTCACCCAGTTTGGAAAGCCTGTGGGGGAACCAAGAACTACTCCCGGACTAAATTTTAAAATACCATTTCTGCACAAGGTACAATTCTTTGACAAGCGCTATTTAGAGTGGGATGGAGATAGAAACCAAGTACCTACAAAAGACAAAAAATTCATTTTTGTAGATACTTACGCCAGATGGGAAATTACCAATCCGCTGCAGTTTTTTATCCGACTTCGGGATGAGAGATCTGCCCAATCCAGGCTGGATGACATTTTAGATGGAGAGACCCGCAACGCCATTGCCAGTCACAACCTTTTGGATGTGGTGCGGTCAACCAACCGTGATCCGGAGGTAACAGAAGATTTTATGGAGGAATTGGAAGTGTTGGAGGAAATTTCCGTAGGTAGGGCTAAAATAGAAGAAATTGTCCTGGCCAAGGCCAATGAAAGAACAGCTGACTTAGGAGTGAGGGTTTTGGACTTTAAGTTCAAACGCATGAACTATGTAAATGAAGTTAGAGATAGAGTGTATGATCGAATGATTTCTGAAAGAAATCGAATTGCAGATCAATTCCGTTCGGAAGGTCAAGGGGAGGCGCGTAAAATCCAAGGGGACAAGGAAAGAGATCTCGCCCAAATCCAATCGGAAGCCTTTAGAGAAGCAGAAGAAATCAAAGGCCGCGCTGATGCGGAAGCAACGGCTATCTATGCGGAAGCATATAATCAGAACCGACAGGCAGTAGAGCTTTATAAATTCTTAAGAACCATGGAGAGTTTTGAAAAATCTATGGATGAAAACACCAGTATTATCCTTTCCACGGACAGTGAGTTTTTCCGCTATTTAAATAGTTTAAGGTAAAATTCAGCAATTGGAGCAAAAAAAGGGAGGCAGAATATTATTTCTGCCTCCCTTTTCCTTTTAAATCACCCTATCATTTCAATAATTCCATCAATATATTCCCGGTTGTTGGCCAACCTGGGGACCTTATTTTGCCCACCCAGTTTACCTCTCGACTTCATCCATTGTTCAAAAAGTCCTTCTTGGGCAAAATGTATCCTGGGCTTGTCCAAAGCCATGTCTTTATAGCGTTTGGCATCATAATCGGAATTGATCTCGCGCAAGGTTGCATCCAGCTTTTCTACAAATAGCGTCTTGTCATCAGGTTGCTTACTGAATTCAATCACCCACTCATGTGCCCCTTTGCTATCCGAGCTATCAAAATAAACAGGAGCAGCTGTAAAGTTGACAATGATGGAGTTTGTGGCATCAGCAGCTACCTCAATCGCTTTTTCGGCATTCTCCACAATCACTTCTTCCCCAAATGCATTGATAAAGTGTTTTGTCCTTCCAGAGATTTTGATGCGATATGGCCTGATAGAAGTGAATTTTACTGTATCGCCAATCTTGTAGCGCCACAGCCCTCCATTGGTGCTGATCAACAACGCATAGTTTTTACCCAACTCAACATCTTCCAAAGGAATCACTTTGGGATCTGACCGATCCCACTCTTCCATGGGGATAAACTCATAATAAATCCCATAATCCAACATCAACAAAAGCTCATCAGAATTCTTTTGATCCTGAATCCCAAAAAATCCCTCTGAGGCATTATACGTTTCCATGTAATGCATCTTATCAGAAGGAATCAGCTCCTGAAACAATTTCCTGTAAGGACCAAAAGCCACTGCGCCATGGAAGAAAACCTCCAAATTCGGCCACACTTCAAGAATGTTCTTCGAATTCGTCAATTCCATAATCCGCTGCAACAAAACAATGGTCCAAGTAGGAACACCCGAGATACTGACTACATTTTCGTCCATTGTTTCATGGGCCATCTTCTCGATTTTTTCTTCCCACTCACTCATCAGCGCTGTCTCCAAGCTTGGTGTTTTGGCGAGTTGAGCCCACATGGGCAGATTCCGCATAATCACCGCTGATACATCTCCATAATAACTATTCTGGTTCACATCCAACTTATTCACCTCACTACTCCCTCCTATGGCCAAACTTTTCCCAGTAAAGAGCTTACTATCAGGATAATTATTTACATAAAGTGAGAGCATATCCTTGCCTCCTTTGAAGTGACAATCTTCCAGTGACTCTTGAGAAACAGGGATGAATTTACTCCTACTGCCCGTGGTACCTGAAGACTTGGAAAACCAATTGATGTCCGTGGGCCATATCACATTCTGCTCACCTCTCATCGTCTGTTCGATATAAGGCTGCATTTGCTCATAATTATGGATGGGAACTTGATTAATAAAATCCCTATGAGACTTGATATCAGAAAACCCATATTTCTTTCCAAACTGGGTTTTTCTTGCTGTTTTTATAAGGTCAAAAAAAATGTCTTGCTGAACTTCAATTGGGTTTTCCTTGAAGTTATCAATCTGACCGATCCGGATTTTGAAAATCCAGGTCATAAAAGTATTCAGTACGTCCATAAATTTAAATCTTGCGTTTCAGCTCAAAGTGTTTACCAAGGTAAACCTTCCGAACCTGCTCATCGGCTGCTAGTTCTTCTGCAGTTCCCGCTTTGAGCAACTTACCTTCAAACATCAGGTAAGCACGGTCGGTTATTGAAAGGGTTTCGTTTACGTTGTGGTCGGTAATCAAGATACCAATATTTTTATTTTTTAATTTCGCTACAATGGTTTGGATTTCTTCCACTGCAATGGGGTCTACCCCTGCAAAGGGTTCATCCAATAACACAAATTTGGGATCCACAGCCAAAGCCCTAGCTATTTCGGTTCTCCTTCTTTCTCCACCAGAAAGAACCATGCCAAGGTTTTTGCGGACATGCGTAAGGCTAAATTCCTCCAAAAGCTCTTCCATTTTTTCCCTTTGGGCAACTTTCGAAAGCTTGGTCATCTCCAGCACAGCCATGATATTTTCTTCCACAGACAATTTCCTGAACACGGAAGCTTCCTGAGCCAAATAACCAATTCCACGCTTTGCCCTTCGATACATTGGTAAAGGAGTAATGTCCTCCTGATCTAAAAATACCGTTCCACTGTTGGGTTTGATCAAACCTACGATCATATAAAATGAAGTTGTCTTTCCCGCTCCGTTGGGCCCCAAGAGCCCTACAATCTCCCCCTGCTCTACCTCTACAGAAATATTATTAACTACTTTTCGGCCTTTGTATATTTTGATCAGGTTTTCTCCTCTAAGTTTCATCTCAATCGAATTTTATATCCTTTACGTACAACTGTAAACTACTGGTATTGCGGAAGGTATTTTCCCTTACTTCAAATGCAATATTGAAACGCATTTTGCTTCTCAACATTTCATAGTAAGTAGCAAAGCCAAAAGCAATACATACTGGAGTAGTCACTTGACCATCTTGTACGATTTCAAACTTCAGGTGTTTATCTTTTAGTACTTTGATATTTTGTGCGTAAACTTGATTGGCACAAAAGATAGGCTCTGGATTCCCAGGACCAAAAGGCGCCATTTGGCGCAAAATATTATAAAATTTATAATTAATCTGATCCAGCTCCAACTCATCGTCAATCTCCAACACGGGCTTGGTATGGATCTCAGAAATTCTCCGACTCACCACTTCTTCAAATTTATCTTGAAAGGCTGGCACTTTATCCAACTCCATGGTTAAGCCTGCAGCATACTTATGTCCCCCAAATTGCTCCAGCAAGTCACTGCATTCGCTTATCGCTTCATAGATGTCAAAATCATAAACTGACCTTGCACTGCCGGTTGCTTTATTGTTGGATTCTGTCAAAATGATTGTGGGCCGGTAAAACTGCTCAATACAGCGTGATGCCACAATCCCGATGACCCCTTTGTGCCAATCTTCCTTGTACAGCACCGTGCTTTTATAAGGCTTCAACTGTTCCCGGTCCTCAATCATCTGAATTGCTTCTTTGGTGATATTCTCATCAAAGTTTTTTCTGGCTGCATTGACATCTTCCACCAGCTCTGCCCGCTGGAGGGCATCCATGATATCTTTGGAGATCAACAGCTCTACAGACGCTTTTGCATGCTCCAGTCTTCCAGAAGCATTGATCCTAGGGCCTATCCGAAAAACAATATCAGAAATTTCAATGTCCTTATCCGACTTCAGCTGCAACATTTCCCTTTGGAGCAATTGTCGGTTTTCCTGTAATTCATTGAGACTTCTTTGGCCTTTGCCTGCGAGGATCAATGCCATCAAGCCCGGTCTTGGATTATTGTTCAAACGCTCCAGACCATAATGCGCCAAAATCCTATTTTCACCAGTAATGGGAACAATATCCGCCGCTATACTTACTGCCACCAGATCCAACAAGCCAAAAAGGTGACTGGCATTTTTACCTGTACGCTCTGTAAAAGCTTGAATCAATTTAAAACCTACGCCACATCCACTGAGTTCTTTATAAGGATACTCACAATCCAGTCTTTTGGGATCTAAAACAGCCAAAGCCGCTGGAAGCACCTCTCCTGGAGTATGGTGATCACAAATGATAAAGTCCAGTCCGAGGCTATTGGCCAAATCAATTTTTTCTAAAGCCTTGATGCCACAATCCAATGAAACGATCAACTTAAAATCATTTTCGGCAGCAAAAAGTACTCCTTTCTCCGATACACCATAACCTTCTTGGTATCGATCAGGAATATAAAAATCCACGTAGGGATAAAATTCCTTTAAAAACCCATAAAAAAGTGCCACAGAAGTAGTCCCATCAACATCATAATCTCCGTAGACCAAGATTTTCTCCTCATTATTCACTGCCTCCACAAGCCTGTCAACCGCTTTGTCCATGTCCTTCATCAGGAATGGCGAATGGATCTTATCCAAATCGGGCCTAAAAAAATCTTTGGCCTGCTGAAAATCACCCACTTCCCGATTGGCCAACAAATTGGCCAATGTTGGATTTACATTGATTTCGCTGCTAAGGGATTGAACGGTTTCTTGATCTGCTTTACTTTTTATTTCCCACCTAAACTCCATGCCGCCTAAATTACTAAACTAAACCGCTTCTTTATTAAAAAAATTTGCAATTATTTAACCCTTACTTACCCAAAAGCTCTAAGTGGTTGTGTTTAAGGCTATGAACTTACCATCTTAAAATGATGTAAAGATTTATACTTTAAAGGGCATTACCCACATCAAATACTCTTCATTATCGTTACTTTATGCCATAATTTTACTGTTTGTCACTATTTATCAACCTAATTTTTCATATAATTGCCTGTTCATTTTTACAAATTTTTATTTCACACTACTTATTATGATTAAGAAATTACTCGTTTTCCATTTATTTCTTATTGGTATTATTGGCCAAATACACGCTCAAGAAGAGGAACTTAGTGATGAAGAATACTTCGCCTTGGTTGACAGCATAAACAGTTCATTTACCTACCAATACGGCACAATTATATTGGGCGATAATATTGCCACTTTGCAGGTTCCTGAGGGATACAAATACCTTGATACGGAACAAAGTAGCTACGTATTGACAGAGCTGTGGGGAAATCCACCAGAAGAAGTTTTAGGGCTATTATTTCCTGAAGATATTGGTCCAATGAGTGACGATTTTACCTATGCCGTAGAGATCAATTATGCCGAAGAAGGTTATATTGATGATGAAGATGCCCAAGAAATTGATTACGATGACTTGCTGGAAGAAATGCAATCGGACACTGATGAAGCCAATTCTTACAGAATTGAAGAAGGATATGAAAAAATTGAACTGGTGGGATGGGCTTCCGAGCCATTTTATGATTATAAATCAAAAAAGCTTCATTGGGCAAAAGAACTGAAGTTTGGTGAGCAAGAAATAAATACACTCAATTATAACATCAGGATCTTAGGCAGAAAAGGATACCTAAATATGAATGCTATCAGTAATATGGAGGCTCTCCCCATCGTGAAGCAAGACATCAATGATATTTTGGCAAGCGTGGAATTTAACGATGGTTATCGTTATGGTGATTTCAATCCAGAAGTGGATGAAATTGCAGCTTATGGCATCGGTGGGCTTATCGCTGGAAAAATGTTGGCAAAAACTGGTTTTTTTGTCTTATTGTTAAAATTCTGGAAAGTAATTGCTTTGGCTGTCGGAGGCTTTTTTACAGCATTTAGGAAAAAAATCTTCGGTTCTGGCGAATAATGAGATCTACCATTAACTAATTGTTTTTATTTCATTAAGAGTGATTAATTTACCATTAAGTTAACAAACTCTTTATTCTATGAAAAAGCTTCTCATCCTTCTCACGTTGGTCTTTTCTGTGGCTTCTTGTCATATCAGGACAGACAAAACCTACCCCATTGGACAGATCATCACGCCCAAGGGTGAGATGCTTTTTTGGCTTTATGAAGAAACTCCTATTCACAAAGAAAGCTTTATCGAATTGGCCAATGCCCATTATTGGGACTCCTTGACTTTTAATCGGGTGATCGAAGGGTTTGTTATCCAGGGAGGTTGCCCTGATACACCTGAAGGTTTTAGCGACTCTCCTTATTTGCTGCAACCTGAGTTTGTCAATAACATCAAGCACGTTTATGGAGCAGTGGGGGCAGGTCGTGATGATAACCCGGAAAAACTATCTGCCGGTTGTCAGCTATATATTGTCCATGACAAAAATGGCATTGAAAGGCTTGATGGGAATTACACTATTTTCGGGCAGGTTTTTAAGGGACTGGATGTCTTGGATGCTATCGCCCATGTCCCAACCGACTCTACGGACACGCCTTTCGCAGATATCACCATGCAGGTGAACCTGATCGAAATGACAGCCCAAGAATTGAAAGAAAACGGCTATGAAGTAAAAGAATAAATAAAAGCAGGAAAATCAATCCACTACGGTACCCAAAACTTCTTTGAGCGGCACTCTTTTGCCATCTTTATAAGGGACAATCCAAGCGGTACGGATTCCAAGCTTTCTCATTAGCTTTTTAAAAGTATTTGCCTCGTCATAGTCGCGATAATATCCCAAGAGCATTCTTTTCAGATTGTCCTTTTCCTCTACGTCCATGCTAAATCCTGAGGGAATTTCCTGACCGTATTCCTCCTTCGTCAAGGCACCTATCTGTACCCGAAAAACAACTCCTTCACTCCATTTGCCCGTAAGCTTGGCAGGAGCTTCACCATGCAATTCTTCATGGGCATCTTCCATCATGGCGCTGGTATATTTTTCTTCCAACTCCTCATGACGTTTTTGAAGAATTTCCAGATCTTCTGACTTGCTGATCACTTCCTCTTGGAGCTGCTTGTTTTCCTTTTCCAGCTCCATGATACTCACCTTTTGAGACTGCTGCATTTCCTGCATTTGGCGCAACTGCTCTGGGGTCATGCGTTTAAGTTCTTTTTTCAAGGCCTTCTTTTCATCTTTGGAAAGTTGTGCCCAAGCTGCGTTCATTCCAGACACCATCAGTGCCACCATCAAGCATGATCCTACAAGGTATTTCGAAATCATATTCTCCAGTTATATTTTAGTTTAAACAAAAAAAGAGAAGCATATCCCGTGTAAAATACGAAATATACTTCCCCTTTTAAAATTTGGATAAAATAAAGTTAAAATATCCGTCTTTGGAGATTATATTCAATCCTAAAACTTTAGGATTACTTTAAGCTCCCAATCATATCTTCCGGCTTTACCCACTCATCAAACTGCTCATCAGTCAACAAACCTAAAGCAATGGCGGCTTCACGAAGGCTAGTGCCCTCTTTATGGGCTTTCTTGGCGATTGCTGCAGCATTTTCATAACCGATATGTGTGTTCAAGGCTGTCACCAACATCAAAGAATTCTCCAAATGTTTCTTGATAAATGGCCTGTTTGGCTCAATACCAATCACACAATTATCATGGAAAGAAACACATGCATCACCCAACAATCTAGCAGAAGTCAATAGGTTGTGGATCATCATCGGTTTGAACACATTCAGTTCAAAATGACCATTAGAACCACCTACAGAAACTGCCGTATCGTTCCCTATCACCTGGGCACAAACCATGGTCATGGCTTCCGCTTGGGTTGGGTTTACCTTACCTGGCATGATAGAAGAACCCGGCTCATTTTCTGGAATAAGAATTTCACCGATTCCAGACCTAGGACCAGAAGAAAGCATCCTAATGTCATTGGCAATCTTCATCAAGCTAACGGCCAATTGCTTCAATGCTCCGTGAGTTTCCACAATGGCATCATGCGCTGCCAATGATTCAAATTTGTTTGGAGCAGTGATAAATGGTTGACCTGAAAATTCTGCAATCTTTTCAGCGACCATCTCTGCATAGCCCTTTGGAGTATTCAGGCCGGTACCTACAGCAGTACCTCCCAAAGCCAGCTCAGAAAGGTGGGCCAAAGTATTTTTCAAGGCTCTAACCCCATGATCAAGCTGGGCAACATACCCGGAAAACTCTTGCCCTAAGGTCAAAGGAGTCGCATCCATAAAGTGGGTCCTACCAATTTTCACTACATCCATGAATTGCGCTGATTTGCTCTTCAGGGTATCTCTCAACTTTTCCACTCCCGGAATGGTAGTCTCCACCACCATTTTATAGGCAGCAATATGCATGGCAGTAGGGAAAGTATCATTAGAAGACTGAGATTTGTTCACATCATCATTTGGGTGGATGGTTTTCTTCTCGTCTTCCAAAGTACCGCCATTCAGCACATGACCTCTGTAGGCAATCACTTCATTGGCATTCATATTGGATTGGGTTCCAGAACCCGTCTGCCAGATCACCAATGGGAATTGATCATCCAGCTTACCTTCCAAAATCTCATCACAAACTTTGGCAATGGTATCGGCTTTTTCTTGTGCCAGAACTCCCAAAGAAGCATTGGTCAAGGCCGCAGATTTTTTCAAAATGGCAAAAGCATGGGTGATCTCCAAAGGCATTCGGTTACGTTCACCACCAATCTTAAAGTTGTTGATGGATCTTTGGGTTTGGGCACCCCAGTATTTGTCCGCAGGGACTTCTACCGGACCCATGGTGTCTTTTTCTATTCTATATTTCATGTGTTAATAATTTGTTTCAACTGTCACATGAAACCTGCCACTTCATAATCATCCTTATGAATTACATTCTTGTAATGCTCGGTTTCATCGTACAATTAATATTGATTTAATCAAAATTTGTCTGAGAGCCAACGGATCCTCATATCAAGGCACTGGCTATCAATGGCGGCACTAAATTACTACCTGAGGGGCACAATCCATAAATGAAGGGTAATTTTGTCCTTTAAAATCAACGGTTTTTTTGAAGACTTAACATTTCATGAAAAATATGCTGGGACTGCTTGACTTTACGCTTAAAATGAGACCAAGCAAAGAGCACATTTCCCACTCCTACCGCTAAACTCACAAGTCCAAAAACAGGCTGCCCTGCTGCAAAAAAGAAAAATATCCCCATGGCCAATGTTATCACCGACCAAAAGATCATAAAAAATGCTGACCCTGGAAAAAGGCTGTAATCCAAAAATATGATACAGCCCGTTCGTGTAGGCTCAATATTCCCCTTGATCAAAGGCAAAAAACTATCGGCACGGGTAACTACTTTGGAAAGTCTAAAAGTAGTTTCTTCTACCTTGCCATTGAAAAGTTGTTCATTGTCAGATTGACTGGAGGGATGGGAGAGGTAATCCACTTCCTGAGTGACATGATAGAGACGAGTGATGACTTCCTCGCAAGTCATCGAGGAAACCAACACTTCAGTATGATGGGGCAAGTACTTGACCATTTAATCCTGCCTCCACAGGTTAATTAGGCTTTTATTGCGATGCAGGAAATTTCTACCTGTACATCTTTTGGTAATCTGCTTACCTCCACAGTCTCCCTTGCAGGTGGGTTAGACTTGAAGTATTGACCATAAGCTTCGTTAATGGTCCCGAAATCATCCATGTTTTTAATAAAAATAGAACATTTTACGACATCACCAAAACTATATCCTGCTTCTGTCAAAATTGCATCCAAATTTTTCATTACAGCATGGGTTTCTTCCGTAATGTTTTCATTGATCAACTCACCACTTTCGGAATCCAAAGCTATCTGACCTGAAACGAAAAGTGTATTTCCAGCTTGCACCGCTTGGCTATAAGGACCAATAGGAGCTGGTGCATCCTTTGAATAAATAATACTGTTTGCCATTTTCTAAAATTTTATCCAAATGTAGGGAATTTTGCTCACTTGAAGTAGAAAGTATTGAGTCGTGAGCATGGAATGCTTTAACAAACATCTCATCCTCACGACTCAATACATAATTCCTATAACCCAAATCTATATTTCTCTTCCCATAAACGGATCAGAAATGCTGTCTTTCCCAATTTCCAACCTTCCAGCGTAACGTACTTCAAAATTCTCCACCCCGGGAGATTGCAACTTAAAGTCATACCATCCGTGATTCTTGCTCACATCCAAAGTAAAGCTTTCTGAAGAACCTGACTGAACGGTAAACGTCTTCTCCAGTTGCTGATATGTATCATCGGCCAAGCGTAAATTCACGGCCTGTAAATTACTGGCATTAGAAATGGTAATTTTCAGGCTGTTGGTAAAATCACCTTTCTTCTTTAATACTTCTGTATTGACCTCAACCCTTGGCCCCTGGGCATTGCCCATAAATTCCCTGAAATATCCATTAGGTCCATATACCCTCAAATGATATTGTCCATCTTCAAAAGCTTCTAATGGCCATTGATACGCCAACTCATCTCCTGATTTAACCGCAAAAGCCCAGGTTTTCACCGGTTCGAAAATCGATTTCTCCTTATTCCAATAATTGCCAGGTGCATACACATTAAATGGTGCTCCAAAAGCTTCTTCACCAAAAATGTCTTGGCCAGCCTTGAACTTGATCGTAAAATATTTTCCGTCAGCACTGACATGGCCATCAGCATACAACTCATACTTTAATGCATTCGAAGGCTTCGTACCTGGTTCTTGCTGGGGAAGGACATTCGAACTCTTTGGGTTCAAACCAATATCCTTGGCCTCATCAGCAGAAAGGGCTGTAAAGTTGGTTGGCAATTCTTTAAACTGCGCATTATAAATCTGCTGAACATGTTGGTTACGATCTACCCATTCCGGTAAGTCAATCTCCTCACCATTATAAGGTCGAAATGCTGATGTCAAATCACCACTTATTTCTCTTCTCCAAGCACTGATATTGGGCTCATGAATATTTTTTCCTGTCTTATGCGACAACCATTTCTCCATGAATTTGATGGTGGAAGTAATATCACAAACTTGTGAGTTTACCCAACCTCCTCTGCTCCATGGGGAAGCAATCACTAATGGTACCCTGTACCCTAAGCCTACTGGACTGGTCCTGGCATCTCGTTCCTTAAAACCAACCTTCAACTCCTCTTCTTTGGTTACAAATTCGCCGGTTACATCAAGGCCAGATGAAGCCTTTCCGTCGTCAGGATCATTGGGATTTGGAGCCACAAAAGGAGGAACATGATCAAAGTAACCATCATTTTCATCATAGTTTAAAATGAAAATGGTCTTCTTCCAAACCTCAGGATTTTGGGTTAAAATATCCATCACTTCCGACACGTACCATGCGCCATACCAAGGAGCGCTTGGATGATCGGAAAATTTTTGCGGTGCCACAACCCAAGAGACCGCAGGCAATTTACCTTCTTTGACATCCTTCCTGAACTGATGGAGAATATCTCCCTTTGGTATTTTGGTTTCTCTGGCTTCTCCATTATCGGTATAAGCCAAAGTCTCTACTTTATGGTAATTAGGATCGCCTATATTGGTAGTAAATGCCTTCTGATGCAGGCTTTGCTCTCTTTCGGATAGCTTCTTAAACTGTTTTGGATTCCATTTGGCCAAATAAGTTTTTAGCTGAGTGATGTCCTCCTTTTTCTCTGCAATCTTTTTCTGAAGTTCCTCTTGATTGGCCTCCGGATTTTTCAATTCCTTTTCCAATTCCTTTAGCTCTTTAGGAAGGGCTTTTTGCCTTTTCTTCAGGTAATCATAATGGCCAGGAGTAAAGCGAACACCAAACTGGGTAAACCACTCTAGGTTATTATCTGTAAAATTGGCCAATAGTGAACTGTCCTCTACATCCGCACCTACGCTCACCTCATTTTGATAAACTTTCCAAGAAATGCCGTTATCCTCCAATCTATCTGGAAATGTAGCCCAGTTAACTTCTTCTCGATAGCCCATTTCTCCATTTCTTACTTTTGCCTTTTCACCATCAGCGTGCGTTTTTCCTGTCCAAAAATAATTTCTGTTAGTTGTGGTACCAGTCAAAGAAGCGCAAAAATGCTGATCACAAACCGTAAACGCATCTGCCAAGGCATAATAAAAAGGAATATCCTCTCGGCTATAATACCCCATGGTCATAGGCACATCCCTGAATTCCTTTCGGCCGGATCTTTTGGCTTCTATCCAGCCATTATATTTGCCTTCATTGCGGGCATCCACCTGGTTTTCCCACGAGTGAGGAATATCCCTCATCCATGTGGCTTTGGTGTCTTTGATATCAAATCTAAATGGTGCAAAGCGATTGCCATTTTTATCTGGCTGCAACCAGACAGGGTTCTTGTCTGGCAAGGAAATAGCCCTAGGGTCGTTATAGCCCCTAACCCCTTTGAGGGTTCCAAAACAATGGTCAAACGACCTGTTTTCTTGCATCAAAAGCACAACGTGCTCTGCATTGTAAAAAGTAGTGCCAGGGTCAGGTGAAATCGCCATGGCTTTTTCTATTGATGCCGGCAAAACACTCCAAATGCCTGCTCCTCCAGTTAAAAGTGCTGCTTTCTTAAGAAAGTCTCTTCTTGAATCCTTCATATTTTCTATATACTTCCAATCTCTTAAAATAATTCAACTTGAAATGGCTTCCGATATTAAATAAAAATAGTGGAACATTGCCGGTTTGAACGGCAACAATTCCACTATTTTATCATTGGGTCAAGGAGTTGCTACTCCAGCCACCAAGTCATCTCATCAATTTGGTCATTACCTTCTCCAAACTGTCTGGTAATTGCTGCAGTTACATTTTCAGCATTATAGTTGTATTCAGATTGTGGGTAAATCCATCTGTAAGGGATTTCAACCCCTGCAGGTCTTCTGAAGCTAGGATAGCCTCCTGTCCTATGATGATCATAGAATGAGGTCCACCCCAACTGGAAGAAAGACTGCAAATACTTCTGCATAATGATCAACTGAACCTGCTCTTCCTCACTCATCGCTGAAGCAAAATTATTGATCGGCTTGGCCAAATAGTTATTTGCAGCTTCTTCAGTCACGTAAGAACCGTAGTTTTCAGAGTACATCTCATAAAACTTAAAGGAAGCTTTTACCGCAGACTCATATAATGCTTGCGGGTCTGCCGAAATCCATCCTTTCACTGCTGCCTCTGCTAAGATCAACTGCTGCTCAGAATAACCTAAAAGCATGTATGGCTCATTTACAGGATCTCTATGGTAGCGATCATTTACTTTGGAAACATTTCCTTGGGTAGCTTTTTCATTTACTTCAGCATATGGAGCTGCTGGATCTCCGCCCTCATAAGCACTGAAATCATCAATGGCTTTGCCAGCTTCCTTAGCTGATTTTGTCTGCGTACAATAGATAAACAATCTTGGATCTTCTCTCTCTTGCAATCTTTGGACGAAAGTGGAATCCATATACATCCCAGAGCTAAATCCACTACTGTTAAAAGTAGGATAACGGTTGCTTTGCTGATCCAAGAAAACCAACTGGCCGCTTTCTTCCACATTCTCCATCAAAGGCTGATTCTGGTAGATGGAAGCAAATTCACTTAGATTAACCTCACCTTCTTTCTCAGATAGTGTTTGTAATACTTTCAATCTGAAAGCGTTGATCAACTTTCTCCAGCTCAACATATCACCGCCGTAAATAATATCACCGGCTATAATGTTATTATTAGCTTCCAGAATAGCATTGGCTTCTTTTAATTCAGCCAAGATCCCTTCAAAAACCGTCTTCTGGTCATCGTACACTGGAGCATAGTTTTCAGCAGTTTCACCTTGAAGAGCAGATGAATATGGAACATCACCAAAGGTCAAAGTCAGGTTATAGAAATAGTAAGCTCTAAAGAATTTACCCAAAGCCACATAAGAAGGATCATTGATTCTCTCTCCTTCCTCTATCATCTTGGTCACATTTCTGAGCACACCATAGTCACCATAACTACCTCTGTCCCACTTATAATATTGGTTGGTATTTTCACCATCCGTCTGCACCAACATTTTTAATGCGTACAAAGGAGAAGTTCCGCGGTAAGCCCTAAAGGCATCCCATTCGATATTGGTCAGCAAAAGCTGCGGGTGCGTTTCTGTAGGCAAGTTGGGATTGATGTTCATCTCCTCTAGGTTCTGACAAGAGGCCAACCCAACGACTAATAAAAGAATACCTAATATATTTTTCATCTTTATTTCTTTTTTCTTAGGCTAGAAAATCAATTAAAACATGGCTCGAAGCGTGAAACCAATATACCTGGAAGATGGATCCTGAAGGTTATCATCATTACCATAGTCGGGGTCGAGCAAAGGAAGTTTCTTCCATACAGCCAGGTTGTAACCATAAACTGATAGGTCCAGCTTCTTGATCTTTTGCGAAGTCATGATATTCATCAGATCATACGTCACAGAAAGTCTTCTTAACTTAAAGTACGACCTATCATATACATTGGCGAAAAGCTCACTTTCGTCTTCAGTCACCTGAGCACGATAAGGGTAGATCTGAGACCAAGTCTGCCAGCTCACTGCTGTAGTGTTTTGGGTGTATTCACGTGTATCAGAAATCACATTTCCATCTACATCCCTTACCAATTCGCCACCAGTCACCACTACACCATCCGGTACATAAACAGGCTGTCCTGCAGCATATTCCTCATCTCTATAAAGAACAGAGTTTGGATGCTTTCCACCCCACCACATTTTTTCGATAGTCAAAGAACGGATCAAGCCTCCCCAAGCACCATCAACATCCATATCCACTCTGAAATCTCCAACTTTGAATCTATTTTGGATTCCTAACCTCCAAGAAGGATCCAAGTGACCAATTTTAGTAGGATAAGGGTCTCTTGTTGGAAGGCCTGTATTGGCATCTAGGATCACCTGTCCGTCTGCACTTTTCTGCCAAACTGTAGCATAATAGGCATCAGCACGATCACCTACTTTGAGGTTACCGAATTTCTCATTGTCCCCATAGATGTCGGTGATCTTTTTCACATACCTTGTCCAGTTCATCCCAATATCCCAAGAGAATTTATTATGGTCAATGGCAGCAAAGTTCACCATGGCTTCAAAACCATGTGTGGTATACTCGTTTCCATTTACTTTTCTGGAGTTAAAGCCTGAAGCTTCAGATACATTCAAGTCAATAATCTGATTTTCATCCAGAATTCTGTAATAGGTACCTTCAAAAGTCAAACGTTTCTGGGCAAACGAGGTGGAGAAACCAGCTTCAAATGAAGTCGATTTTTCTGGCATAATCTCAGAATTCACCAAACCTGAAGGATAATAAACAGAAGGAGTAGAGCCATAGGTTACCCCTTTGTTATAGGCTGCATAAATGCTGTATGGACTTAAATCGCTGGACACCTGAGACCATGATCCATATACTTTCAAGTAATCCATTGCTTTTGGCAATTTGATAAATTCAGAGAGCATGGCACTTACTGAAGCAGAAGGGTAGAAGTAGGAGTTCGTGCTAGTCGGAAGGGTGGAAGACCAGTCATTTCTAGCTGAGAAGTTCAGGAAAATTGAATTCCATAAATCCAAGTTAGCTGAACCGTAAGCACTTCGGATCGCTTTTTCTTCAAAGTAGTTACTCGCTTGAACCGGTCCTTGGGTATTGCTTAAACTATAAACCCAAGGCACGATCAAACCGTCTGAGGATGCATATTCTTGCTGGTAAGTTCTATAAAAGCTTGAAGCACCCGCATTCACAGTCAAACCAACATTTTCATTAAGAGACTTGGTGTAAGAAGCCAAGAAATCAGTATCCAAATTCAGCTGGTTGTCATTCCACATTTTGTAATCACCATTTCTGGAATCTCCATAGTTCATATAAGATTTAGGGCTCTGCATGTCTTCGAACAATCGCTTTTCCCTAGCCGAAATCCTACCTTGGACATATAGGTCTGGAGTAATTTGGTACTTTAATTTCATCTTACCATCCAGAGTATTTCTATTGTGCTTTTGGTTCAGCTCATATGCTGCAAAGTAAACATTGTTATACCAAGCATAGTTATAGTTTGCCTGACGGTAGCCTTCCAATCCAGGCACATACATATGGTCTTTTAGGTCTTGTCCATTGACGTCATCTCCCATCCAAATCAAGATGGTGTACATGTGGTTTTTCGGTCCGTAACCATAACGAGGATAGTTAGGAGAATATACCTTGTTGTAGCTTAAGGAAGCATCTAACTGAAGTTTATCTGTTAATTCAGTTGAACTATTGAAATTCAAGCCACCCGTGCTAAGAGAAGTATTTGGGACTTGGCCGCTCTGGTAAGAGTAATTTCCAGAAAGGTAAAATCTTGATTTATCACCTTGATAGGCAATAGAGAAATCATTTTTGCTTACTACACCTGTATTGAGGAAATCCTTCAGGTTGTCATGTCTTTCCCAAGCAATTGGTACACGCTCATACCTGGACTTATCATCATAAACAGTTCCTGCTACATTACCATACCATTCTATTACTTCACCAGTCTGCTTATCCCTGATTGGGCTGTTCCACTGTGCGATTTCTACACCTGGCTCAAACTTAGGACCCCAGATCATATCACCATCTGAAATACCACCATCAGCACCATCCCAAAATTCATACTTTCCATTGGATCCATTACCATATTGGGTTTGAGTCTCTGGAAAAACGGTAAAACCAGCCGTAACCATGTTACTAGTTGTAGCGGTTACAGTCAAACCTTCTTTGGCTGCATTTTTTCTGGTAATCAAAATCGCACCATTTTTTCCTCTTGCACCATATAGGGCTGAAGCAGCTCCACCTTTTAGTACGTTGATTCCTTCAATATCTTCTGGAGAAATATCAAAGAAATCTGTTTCCACTGGAATCCCGTCCAATACAATCAAAGGTGTCTTACCTCTCAACTTAAATGAAGGGGACTGGAAAATACCAGTTGGGTTGTTTACAGTCAAACCCGCCACCTGACCAGAAAGGGCATTTCCCAAATTCATGGTTCTAGCTTCGCCCAAAACATCAGTGTTTACTTCTTGAGTGGCATAACCCAATTTCTTCTTTTGCTGCTTGATCCCGATAGCTGTTACCACTACCTCATCAAGACTCTGCTGATCTTCTTCTAATACTACATTGATTACGGAACGTCCGTTTACGGCTACTTCCTGAGCGGAAAAACCAATAAAACTAAACTGTAACACATCATTTCCAGCAGCATTAATGGTATAATTACCATCAAAATCGGCCACAGTACCTGTGGTAGTTCCTTTGATCATTACCGTGACACCAGGAAGCCCAAGTCCGGATACATCCGTGATTTGACCTTTTACCTGATCCTGCCCCATTGCTATAAAGGGACAGCTCATCAAGAGTAAAATTAAGATTGTAAAAACCTGTTTCATACGTTAATACGTTTGTTTGAGATTATAAAATATAAATTGTTGAAATTCAGCTATTTGATAGCGGTTAAAAGGCATCTTGGGAGTATTTGATCGCAAAATTAGAAATCTGAATTCCAGAAGAGTGAATTGATCAATTATCAATTCTTTAATTGAATTTTAAATCCTTAAGTAAAAATTAACAGTAAATCAGTGGTCTTTATAAAGGTGTCACACCACAAAAAATAAAACAACATTAATAATTGAAAAAATTAAATTTTAAACACTATATCACATTATAAAAATAAATTAAAATGCAAATTTATATTAATTAAAAATTAAAATCTGGAAAGGATATGGCAAAAAGTGAATTCCCAATAAATAAAAAAATTAATATTTGTAAACTTTTACTTCTATATAAAAAAAGCAGGTAGACCGCCACCTGCATTTTCAAATTAAATCAACCGCATATTTAAAATCTCTCTGACTTTTATCTTAGTTTTTCACCAATAACTCTTTGGTCAGTTTATTCAAAGCTTCCACTTTATATTCAAAATCACCTTTTAAAGTATCCCTGTACAAATGAATGTTCTCCACCATTTCATTAATATCCTCAGGAATGATTTCCTCTAAAAGCTGCCTTAATCGTTTCGCAGTTGTTGGTGATTTGCCATTGGTACTGATGGCTATCTTGACATTACCTTTGGTTACAATTCCTCCCAAGTAAAAGTCACAAAGCGCTGGGGTATCGGCAATGTTCACCAAAAGGTTCCTGGCCTTGGCACCCAAATGAATCTGTTTGTTCACATCTTTGTCATCAGTAGCACCGATCACAATATGCCTTCCATTCAAATATTTCTCCTTATAGCTGTCTTCTACCAATGCAATGGCTTCATTCTGATCTGCGATCTTCTTGATTTCAGCAGAAATCTCTTTAGCCACAATCGTTACTTGCGCATTGGGACTTGACTTCAACAAGAAAGACAGCTTTTCTAATCCAACATTTCCTGCTCCTACAATCAGCGTGTTTAGTTGCGCCACCTTGAGGAACACAGGGTAAAGTTCATTCATTATTGTATGCTATTTAGTGGTTAAAATAATGTCAGGATAAGTTTTTATCCTGACATCAGTATGTGAGAATGCACGGCATCACACACGAATGGCTTCTCTATAAATTTCCATCAATTTAGGACTTTCTCGCACAACATCTCCTACAATGATAACAGCAGGAGCCCCAATTCCAGAATTTTGTACTTTTTCTTCAATATTACAAATATGGCCTGCTACAATTCTTTCAGTATCTGTTGTGCCATTTTGAATCAAAGCAATTGGCGTGTCTTCTTTGCCATTTAGGCTAAATTCATGGACAATTTCCCTAAGTTTTCTAGTGCCCATCAAAATCACAACTGTCGCGGTAGATTGAGCAGCAATCCTAATATCCCTGGATAGCTGTCCCGATGAAGTGGTACCCGTAATCACCCAAAAACTCTCCGAAACACCTCTTTTGGTAACGGGGATTCCTTGGTAAGCAGGAACTGCCACACTGGAAGTTATCCCTGGAACTAGTTCTGTTTCTATTCCAAACTGCTGAACATAGTCGATCTCTTCGGCTCCACGCCCAAAGACAAATGGGTCACCGCCTTTTAACCGAACAACATGCCCGTATTTAAGAGCATATTCAACAATCAACTTGTTGGTTTCCTCTTGAGGGTTCATTTTGCTCCCATGACGCTTGCCCACAAAAACTTTAATGGCATTTTCTGTGGCATGCTTCAATAAAGACTTATCCACCAAGGCATCGTACAACACAACATCCGCCTTGCCCAGGGCTAAAATTCCTTTCAAGGTAATCAATTCTGGATCTCCAGGACCAGCACCAACAAGCGTAAGCTTTGGCTTGATTTCTCCTATCATGCTTCTACCTCCTTCGCTCTGAAATCACTGATCAAATGATATACTTTTTCTGCTTTTTTATAATAGGCTTTGGCAAACTCCTCTGTAGGCTCATTTCTTTGGATTTCATAAACTACATCGGCGAAACTACTTCCCAAATCAATCTTACCTGTAGCGACAAATGTCTCATCAAATTGGTTGACAATATCTGCATAGGAATTGGTTTTCTTCCCTTCAGAAACCAAAATGGCTTTTGCAGTATTTACCAAGGTTGCATAAGTATGATAGATACTATCAGACCACTTCTGGTCATTGATACTGTCTTCTGCATTGGCCAATTTCTCACGCGCTTCTAAGAGTAAAGTTGCTACCAAGTCAATCACTACACCGGCACACTCTCCCACACCTACTGCTTTTACATAAGGTTGTTCGTTGCCCCAGTCTATAAAATCGGCATCCACAATATCATCTGTAGTGGTTAAAGGCTTAAGGTTCTCATAGAAATACATCTGGCCTTGTCGGTCATAATAATCCACAAAAGCTTCTCCTTTTTCAGCATTCTTGTCAAAATCATCCAAAATAATCCTCAATGCCTGAGGAGCCCTCTTGCTAGGAATTTTGATAACCTTATCAGCAAACCTTCCTTCACCATCGCCTAAGGTAGCTCCACCCAATAGCACTTGCAATGCCGGGATCACAGACTTACCTACTTTGATGGACATCCCTTGGAAACCAATAGATGCCATATTGTGCTGACCGCAGGCATTCATACAGCCTGAAATCTTAATCGTCAAATCCTTATTGAACAGATGCTGAGGATACTCTTTGAAAATGACTTCTTCCAAGATATGGGCAGCGCCTGTGCTGCTTGCAATTCCCAAATTACAAGTATCTGTACCGGGGCAAGCTGTCAAATCTGCTAGGGTATTGTATCCATAAGCTACAAAATCCAATTGCTCCAATTCCCTATAGAAAAATGGCAATGCTTCCTCCTTGACATCCCTGATCAGGATATTTTGTCGAAGCGTCAAACGGATTTCATCATTGGCGTATTGACTCACCAAATCTGCCAATTTTCTGGCTTTGTCCGTATAAAAATCCCCCAAGTGAACTTTGATGCCAATAGACACGTAACCCGCTTGCTTCTGAGGAATCACGTTGGTTTGCAACCATCTCTCATAGGCTTCTCCTTGAGGTGTGTCTACCTCTGGAATTTCAAGGTTAGGCAATTGTTGCTTTTCCTCGTAGCTTTTATAATCAATCGGATATGATTGGAACTGAAGAGCTTTTTGCTCTTCCTCCACTAATTGTAAGAATGCCTCCACACCAATTTCCTTGATGAGGAATTTCATTCTCGCTTTCATCCTTTTGGCTCTTTCTCCATGACGGTCAAAGATCCTTACAACTCCTTCAATAAAAGGAATCAGTTTATCAGTTTCTAGAAAATCAGTGATGATGTCGGCATTTCTTGGCTGCGAGCCAAGTCCACCTCCAAGCATTACCTTAAAGCCTCTTACTTCTTCACCATTGACAGTTTTGATTTTAGGAATAAAACCCAAGTCATGAAGATAGGTCAAAGCAGTATCCTCTTCACTGGAAGAAAAAGCCATTTTAAACTTCCTTCCCATTTCTTGAGAAATTGGATTTCTCAGCATATACCTAAAAGTAGCATCTGCATATGGCGTCACATCAAATGCTTCCTTAGGATCAACACCTGCGGTTTCTGAAGCCGTAACATTTCTCACGGTGTTTCCACAAGCTTCCCTCAAAGTAACATCATCCTTTTCCAGTTCAGCCCATAGTTCAGGGGTCCTGTCCAAGCTGACATAGTGAATTTGGATATCTTGACGTGTAGTGATGTGCAATCTTCCCGTGGAATATTCATCAGATACCTTACAGATTCTATGCAGCTGCTTACCTGTCACTTTACCATATGGCAACTTGATCCGAATCATCTGCACACCTTGCTGACGCTGGCCATAAACGCCTCTTGCCAGTCTTAGGCTTCTGAATTTTTCTTCATCTATCTTACCATCCTTGAAAAGTGCAATCTTCTTTTCAAGTTCAATAATATCTTTTTCCACGAGTGGATTTTCAATTTCTGTTCTAAAACTTTGCATAGTGGTTGTTGTGTTTTGGTTGTTGTTGAATGATCTAAGGAGACATTATCTTGTCCTCTGGATCTTTCTACTGAATGAACCCTACACTGGTCGTATCATAGGAACCTTCATCGATCAAAATAAAGCTTCCGTTAGACTTGCTTTCTTTGTAAGGGTCAAAGTGAATAGGCTTACTCAACCTAAAATTCACTTTACCGATATCATTTAACTTCAACTGATCTGCTGTTTCCCCCCCGGAGAAATCTGTGTGTACCAAGCCCTCTATGCTGTCCACTTTGGCTAAAACTTGGTTCACACCATGTTGAAGAATATATTTTGCACCAATTCTTAATGGTTTGCTATTCACCTGACAAATGGTTGCTGACAACTGCTTTTCAGATTTTGGAAGTTCGCTGGATTTTACCAACATGTCCCCTCTGCTTACATTTACTTCGTCTTCCAAAGTAATCGTAATGGAGCTTCCAGGTACGGCTTCATCAAACTCCTGATCAAAGAAATGAATGGCTTTGACTTTAGTCGTGGTAAACGTTGGCAAAACAGTTACTTCATCTCCTACAGCTATGTTTCCTCCATAAAGCTTACCCGCAAATCCTCTGAAATCATGATGGGAGTCTGTCTTTGGCCTTACTACATATTGTACGGAAAAACGCGCCGCACTGTGGTCTTCTAGCTCGTCAATCTCTAAATCTTCCAGATAATCCAACAAGGATGGGCCTTGATACCAATCCATTTTATCTGATCCGGTAGCGATATTATCTCCATGAAGCGCACTTACCGGGATAAATGTCACCTGGTCATCATTGTAATCACTCTTTTCTATCAGCCCTTCAAAATCCGCTTTGATCTCTTCAAAAACCTGTTGGTCAAAGTCCACCAAATCCATTTTGTTGATTGCCACAATGACATGGCCTACCCGAAGTAAATTATTGATAAAAAAGTGACGGTAAGTTTGCTCTATCACCCCTTTTCTGGCATCAATCAGAATTATAGCCACTTGAGAAGTAGAGGCTCCCGTAACCATATTTCTGGTATACTCCACGTGACCTGGGGTATCCGCGATAATGTAATTTGTCTTTTGTGTATTGAAGTAAATATGTGCTACATCAATGGTAATGCCTTGCTCCCTCTCAGCCACCAATCCATCAGTAGCCAAGGAAAAATCAAGGTAATCAAATCCTTTTTGCTTACTGTTCCGCTCAATGGCTTCCAGTTTATCGGTTGTCAAGGATTTGGTATCATAAAGCAATCGACCGATAAGTGTGCTCTTTCCATCATCTACACTACCGGCCGTCGCTATATTAATCAGTTTTCTATTTTCAGTACTCATTGTTTTCTTTTTAGGGAATTTGAAATGTGGCAAAAGGGTCAACTTAAATGAAATGCCCCTGAGGTCAAGCGTTGGTCATTCTAAAAATAACCTACTTTTTTCCTGCTTTCCATGGCTGCTTCAGAGCGTTTATCATCAATTCTTGCTCCACGTTCAGAGATCGTACTGGCCCTGATTTCATCCACAACTTCTTCCAAGGTTTCCGCTTCTGACAATACAGCAGCAGTACAGGTCATATCTCCTACGGTTCTAAATCGAACCATTCTTTCTTCCACCTCTTCATGCTCCTCACGATAAACATGTTCAGACGCTGTCCAAATCATGCCATCTCTCACAAAAGTCTCTCTCCTATGTGCAAAATAGATGGAAGGAATTTGGATATTTTCTGTCTTAATATATTCCCAAACATCCAGTTCAGTCCAGTTGGAAATAGGGAAAGCCCTTACATTTTGCCCCTGATGAACTTTTCCGTTTAACATGTCAAAAAGCTCTGGCCTTTGGTTTTTCTCATCCCACTGCCCAAAATCATCTCGAACGGAAAAAACGCGCTCTTTGGCCCTTGCCTTTTCCTCATCTCTTCTTGCCCCACCGATACAGGCATCAAATTTGAACTCTTCAATAGCATCCAACAACGTGGTAGTCTGAAGTGAATTTCTACTGGAATAACGACCTTTCTCTTCCTGTACTTTTCCTTGATCAATGGCATCCTGCACATTCCTAACGATCAATTCTAGCCCCAATTCCGCTACCAATTGGTCTCTGAATTGGATGGTTTCAGGGAAGTTATGTCCCGTATCCACATGCAACAAAGGGAAAGGGATTTTTGCGGGATAAAAAGCTTTTTGAGCCAATCTCACCAAGGTGATCGAGTCCTTTCCTCCAGAAAATAATAATACAGGTCTTTCAAACTGTGCTGCCACTTCTCTGATAATCTGGATGGATTCGGCTTCTTTAGGATTTGGAACAAATATATTCTTCATACTTAAAATCTATTTTATATGTAAACCACATTCTTTTTTCGAACTTTCCCACCACCATCTGCCGGCTCGTGGGTCTTCTCCAGGCTCAATCGCCCGGGTACAAGGGGCACAGCCAATGCTGATATAGCCCTTGTCATGAAGTGGGTTATAGGGTATTTTATTGTCACTGATGTATTGTAGCATTTCATCCATATTCCAATACAATAGTGGATTGAATTTCATGATTTGGTTGCCTTGATCCCATTCGAGCTTCCTCATCTCACTTCTATTCTCACTTTGTTCGGACCTAAGGCCAGTAATCCAGATGCTATTTCCAGCCAAGGCCCTTTTTAAAGGCTCCACTTTTCGGATATAACAACAACTTTTGCGGTTTTCAGGAGACTCATAAAAACCGTTGATCCCTATATCACTCACCAGTTTTTCCACTGAACCAGTATTGGGGTAATAAGTCTTGATCTTGATATTATATTTACTTTCAGTTTTTGAAAGAAGCTCATAAGTCTCATAAAATAGTCTTCCGGTATCCAAAGTAAATATCTTTACTGGCAGATTATTTTTTGAGATAATTTCAGTAATGACCTGATCTTCCTGTCCAAGAGAAGTGGAAAAAACCACTTTACCTGGGAACAATTCACAAAGCTGAGCAATAGCATCTGCAATGGGAAGGTTATCAACGCGAATGGACAAGTCTTTTAATAAGTTCTTCTTCATCTTCAATAATATTATCTTTCTGAGATTTTAGCCCAAGCTCTTTCGTGAAAATAATAAAGAATCATTTTGCTCACTACTTCAATTGAGCCAATTGACAGGGCTGTTTTAATTTGACCGGTTATTAAATATGAAATAACCATGGTGTCAATGGTTCCCACCAATCTCCAGGAAATAGATTTCATCACACTCTTAATGTTGCTATCCTTTCCCTTTTCATCTACAAACCATTTTTTGATAGGTTGATCAAAAATCATAGGTTTTATAATTTGTTGAAACACAAAAGTATATAAAACCTATAAAAAAAGTAGGGTTTGTAGGAAAATTTTTTTACTCCTTATCTAAAATATCAGCCAATGTCTTGTTTTCCAATATGTTAAGTGTCTCATCACGTACTTGTATCATGACTTTATTTAATCCACATTTCACTTGATCTTTACATTCCTCGCATGCTTCGTAGTAGTTTAAACTTACACATGGGAGCAAAGCTATAGGCCCATCCAAAAGCCTAATAATTCTGGACAAAGGGATTTCCTTTGGCTCTTTGATAAGATAGTATCCACCACCTTTTCCTTTTTTGCTCCCTAGAAAGCCTGCCTTTTTCAATTCAAGCAAGATATTTTCTAGAAACTTATGCGAAATACCGTGCTCAGTAGCTATGTCCTGGATCAGCACAGACCCTTCATCTTTATGCTTACCAAGATAGGTCAAAGCATGGAAAGCATATTTGGTTTTTTTGGATAACATCTTACAAAAATAAAATAATTCCTGAAACCAGCCCATTTCTGATTTTTTTTAATAAAATCTTTTTCAGAACGAACTTTGAATCAAAGAAAAAGCCCCCAAAGAATCATATCCACGGGGGCCTTCTATAGCATTACGACTGACTAAATCATATCTACACTTCTTTTTACAAACTCTGTAAGATCTTTTCCAGAAAGCATACCTTGAGAAAGCATGGCCAGGTCAAAGGCTTGCTTGGCCAATTTTGACTGCTCCTCTTTACCTTCAGCCTTAAGGATTTTATCAATCACCTTATGGTTTCCATTGATGGCCACTTTATAGCTATCAGGCATCGCACCATAGAAGCCCATTCCTCCTCCAGTTTGAGCCATATCCTTCATCCTTCTCATAAACTCTTCCATGGTAATCGTTACGGGAAGTTCTTCTGGGCTTAAGCCTTCCACTTCAACCGCATAGCTTGGATTGCCTATTGCCTTTTCAAAGATTTCCTTGACCGATTTACTTTGGTCTTCGGTAAGGACATTCGCAGTGGCATCATCTTTTTTAATCAACTTATCCACTACATCAGCATCCACACGCTTCAAGGATGTCTTCTCTAGCTTTTGTTCCAGATTATTGATAAAGTGACTATCAATAGGCGAATCCAACACCAAAACATCATAATCCTTCTTGTCAGCTGACTGAATAAAGGCATCCTGCTTCTCAGCATCTGTGCTGTACAAGATAATGGCCTGGCCATCCTTATCGGTTTGATTGGCTTTTACCTTCTCCTGGTATTCAGCAATAGTAAAATGCTCTCCTTTGGTGTTCGTCAGTAAAGCAAAGTCTTTTCCTTTTTCATAGAACTTATCCTCACTGATCATCCCATATTTAACAAATAGCCCGATATCACTCCATTTGGATTCATAAGATGTTCTGTCTTTCTTAAACAGTTCAGCCAGCTTGTCTGCCACTTTTTTGGTGATGTAGCTATTGATTTTCTTCACATTACCATCCGCTTGCAAAAAGCTTCTGGATACGTTCAATGGAATATCTGGAGAATCAATAACCCCATGTAACAACATTAAAAATTCAGGCACAATATCCTTTACTTCGTCAGTAATGAATACCTGACGAGAGAATAGCTTGATCTTGTTCCTCTGCAACTCAAATTCATTCTTGACCTTAGGAAAATAAAGGACCCCTGTCAGGTTAAATGGATAATCCACATTTAGGTGAATCCAGAAAAGTGGATCTTCACTCATTGGATAAAGTTCCTTATAAAAGGACAAGTAATCCTCATCTTTTAAATCACTTGGGGACTTGGTCCAAATAGGCTCAGTGGTATTGATAATATTATCAACCTCCACTGACTTGTACTTAGTCTTACCTTCATCATCTTTGCCATCTTCTACACTTTCCGTCTTGGTCTCAAACTTGATAGGAACTGGCAAAAACTTACAATACTTGTCGAGGATTTCCTGTAGCTTCCATTTGTCCAAAAATTCCTCAGACTCCTCATTGATGTGGAGCGTTATCTCTGTACCTCTTTCTGTTCTGTCCCCTGCAGAAATTTCAAACGAGGTACTTCCATCACATGTCCATTTGGCAGGCTCAGCACCTTCTTGATAAGACAAAGAGTGAATATCCACTCGATGAGCCACCATAAAGGCGGAGTAAAAGCCCAGTCCAAATTTACCAATGATCTCATTGGCATCTTTGGCATCCTTGAATTTCTCCACAAATTCAGTCGCACCAGAAAATGCAATCTGATTAATGTATTTCTTAATCTCCTCAGCGGTCATCCCTAAACCTTTGTCGGAAATAGTAATGGTCTTCTTCTCCTTATCAAAGCTAACCTCTACGGTAATATCTCCCAGCTCTCCGGAATACTGTCCAAGCTGCGCCAATCTTTTGATCTTCTGTGTAGCATCCACTGCATTGGATACCAACTCTCTCAAAAAAATCTCATTATCTGAGTACAGAAACTTCTTAATGATCGGAAATATGTTCTCGGTATGGATCGAGATTGTGCCTTTCTCCTGCATAATTATATAGATTTTGAATTATTCGATTTAGTTATTTCCCTCATAACAAGCCTTGTTCCAATCCTATTTCTGTGTCAAATTGACAGAAATTAACATAACCAGTGACAGTAAAAAAATACCACTAGTAAAAATCATTCAGTTGAAATAAACAATTTGCTTAAAATAAGCGTTAAGTACAAAAAGTAAATATTTATACTTAAAATACATTTTTTTAGTATTAAAATAACTTATATTTAGAATACTAAAGAATTATTAACCCAAATATCCACAACTTGCACGCGGCTGAGAAGATCAGTGACGCTTATTGGTTTCATGTCAATTTTTACACCATATGAAAATAGTAATTATCAGTGAATGCAAAGCTAGGGAAATGCTCGTTTTGGAGAAAATATTACTTCAATACCCTAGGGCAGTAGTAATTCAACCCACTTTCTCTAATAACAACAAGAAAAGAAATTGGAAAGGCATTTTAAAAAGAATCCTTGTCAAAGCAAGGTATGGCAAATTGAAAAGGATCCTTTATAGTAGCGAGAAGAATACTGAAATAGTGAATAGGGTTCCGTTTGACGTAAAACAAATCAATTCAACTGAGGGAATTAATTTCTTAAAAAGACTTTCTCCTGACCTTTTAATTACTTGTAGAGCCCCTTTACTCAAGGAGGAAATAATCAACATACCGTCAATGGCTGCCGTGAATGTCCATTATGGAATCTCACCCAAATATCGTGGTAATGACACCTTATTTTGGCCATTGCTTTTCAAAGATTTCGACTACATAGGTGGATGCCTTCATCTTCTTAATAAAGGTGTGGATACGGGTAATATATTGGCGGAGGTCTATCCTGCTTTAAATAAAGAGGATACTGAAACTAGCATTGACATTAAAACTTCTGAACTCCTCGGCGAAACCCTAGTAAAATATATCCGAAAACTTGAGATAAGTCGCCGGACTATACCCGGCATCAAGCAGCTTGACAAGGGTAAAAATTATAGAAAAAATGACCGCACGATCCGGAAGAGCCTTAGGCTAATCTTTAGAGAAATAGCAGGCAAACAGCAAATACCTAATCGACCAGAAAAAGTAGTCACGCACTTTGAAGAAGAAAGTATTAGTATTTTTGCTTAAAGCCTTCCTAGCCTTTCCTACAAGATAGTTTCACCGCCATTCGATTATGCCATATAATTTATTAAATTGTATGGCATATAAACCCAAAAAAAGAATGGCATTTTATCATAAACTAGGCAACATTCCGCCTAAAAGACATACCCAATTTGAACAAGCTGACGGAAGCTTGTACAAGGAAGAACTGGTAAGTTCAAAAGGTTTTTCTGGAATTTATTCCATTTTATATCATATCCATAACCCCAATCAAGTAAAATCCATTGGTAAACCCAAGGCCTTTGACTGGGAGATAGCGAAAGAATATGGATTAAAACAAACACACCTAAACACTTCTGAAGTAAGCACTACGGGGAAAGATTATCTCCATGCCAGAAAAATACTGTTAAAAAACAGTGATGTAATGATGGGTATTTGTATTCCCGAAGACCGAAAAATGGATTATTTCTTCAAAAATGCAGATGGAGATGAAGTGATATTTGTCCATGAAGGGAATGGCAGCTTAATTTCTCAATTTGGCCGCTTGCAGGTAAAATCAGGCGACTATATCGTAATACCTAGAACCACGATTTATAAGTTTGAATGGAAAAAAGGTAAGGTAAAATTATTAGTGATCGAATCTGTCAGCCCAATAGAAACCGTCAGAAGATATCGGAATGAAGTAGGCCAACTCCTAGAACACTCCCCTTACTGCGAAAGGGATATCAGAGTTCCTGACAAACTAGTTTTAGAAAAAGAAGAAGGCGACTACCTAGTTCAAATCAAAAAGCAGGGGCAATTACATCAATATACTTACGAACACAGCCCTTTAGATATAGTTGGCTGGGACGGATACTTATTCCCTTATGCCCTTTCCATCCATGATTTTGAACCTATCACAGGACGGATACATCAACCACCTCCAGTCCACCAAACTTTTCAATCAGCCGGCTTTGTCATTTGTTCCTTTGTTCCAAGGCTGTTTGACTATCATCCTTTATCCATTCCTGCTCCTTACAACCATTCCAACATAGACTCTGATGAAGTATTGTATTATGTGGATGGAGAGTTTATGAGCAGAAAAGGCATCAATAGAGGCTCATTCACCTTGCATATGGGAGGTTTACCCCATGGACCACATCCCGGAACCGTTGAAAAAAGCATTGGAAAGAAAAAAACGGAGGAAACAGCTGTCATGCTGGATACTTTCAAATCGCTTTACCTTACCCAAGATGCTTTGAGATTTGTGGACAAAAACTACCCTATGAGTTGGTCTGAATAGCCTATTCAACTTTGAAAGCCTTGTATCTTTCTGGCTGCTTTCCCCAGCCTTGCTTTTAATTTCCCTATCTTTGCAGATTCAAATCAATTAAAGACACATGAGGCTTCATTCCAATACCGTATACGGAGTTGTCAATGCCATAGACGAAATTTTCAACAATCAGCAATATGCTGACAAGGTGATAGAAAGAACGCTAAAATCCAATCCTAAATGGGGCTCAAGGGACAGAGGGTTTATCGCCGAATCTGCCTATGAAATGGTGAGATGGTGGCGTTTGATCAATGAGGTCAGTCCTACAGATGACTTGTTCCATCTTTTTGCCACTTATTGGTTAATGCAGGGAAACGAAGTGCCTCCTTGGAGGGAATTTGATGGTATAGATGTCGATAAAGTCAAGCAGCGTTATGAAGCTATTTCCAGCAGAGCGATATTGCAATCCATTCCTGATTGGATGGACGAAATGGGCTCCGAATTGCTGGGTGATAAATGGGATGATGAAATCAATGCCCTCAATGAGCAAGCCCAAGTGGTCATCAGAGCCAATTCATTAAAAATAACCCGCGAGGATTTAGCCAATCGCCTGAAAGAAGATAATATCGAAACTTTTGCACCCAAAGGATACCGGGATGCCCTGGTCCTTGCAAAAAGACAAAATATATTCAGAAACCCTGCATTTAAGGAAGGACTCTTCGAAGTGCAGGACGCCTCTTCCCAATTAGTAGCCGATGCTTTGGATGTACAGCCAGGAATGCGGGTAATCGATGCCTGTGCGGGAGCTGGAGGTAAATCCTTACACTTGGCCGCACTAATGCAAAACAAAGGCAAAATACTCTCGATGGACGTAGAAGAGTGGAAACTCAAAAACACCAAACTAAGAGCCAGGAGAAACGGCATCAGCATAATCGAAACCAAGACGATCGAAGGCAGCAAAACGATTAAAAGATTAAAGGATTCCGCTGATAGATTGCTATTGGACGTCCCTTGTTCTGGCATGGGTGTTTTAAGAAGAAACCCTGATACCAAGTGGAAACTTAGCCCAGAATCCATTTCAAATGTCCGACTAATTCAGCAAGACATTCTACAAGGCTACAGCTCCATGGTCAAATCTGGGGGAGTAATGATCTACGCTACTTGTAGTATTTTACCTACCGAAAACCAAATGCAGGTAGAGCAATTTCTTCAAAGTGACAAAGGCCAAAACTTCAAACTACTTGAAGATCAAAAAGTTTTGGCTCATGAAAGTGGTTTTGATGGATTTTACATCGCCAAGCTTCAACGAAAGTAAATTTGGCTTGCTAGGGAAATGACTTTTAATATCAAGCATTTCCCTAGTTTATACACCCACAACCTCCCTGTTTACTTTCCAAAGAATATTCCTTCAAGACTTATTTTTTAGCCAAAAATTTAAATTATTTTTTAACTATCGTTGATTCACATTCAAATTTGTTTGTATCTTTGACGGGCAAATAGGGTTCCTTAACCAAGTTTGCCATGAATCTAAATACCGATAAATTCCTCTTCGAAGCACTCACCTATGACGACGTGCTTTTGGTGCCTGGATACTCAGAAGTACTCCCTCGCGACACCGACACTTCCACTCAACTTACTAAAAAAATCCGGCTAAACATTCCTTTGGTTTCAGCAGCTATGGATACTGTTACCGAAGCGGAATTGGCTATTGCCATTGCTTTGGAAGGTGGCTTAGGCTTTATCCATAAAAACATGACCATTGAGCAGCAAGCAGCTCAAGTAAGGAAAGTGAAGCGTTCCCAAAGTGGAATGATCCTGGATCCTATCACCCTTCAAATTGACGCCAAAGTTAAAGATGCGGAGGCGATAATGAGGGAATTCCATATTGGAGGTATTCCTGTCGTGGACAAAGACAGAAACCTAATGGGAATCATTACCAACAGGGACTTGAGATTTATCAAAGACCAGCAAAAACCTGTTAAGGAAATCATGACTTCTGCCAATCTGATCACTGCCAAAGCAGGTATCACTTTGGAACAAGCAGAAGAAATCCTTCAAGAGCATAAAATTGAAAAGCTTCCTATCATTGACGAGGACAATAAGCTAACTGGTTTGATCACTTATAAGGATATCCTGAAAAGAAAAGATAAGCCTAACGCTTGTAAAGATGAATATGGAAGACTGAGAGTAGGAGCAGCCGTTGGTGTAACTGCAGATATAGTAGATAGGGTGCAGGCTTTGAAAGACGCAGGAGTTGACGTTGTTTCAATCGACACAGCTCATGGTCACTCTAAAGGAGTAATCGATACCTGTAAAAAAATTAAAGAAACTTTCCCTGACCTTGAAGTTATCGTAGGTAACATTGCCACTCCTGAAGCTGCCAAAGCGCTAGCTGAAGCAGGTGCTGACGCAGTGAAAGTAGGTGTTGGGCCTGGTAGTATCTGTACCACCAGGGTGATCGCTGGAGTTGGAGTTCCCCAGCTATCTGCTGTTTTTGAATGTGCCAAGGCACTTGAAAACACTGGTGTACCAGTTATCGCTGATGGTGGAATTCGCTATTCTGGAGATTTGGTGAAGGCTGTTGCTGCAGGCGCAAGTTCTATTATGATCGGTTCATTACTCGCTGGAACAGAAGAGGCTCCTGGAGAAATGATCATCTATCAAGGCAGAAAATTCAAAACGTATCGTGGTATGGGCTCTTTGGAAGCTATGGAATCAGGATCCAAAGACCGCTACTTCCAAGATGCTGAAGACAATATCAAAAAACTAGTACCAGAAGGTATTGTGGGACGTGTGGCTTTTAAAGGCCTGGTCTCAGAGGTATTGTATCAACTGGTAGGTGGACTTCAAGCAGGTATGGGCTACTGTGGCACACAAACTGTTACTGACCTTCAGAAAAATGGCAAGTTTGTAAAAATAACCGCTGCAGGTGTTCATGAATCCCATCCACATGACATCAGCATCACAAGGGAAGCACCTAACTACAGTGTGAAAGGATAAGAAGAAAAGTAACTTCATAAAAGCAAAGGCGATCCAGTTGGATCGCCTTTGCTTTTTCAATCATTCCGAAATCAGCTTATACATAAATAAAAAAAGAGCTCAATCTACAGTGAGCTCTTTTTTTTATTTATCTTATCTGACTTGACTGATCAATCCATTCCAAGAAAATCCACTTCGAATACCAATACTGAATTGGCAGGAATAGTTTCACGATCCACGTCCCTATATGCATAAGGAGAAGGAATAATGATCACTCCTTTGGAACCGCTTCTAAGCCTTTTGAAGCCTAAACTAAACCCATAAATGGCTCCAGAAGAAGTTGAATTGGAAGCACTAACGACATAGAAAGGAAAAGGATTGTACTCATCTCCATCTTCGTGCAGACCATTTTCCTCCGCTACTGATTGAATATTGGTATCAAAAACCGACCCATCGGTCAACTTGCCAACATAATTGGTATAAACCAAATTACCATTAAAAGGTCTTGAGCCAGTCCCTTCCTCCTGTACAATAATCACCACACCACTAGGGTCATGAATCCTGTACAGACTATCGTATTCAGCAGTCTCCAAGTATTCAGCGATCTTCACACTGTCTTTCTCCAAATTTCCCGCCACGTCATAAACCGGACCTAAATCATAAGGATTATTGGGCTCACAAGAAATCATCCCTGCTATCACCATCAAACCTAATATCCCAAAAATATACTGCTTCATATTACTTTAAAGTTGTACTAGTCTTTATCAATTTCCTTTAGATCTAAATCAAAGATCAATACTGAATTGGCCGGTATCTGACTAGAAATCTCTGTATTACCATAGCCATAATAAGAAGGCATAATCACTCTTGCCCGATCACCCTCTTCCATTTTTGAAAGACCGATGATTACTCCAGAAATCAAAGTGTTATACCCATAAATATACTCTAAAGGCTCGTAATCCCTTTCAGAGGAGTAAATGCCATTTTCCCTGGCTACTGCCTCAACAGAAGTATCAAATACACTCTCATCCAAAAGCATTCCTGTATAGTCCACATATAAGCTGTCATCATTTTCAGGAACAACTCCGGAATAAGAAAGGTACTCCCACAAAATCACTATACCTGTTGCTTCATCTTGGTAGAAATCAACAAATTGATAGTCTGTCTGATCTAAGTAGGCATCGATTTTTGCCAGGTCTTTTTGATATATTTCTTGGGCAGTTTCCTGATCAGAAATACAAGAAGCAAACAGCCCTGAAATAAGGGCTGCTGCAAATATTATAATAAGATTTTTCATTCAATTATTTCTGAACATCTACTACTTCAACGTCGAAAACCAAAATAGAGTTTGGCTTAATGACTTCTCCAGCCTGTCTAGGGCCATAAGCTAAAGTAGAAGGGATCAACAATTTTGCCTTACTTCCACCTTTCAATAACTGTAAACCTTCATCCCAACCAGGAATCACTCTTCCTTGGCCTACCATCACACTGAAAGGCTCATATGGACGACCTTCATTGAAGATATCATTTTCTTTGGCCACTTCTTCTACACTAGTATCGAATACTGTTCCGTCCAGAACATAACCTGTATAGTTTACAGAAACGGTATTTCCTTCCTCTACAGATTCTCCATTACCTTCTTCCTCTATGATATAGAAAAGACCAGACTCTGTCTTAGTAGCATTTAAGCTATTTTCCGCCATATAGTCCTGAATCATTTTGATATCTGTCGCCAATTGCTCTTCAGATTTTTGCTCCATTTTGGCACGTTGCTTCTCCTGCACTTTGGTCATGAAATCCTGCATCTCAGATTCATCCAAGATATCAACCACACCTATGTTCAAGGTAACTGTTTCATCAGCAGTCAGGAATGGAGGTGTGTTCATTTCACCAAAAATCTTCGAAGCAGTAGAAGAAAACTGAATACTGTCTCCTTTACAAAGATTGGAAAAAATCTCATCGATCCCTGGTCTTACCTTAGTGGTATCATACCTTTTGATAGAATCATTGTGAACCATATAAGCCGGCGCGCCATTTTCTATACTTGAGATAAAGACGGAGTCCTTACTATTCTTTGCTGTAAATTCATAAATTACAAACTGGCCATTTTCTGGCTTTACAGTACCCTCTTCGATGTAAGTATATTCTGTCCCATCTTCAGTGGTCTTGCTTTTTTGACAAGATACTACGCCGAAACATGTTGCCAACACACCTGCTGACAACATCAAACTTTTAATGTTTTTCATTGACTAACTCTAGTTGATTTAATAATCTTTCCTGATTTTCTTTTATTAATTTTTCAAATTTCTCAATTGTCTCCTTAAGTGGCAAGTCTGATTTGCCACCAGCAGCATTTTTGTGCCCTCCACCATTGAAATATTTTGCTGCAAACTTGTTTACAGCGATATCTTCTACAGACCTGAAGGAAATCTTGACACCATCTTTGCGCTCGGTAAACAAAGCGGCTATTTTTATCCCATCCAGTGAAAGAGCATAATTTACCAACCCTTCTGTATCACCCGTACGGGAATCATATTTCTTAAGATCTCTTTTAGAAATCCAAAAATATGCGGTATGAAGATCATTGTGAATGATCAACCTTCTACTTAAGGCAAAACCTATAAATTTTAGACGGTTTACAGAATTGGTATCGTATATCAAACGGGAAATTTTTGCATTGTCAGCACCCAAGCCAATCAACTCAGCAGTGACCATATGCACATGTTTGGTGGTATTTGGATGACGAAAGCCTCCTGTATCGGTCATAATACCCGAGTACAGGCAATCTGCAATATCAGCATCAATAAGATCTTTATCCCCCAATTTAACAATCAGGTCAAAAACCAACTCACAGGTAGCAGCTGCCTCAGTGCTCCAATACCTAAAATCCGCAAAATCTTCCGGGTCTAGGTGATGATCGATATTTACTTTGACAGCAGTAGACTGCTTGACCATTTCACCCAGTTCATTGATCCTGCCAAGGCAGGAAAAATCAAGGCAAATGACCATTTCAGCAGCTGTCATTTTCTCATTGATTTCCTTCGCGTGGCCCTTCTCCTCAAAGTTCAGTACTTCATCATTACCTTTCATCCAATACAAAAAGGAAGGATAATCAGAAGGCGTAATCACAGCTACCTCATGATCTTTTTTCTTGAGGTAATTGGCCATCCCCAGGGATGATCCCAAAGCATCTGCATCGGGCTTGTGATGTGTGGTGATTACGATTTTCTTTGGTGAGGACAGTAGTTTTTTAAATGACTCTAACTCTAGCATCTACATTATTTTAGTAGCACTTTTCACAGTACACAAGATGCAAAGGTCATTATAATTTTTTAAAAATCCCAATTTATATAAGCCGCTAAAAATGAATAAGATAACCTACAAATAATGTCATATACCATGACTTTCCATTAAAAACACTATTTTTGCAGCCGAAATATAAACCTTATATTCTAAATAAATACAAATGGCAAGTAACAGAACATTCACTATGATCAAGCCTGATGCTTTCGGCGCAGGTAATTCAGGTGCGATCCTTAAAATGATCGAAGAGGCAGGATTTAAAATTGTAGCGATCAAAGCCACTCAGCTTACTGCTGAGCTAGCAGGTAAATTCTACGCTGTACATAAGGAGCGTCCTTTTTACAATGACCTTTGCAACTACATGTCTTCAGGCCCTATCATCGCTGCCATCCTTGAAAAAGACAATGCAGTGGAAGACTTTAGAAAATTGATCGGTGCTACCAACCCTGCTGATGCAGCTGAGGGAACCATCCGTAAGTTGTTTGCCAAGTCTATCGAAGCAAATGCCGTTCACGGCTCTGATTCTGACGAAAATGCTGAAATCGAAGGAAACTTTTACTTCAGCCAATTCGAAAGAGTACTATAATATCACACTAAACTCCTCTGGAAAACCAGGGGAGTTTTACTTTTCACAGGCTCCTTCTGTCCAAGACTTCACTCCAGCAGCAGCAGCATAGCAGTCATTTGCGTAGGTCTTTCCGTCGCATCCACAAACTGGCGCATAGATTTCATAGCAAGCAGCATTGGGATTAATTTTATCCGGATCAATGCAATTCTTTCCTGAACCAGGTTCATTGTCTTCACACTGAAAGGCCAATAGCAACATGACTCCAGCGATTAAAGAAAGCTTTTTCATCTTTAAATCTTTATTGTTCCTTCCTAGACGCAAGTCTGTCAAAAACTGATACACTGAAAACTCAATTGGGGTTAGTTATATGTATGCCCTCAGAAGGCCTTTGCTTATTTCTTTTTGAAAAAAACCTGCCTGATCCACCTTGGCAAAAAGATCGCTCCCAGAAGTAAATAAGGATAATAGGACAACATCCTCCACAGGATGCTGGTTACAAAGGTGTAATTGGACAAAAACTCATAAAAGAACTGGGCAAAGAAGAACTCTGCCGTACCACTACTGCCTGGTGTTGGAGAAATCATCATCACGATCCACATGATAATTTGCCTTGCAAATACGATAATGTGTTGTGATAAACTCAGGTCCACATAAGCTGTTATCAGTGCATTCAGCATCAAGTACCGCGAAGACCAAATAAAGATCGTCGCAAGTATAATGGTCAGCCAATATCCTAATTTCTTACCTTGAAGCTCTTTGCTTGATTCTATGATTTGATCCCCATATTCACTCGCATTATGCTTCCATTTCCTGATCCATTTGATGCTAAAGATTTTTAGAAGTACCCACTTAAAAACTCTCGGACGATAAAATAAAGCCAAAGCCATAATCAAGGAATAAACCGCATACAAGGAATAGCTCAGCCAAAAGATCAAATTCAAGCTCTTACCCAAACGCAGTTCTAGCACCCTGCTTTCCGGAAAAATACTTCCTTGGGCCAAGTACAAAACAATAGGAGCTCCAATCACAAAAAACAGGTTGTCTAAAATAGCAGTGATCATCACATAAGCAATGGCTTTACCTAGCTTGATCCCTTCTTTGTGCAATATAAATACCGCTACAGCTGTTCCTCCTACAATAGATGGCGTTACCGCGGAAGCAAATTCCCAGAGGATAATGACATAGATCGCTCTGGTCCAAGTCAATTTCTTGTCGGTAATTTCCCGGATTCGAAATACATAACCCGCATCTCTCATGGCTATTACCAAAAAGGCTATCCCTAAGCTAAGCAAGGAAGCATCAAATACACTTTCCAAATTTTCCCTGGTGATAGACGGGTCGGTATAGAACATCAAAAAGACTATTCCAATACCTATCAGCACGGGAATCCAAACCTTATTCGGGTTAAGTGTTTTGAAAATCTCTTTGTTGTCTAACTTCATAAATACTAGGCCGGAATTTCTTCTGTTTTCTCTACCCAAAAATTATTAAACCCTTCTCCCAACTTGATAGTCACCATGGAAAGTTGCAAGAGCTCCAAAATTGCCAAAAAGGTGTAGATCACGAATATTTTATCAGGTTTATATTCAATAAACTCAGAAAAGGGCATTCGTTTCTTAAAGCTTATTTTATCTAGTACAAAGTTTTTTTGCTGATCTATAGTATAGGGGTACTGAATGACTGTATGCGTGGTTTCATCGGTTCGGGCGACATACTTCGCCATGACCTTTTGAAAAACCTTAAGAATTTTATATAAATCCAAATCCTGGATTTCACTCTCTACATTGTCAATCTTGCTAAGTTCCTTGAGTTCTGTCGCAATGTTGCCACGTTTTTCTTTGGTCATTCTCTCCGCCTCCATTTCTGACAAATCAGAAATGACAGACTTGTATTTTTTATATTCCAATAAATGCTTGATCAATTCCTCACGTGGATCAATCTCCTCTCCGTTCTCATCCAGCTCCGGTCGCGGGATCAACATCTTGGATTTAATTTTCATCAAAGTAGCTGCCACAAGTATAAATTCGCTGGCCACTTCTATCTCCATTTTCTCCAAATGCTGCAGGTAATCGAGGAAATCATGGGTGATTTTTGAGATCGGAATGTCATAAATATCCAACTCATCCCGCTCAATAAAGAACAGGAGCAAATCGAATGGTCCTTCAAAAAGCGGTAATTTGATCTCGAAACTCACTGGATACTATTAAATTTCTCTTAATTTTGCGATCGAATTGAATATCAAAGATATTACATATATACAAAAATCAACATGAGACCGTTCAAAATCAATAAGAATTCTTATTGATAAAAAGATTGGCTAAATTTTGGCTATATTGAAAACAATAGAATCAAGTCTCAGTTATTATTGCACACGGGACTAACTTGCAATGCTAATAGAACCAGGAAAACTACTCGCACAAATCAACTCTCCTGATGAACTGAAAAAGTTCAGGAAGGATCAACTCGTACAAATATGCGAAGAGTTGCGTCAGTATATCATTGACAGTGTGTCTGTCTATGGAGGACATTTCGGAGCCAGCTTAGGGGTAGTTGAACTAACTGTTGCATTGCACTATGTGCTTAACACCCCTTCAGACCAGTTAATCTGGGACGTAGGCCATCAGGCATACGGCCATAAAATTTTGACAGGAAGAAGGGAAAAATTCCACACGAACAGACTTTACAAAGGTATCTCGGGTTTCCCTAAGCGAAAGGAAAGTGAATATGACAGTTTTGGAGTGGGTCACTCCAGCACTTCCATTTCTGCCGCACTGGGAATGGCCATGGCTTCCAAGTATAAAGGGGATGATTTAAAACAGCATGTTGCTGTGATCGGTGATGGCTCCATGACAGGAGGGATGGCTTTTGAGGCCATGAACCATGCAGGAGTATCGGACACCAACATGATCATCATCCTTAATGACAACTGCATGTCCATAGATCCCAATGTCGGTGCATTAAGAGATTACCTTACGGACATTACCACTTCCCAGACTTATAACAGGTTCAAAGATGATCTTTGGAGGATATTAGGCAAGTTCAGCAAGTTTGGATCCAGTGCCCAAGAAATCATCTCCAAAGTAGAAGGAGCTGTCAAATCAGCTTTGCTCAAACAAAGCAACCTTTTTCAATCCTTAAATCTTCGCTACTTCGGCCCTGTCGATGGCCATGATGTCAACCACTTGGTAGAAGTGCTCAATGATTTAAAGAAAATCCCAGGGCCTAAAATCCTTCATTGCCTAACGGTGAAAGGAAAGGGCTATGACTTGGCTGAAAAAGACCAAACCAAGTGGCACGCTCCCGGTAAATTTGATAAAATCACAGGCGAAATCGCCAAAAAGATACATGACACACCTCAGCCTCCCAAGTATCAGGATGTCTTTGGACATACTTTGGTAGAGCTGGCTGAAGAAGATGAAACCATCATGGGCATCACACCTGCTATGCCTTCAGGTTCATCCATGAACATCATGATGAAGGAAATGCCTCATAGGGCATTTGATGTGGGCATTGCCGAACAGCATGCGGTCACCTTCTCAGCAGGTTTGGCCACCCAAGGCCTAAAACCATTCTGTAACATCTACAGTACCTTTATGCAGCGTGCTTATGACCAAGTAGTACATGATGTATGCCTGCAAAATCTCCCTGTAGTCTTTTGTCTGGACCGCGCAGGTTTTGCGGGTGCAGATGGACCTACACACCACGGTGCCTATGATTTGGCATATTTCAGATGTGTGCCTAACCTAGTGGTAAGTGCCCCTATGAATGAAGAAGAACTTCGAAACATGATGTATTCTGCTTCCAAATTTGATGGGCCATATTCCATTAGATACCCTAGAGGGCAAGGTGTCATGCCTGACTGGAGAACACCTATGCGCGAAATCCCAACTGGACAGGGCAGAATCATCAAAGAAGGTGAAGAAGTAGCCATCTTGACCATTGGGCACATCGGCAACTATGCCATTGAAGCTTGTGAACAATTAGAAAAAGAAGGGTTAAATCCAGCTCACTACGATATGCGTTTTGTTAAACCATTGGATGAATCACTACTCCATGAAGTGTTTGGCAAATTCAAGAAAGTAATCACTGTGGAAGATGGTTGCCTGATGGGAGGATTTGGTAGCGCTGTCCTGGAATGGATGATGGACCATGATTACCAAGCTCAGGTGAAGCGTTTGGGTATCCCAGATGATATTATCGAACATGGTACCCAATTGGAACTACATAGAGAGTGTGGCTTTGACCCAGACGGAATCGCTACTGCGGTAAAAAAGTTAGCTGAACCAGTCTCTGCTGGACAACACTCATAATATATTAAAAAAATTCCTGGCATGATTGAGCATCATGTCAGGAATTTATATTTTTTCCCTCTGCCATTCCTTTTTGGCAAAACTCTTTTTAAAAGTTAACTTCACTTCATGACAACTTCTATTGAATATACCGACCAAGGTCATGGTACGCCCGTTATTTTTATCCACGGCTTTTGCGAAGCCAAAGAGATGTGGAAAAGATTTGAAACGGAATTTTCACCCTATTATCGAGTACTTTGTCCAGACCTTCCAGGTTGTGGAGAAACCAAATGGTTTGAAGAAAGTATCAGCTTGGAGTATACGGCAGAGTTACTAAAGGATTGGATCAATAAGCTCAACTTAGAAAAGCCAATTGTCATTGGTCATTCTTTAGGGGGATATGTAAGCTTAGCCCTTGCAGAATTGATGGGTGATGAACTTGGCGGAATAGGCTTATTCCATTCCACGGCTTTTGCTGATGATGAAGAAAAAAAAGGAGTCAGAAACCGAACCATTACCTTTGTGGAAAAACATGGGGTGAATACTTTCATCGATTCCTTTGTGCCTCCCCTTTTCACTGAGGAACACCGCGAGACCATGAAGGATAGTATACAAGAAGTCGTAAAAATCGCCAAAACCACTACCTTCCAAGGCCTGGTTTCATTTACGCGGGCCATGCGGGACAGAAAAGACCGGATGAATATACTTCGGGATTTCCGGGGCAAAAAACTGATGATTGCCGGAGTTTTGGATGGGGCTGTCAAAATTGAAGCCAGCCGAAAACATCAATCTTATGTGGATTATTATCATGAACTTCCCAATGCTGGTCACATGGGTATGTTCGAACAGGAACTAGAGACCCTACAAATGATCAAAGAGTTTCTTCAAGCATAATCAAGTGAATTTGAAATTCAAAAGCCCATGGCGAATTGCCATGGGCTTTTCTTGTATCTACGCTTAAAACTTAATATTTACCCCGGCCATAAAATTGGTTCCGGCCATAGGATAGTAATAATTCTCAGTGACCAACTCTCGACCATTGCCACCAGGAATGAAATAGCTAAAAGTATAGCCATTGGGCTCATACATTTTATTGAAAATATTGTTCACTTTAACATTGAACTCCAATGCTTTCACAAACCTTGGACGAAGCGTATAAACTAGCCTCACATCATTGGTGAGGTAAGCATCTAGCTTTCGACCCTCGTTTTGGGTATTGTCCAAATACTGGTCATCCACATATTTGGTCATCCAGCTGATCTCCATGTTTTTGATGGGCCTGAAGTCAATCATCACCGAGCCAACCATATTTGGTGAAAAGGCAATATCTGTATCAGTATAACTAAAAGACTCCTGCTGAAACTCCTCAGCCGCATAATCATCCACATATTCCGTAAACTCGTCAATCTTATTTTTACTGAAAGCAATATTCCCCCCTAAAGTCCACATAGGGGATAACCTTACAGCACCATCCAATTCAATCCCCGCTCGATAGGAGTTTTTCACATTTTCGCGGATATATGCCCCGACATCGTTGATCTGCCCTGTCAGGATCAACTGGTCATGATAGCCCATGTAGTAGAAGTTCGCATTGTAGCTGAAATTACCTTGCTTCACCCTAACACCGGCCTCCACGTTATTAAGCCTTTCCGGCCTTGGAATTTCCGTAATAGGATTATCTGTAAAATCACTTCTTACAGGCTCCCTATTGGCTACTGCATAAGAGGCATACCATGTTTTGCCATTACCTGATTCATAACTGACGCCCACTTTTGGATTAAAGAAATCATAGTGCTGCTGACCATCCACTACCCGTTGATCATCATTTACACCTTGAAATTGGTAATCAATCTGTCTAAACTGGAGGTCTCCAAAAAGATACAATCGCTCTGCTACTTCATAGGTGGCCTTAGCATAAACATTTCGATCGTCTTTGACCGCATTATTATCATAATAGCGATCCCTGATTTCAGTATCACCAGCTATCCTGGCCCAGATGATTTCTCCAAAATGATCCCCATCATAGCGATTGGCACCACCACCTAAAATAGCATCCCATCTTCCATCATCTGACACATAACTCAAAGAGAACACCCCTCCGTAAAAATCATTGTCCAGCCACCTTCTTCTAATGATATCAGTGCTTTCGATGGTCTCGTCTCCAATCACTACAGGATCCAAACCATAACTGGCAAAATCATCATCCGCACGGTATTGCTCATAGTAGCCTCGGCCGTAAGTATAATGCAATGCCACGTTGGCTTTCCAGTTTTGGCCTAACTTACCTGTATAAATGAACTGGTAGTGGTCTTGCTGATAATTGTCGGTTTCATTATCATAGGTATAATAATTGAAAGTCCGGTCATCCTCCAGTTTGGATGCTGGCAAGCCATACCAAGACTGATAAGTCTGCTCTTTTCCTGAAAATACATTTACTTTAAAAACATGGTCATCACCATAGTATCCACCAGAAACAAAATAAGATTTCAAGTCAGAAAAAGCCCTGTCTACATAACCATCGGAGCTGATCTGGGAGAGCCTTGCATCTACTGCCCACCGATTGTTGAGTAAGCCTGTCCCTGCTTGTACCGTGTGCTTCCATGAGTTAAAAGAGCCATAAGAATTGGCTATTTCCGCATAGGGTTCTTCTTTTTTGGTGTCGGTCTGAATATTCATACTGGCTCCAAAAGTAGCTGCTCCATTGGTAGAAGTTCCTACCCCGCGTTGGATCTGGATGTTGTCCACCGAGCTGGCAAAGTCAGGCATATTTACCCAAAATACCCCGTGGGATTCCGCATCATTCATAGGAATTCCATTCACCGTCACATTAATACGGGTCTGGTCAGAACCCCTGATTCTCATTCCTGTATAGCCAATGCCTGCTCCAGCATCCGAATGGGTAACCACAGAAGGAGTATAATTAAGCAAAATCGGAATATCCTGCCCCAAATTATTTTTGGCCAGCTCCTCTTTGGTAATGGTCTGGAAGGTAGTTGGAGTTGTTTCCGAGGCCCTGGTAGCCGACACAATAAATTCTTCCGTCAGCAGGCTATTCCTCTCCAAAGAAATATCCAGCTGACCTACAGGCACCTGGATTTCCCGGTTAAAAGTTTCGTAACCCACAAAAGAGACTTTAAGCGTAAATGCACCATTAGGTACATTTTTGATAGAGAAATTTCCCTCCACATCGGCTGTACTTCCTCTACCAGTACCTTCCAATATTACATTGGCGCCAATTAGTACTTCTCCTGTTTCCGCATCCTTTATGCGGCCATTAACTTGATTTTGTGCCATAGCACCAAACCCGACCAGCAGACAAACTGCGGTCATCAACAAGCGTTTCATTATGCAATGAATTTAATTTGGTTAAACATCAAAGTAGTCTAGGGGTGACTACCCTGTTTATTGTTCACCCGTAACTTTCCTTTTGTCGGAAATCGCATTTCCCTTCGCCGGCATTACCCGGATCAGGTAGTATGGGTATGATCTCAGCCCGTTTCTTTAGGGCACCCCTTATTTGATCTTTTTGCTAATGCAAATGTAGAAGGATTATCTTAGAAAGAAAAACTATTGAAATTCAGTCCCAGTTTATGCCCTACCCAACATCTTAAGGTGCTTTACATGGGACCAAAAAGCCAACCTCATCTTGGCATGTTCCAAGTAAGGAATATTGTATTCAGAACAGGCCTCTTTGATAATCTTGCTGATAGCGGGATAGTGGACATGGGAAATCTTAGGAAACAAATGATGCTCCACTTGAAAGTTTAAGCCTCCCAAAACCCACGAAATGACCTTATTGTTGGTGGCAAAATTAGCGGTTGTTTTCAGTTGGTGAATCGCCCATTCATCTTCCAACTTATTGGTTTGGACATCCGGCAAAGGAAAAGCCGTCTCTTCCAAGCTATGTGCCAACTGGAACACTACTGTCAACATCAACCCGGCAAATAGACCATATACGGTGAAGCCCACGAGCCATGGCAAAAAGCCAACCAAATAAATAGGCAATGCAATAAACAATGCAGCATGGATCAACTTAAAACCCCAAAAAGAAATATGGTCCATCACCTTCATTTTCTGGATAGGAACCAAGCCAACCCTTTGGGTGACATACTTTTTGTAATCTGTAAAAAACACCCAATACAAATACAACAAGGAGTAGGTAAGCAGAAAATAGTAGTGCTGGAACCTATGGATCTTGTAGCGCTTTTGGGCCGGACAAAGCCTTAGAAAAGGCCGGGCATTCATATCATCATCCACCCCTTCCACATTGGTATAAGAATGATGTACCACATTGTGCTTGGTTTTCCACATAAATACATTGGCGCCAAGGAAATTGATGGACAGGCCAGCCGCTTTGTTGAGCCATTGGTATCGGCTAAAACTCCCATGCGCTCCATCGTGCATGACATTAAAGCCAATGGAAGCAGTCAGGGCACCTAGAATCACACACTCCAAAAGTGCAAAGGCCCAGTGAGGGGTAAAGAAAATGAGGTGGACATAAAATGCCAAGAAAGCAACAACGAGAATAGTTGCTTTTATAAATAGTTGTGAATTTCCTGTTTGAGAATAGCCAACTTCCTTGAAGTAATCGCTGATTCTTTTTTTGAGTTCAAGATGAAATGAAATATCAGGTCTTGAAAATTTTGGCGTAGCCATAATGTTATTTTTGATGATTAATATTCGGGGAAATTGAGTAGGACCTTACGGAACAATTCAAGACACCTGTGCTAAAGGTACGATAATTAAAGGGGATTCTCCCTGTCTGCCAAGTTAAGTCAAACATGAGTTTGGTCATGTTGCTTATTTACCCCATGGATAAATTGGCCTATTTTTATTTAGGGGCTGATTGGCATCAAATCAGTTCAAAAAACTTAATACGATTTTAACATTCTTTAAGACAACAGGCGATCTATGGCCTCAATAGACATCGCCTTTCTCTGGGCAGAATCTCCCGATACTTTCACTACCGAAACTCCACTTCCCAACAACAATCGCTCAAACCAATCATAGAAAAACTGACGCATGCCCAAATCCGGATATTCCCGCTGGGAATCCTCTTCCCAAGGGATATCAATATCCAATAAGAGATACAGGTCATATTTTCTTTGCTGGATTTGTGCCAAAATCCATGGATCCGTCTTCCGGTATTTGTGCTCGCTCCAGATTTGAATCACATGAAGATCTGTATCACAAATGAGCAATTCATTGGCTTCTTTTGCTGCCAGCTCTTCCCCCTCAATCTGCCCTTTGGCAATTTCCAGCAGATCCTCATAAGTATATTCACGGTTCAGGTTTTCAATGTACTCACGTGCATATTCCTTCGCCCAGGGCACCCCATAATGAGATGCCAAAGTCTCGGCAAGTGTGCTCTTGCCCGTGGATTCAGGACCAATGACCACCACTTTCTTAAGCTCCAGTTGCATAGCGCTTTGCTGATTTTATCCAGGCAATCAAACCCAATGTGGCCAGGATGGTGAAGAAAAAGAATTGGAAAGAAGTCAATACCAAACCTTTGTAAAAATACAGCGGAACAGACACCAAGTCGGTGATGATCCAGGCGATCCAGTTTTCCACTTTCTTTTTGGCCATCAGGTACATGCCCACAAATGCAGAGGAAGTCGTAAATGAATCCCAATAGGGAACATCACTGTCGGTGAACTTGGAAAGCACAAAATAGAGCACGCCATACGAAACCAGTAAAAGGACAATGACATAAACCCAACCTTTCCATTTCAGCCAGGTAACCGGAAGCACCGCTTTGTCTTCCTTGGGATGAGTCCAAACGTACCAGCCAAAGATCGACATAGAGAAATAATAGGCATTGATCCCCATGTCCGCATAAAGCTTCACCTCCAGACAAATCCAAACATAGATCAAGGTGCTGATGATCCCAGTGGGATAGACCCAAATATTTTCGCGCATGGAAAAGAATACGCTCAATATTCCAAAAATTACCGCTATTGCTTCCAGCCAGCTCATTTGTTGGAGCCCAGCGACAAAGCCATCCATGATCCATTGCCAATCCATGTCCCGAAATAAAGGTAAAAATCAATTAATCGGAAAAGTATGGTAATATATTATCTGATTATGCGCAATGCTGGCAGTAACCTTAAACAATTTGTTAAAATGGTCAGAAGTCTGAAGATTGAAGTAGTCAATATCTTAACTAAGACAAATATTTGGACCCGCAGTTAATCTATACTGGTACAATTGAGGATATTAAATACTTTCTCTCAATCCCTTTAGATTTAAAATTCACAACTTCAATATTCCCTCCATCCTACTTTTCAAACCGGGCAAGACCTCCTTGGCAAACCAGGGGTTCTTCGCCTGCCAGATGTTATTTCTGGGAGAAGGGTGCGGTAAAGGCCAATATGTAGGTAAGTAGCTTTCATAATTCTTCACCGTTTCTGTCAGTGTTTTTCTAATGTTGCCTTTTAGATAATAAGCTTGCGCATAATTACCTACCAGGATGGTCAGTTCCAAATGGGGCATGAGCTTCAATAATCGCTCATGCCATAGTGGAGCACATTCAGGTCTGGGAGGCAAGTCTCCTGATTTTCCTGTCCCCGGGTAACAGAAGCCCATGGGAACCAATGCAATTTTACTGGCATCATAAAAAGTTTCTTCGTCCACCCCTAACCATCTCCTCAAATTGTCGCCGCTTTGATCATTCCAAGGGATACTGCTTTCATGAACCTTCTTTCCCGGTGCCTGGCCAATGATCAGGATTTGGCTTTTGGCACTTGCCCTTACCACCGGGTTGGGGCCAAAGGGAAGACTTTCGGCACATACGGTACAATTCCTTATTTCTTTTAAAAGCTCCTTCATGTTACAAATTACATCCATAACAAGGTAGCATGATGTCTTGCATTTCAAAAATCCTATTACAAACCTTCCACATTTTGACCATAAAAACAGCAATTTCCAGTTTATAAGCCCTTGCAAACGGCCTGATTGAGCCTTCTGGGCCTATGGCATAGTTAGTGAAATTAGTTAGACCTATCTGAAATGTTAAATCATTTCCGCTAGCAATGAAAATAGAATTTAACCAACAAAAACTAATTACCATGAAAAAGTTAGCATTAGTATTCGCATTAAGTATTTTCGCTTTCGCAGGTGCACAAGCTAGCACTTCTATTGAAAATACGGTGATCACACAAAGTGTTTTGGACCGGGTAGAAATCAAACCAATGGACCTTCCCGAAGATGTGAAGGACACCATTTTGGAAAGTGAAGAAACCAAGTCCTCCCCAATATCCAAGGCCTACGAAGTAACCGACACCAAGGGCAAAGTGCACTATGAAGTCACATTTGGCATTGAAGAAGAGGCCATCACCAAGAAGTATGATTTCAAAGGTAATGACATCACCGAGGATGAAGTTGCTACCAAGAGGCTGTTTCTGAAGTAATAATTTATTGATTCACAGATAAATACAAATGAACACAGATATGATTTATAGATCATCATATATCTGTGTTCATCCTTTTCATCTGTGGTTTATATTTTCAACCAAACCATTGGATCCTCCCGTAGCCTTAAAAGATCCCATTTCTCTATAAAGTCACATTTGACAATAAAGAAGAGGCCATCACCAAGTAATACGATGTCAAAGGCAATAACATCACTGAGGATGAAGTTGCTACTAGGAAACTGTTTGAAAAAAGGCAATTACTTCATCACGAGCCAAGTGAAGTGATCTCAGCATGTTTTCCATGGGATGGCTTCTCCCGACTATTGTACCGGATCACAATCACTTTCACTATGAAAAAGCCTCTTATTCCTTTTTAAAATTTGGGTTTACACGGGGAAGTTTTGCATGTGTGTTTTTATGGAATTCCTCCAAAGCTCCTTTCAGCTCTTGGGCCTTTTTCGGATTCTTTTCCAACAAATCATCCGTTTCGGAAGGATCATTTTCCAGATTATAAAGCGCTGCCTTTTGCTCATCCCAAAAATCAATGTACATCCAGTCACCTTTTCGCACCGCCGAACCAGGCTTCCAGGCACTGCCATGGTAATGGGGATAATGGAAATAAACAGCCTCCCTGTTCCAGTCACCTTTTTGGTGCAATAAAGGGACCAAAGACTCCCCGTCATTGCTTGGGATTTCCTCTTGATCAATTCCCGCCAAATCGGCCATGGTATCCAGATAATCGATGCTTATCACAGGCACATCTGAAGTCGTCTGAGCAGGAACATTTGGACCTTTGACAATCAAGGGAACCCTAATTCCTCCTTCAAAGCACCAACCTTTACCAGCCCTCAAAGGCTCATTGGAAGTAGGCGCCTTGCGGTTCTTTTCCAAGGTGGAAAGACCTCCATTATCTGAGGTGAAAATCACCACTGTGTTTTCAGAGAGGCCCAACTGATCCAAGTGCGCCATAAGTCGGCCCACATTCTCATCCATGGCCGCCACCATGGATGCATAGGCATAATTGTCCTGTCTTAGCTTGGTCAATCCATCGCCCTCTACCCGATAGCCAGCCTCTCCAATATCTGGCAAACGCTCCGCTTTTTGCTTAAAATGCTCCACATGCTTTCTATTGGCTTGAATGGGCGTATGGACATTATAAAAAGAAAGGTAAAGCAGAAAAGGATCTTCTTTGTGCGCATTTAAAAACTGGATGGATTCATCCACCAACCTATCACTGAGGTATTCCCCTTCCGGCCCGTCCTTCAATTTGGGATTATGGTAAGGGGCATAATAACTCACCGGGCTTCCCTTGTGATAACCACCAATATTGATATCAAAACCCTGGTCCTCCGGGAAAAAACCCTCATCCCCCAAATGCCATTTCCCCGCAAAAAAGGTCTTGTAGCCTTTTGACTTTAACATTTCTGCCATCGTCACTTCTTCCAAAGGCAACGCATCAAGATCGTTTGGTCCCAGCAATGACCTATTCTGAGGGTCATCTCCAGGAATCCAATCCGTAATATTCAGCCTACTGGGGTACTTTCCCGTCAATATGGACGCTCTGGTGGGAGAACAGACAGGAGAGGCTGCATAGGCCTGGGTAAAACGCATTCCTTGGGCGGCCAGCTTATCGATATTTGGTGTTTCATAAAACTCACTGCCATAGCAAGCCAAATCCGCCCAGCCCAGGTCATCTACCAAAATAAACACAAAATTAGGAGCACTTGGCTGCTGACTTTCACAAGAAAATAAGCATAACAATGGCAATACCAGGCCAAAAAGAGACTTGAACTTCATCCTCGATACAATGAAAATTTAAAATAGGAAGGTCAGGGTATTTTCTTAACCAATGATACTACCAAAAAAACTAGTGTGCAATTCTGAAGCAAAATAAAACACCCTTGCGGCCATGTTGAAGCCCTAGTGTCCTTGGAGGTTAATATTTTTAAACCACAGAGGACACAGAGACCTCAAAGATTTTTTTGTGCACTTAGTGAAAGTACCGCTTCATTTCGACCTGCTCCATTGGATTAGTCTAATTTATATCCCAATTCCCAGTTATAGGGTTTTTGAATAAGAAATTATAACTTCTCTAAACTATTATACTGCTTTGACTTTGCTTTCCCCCACCTATTGTAGCGCTTAACTTTTTGACCTATACTCATCATTAAGTCTATCCTTTCTTCTTTTTTTCCTCCATGGAGCATCAACCTTCCAGTCACCAGCCATAATGCAACCATAAGGAAGAATTTCATCTACTACCTCTCCTAATCCGAACTCTTTCATCTGCTGCTGAACATTTTTGGCATCTTTATAAGCAGATGGCAACTCTGAAATATCAATGTGTTTCGAGAAGAATCTTGCGTCAATATCCTTAGTCTCTTCTGCAAACACTTCTTGAACAGACTTACCCCCCTTTTTTCTAATATGCTTAGTTCGGCTGATATTTCTACCAGCACCGTGTGGAGCAAAGCCCAGGTTATTTTCAGTGGTTTCCCCTTTTACGATCAAAACAGGTTCACTCATATTCAAAGGAACAAGTCTTAACTGCTTATAGCTATCAGGTACAAACCTGTCATCTAATGGAGTTGCTCCCTTCGCATGATAGAACGTATCACCGTCTTTAAAAACAAAATTGTGCTCATTCCAAAAGCGAATCAATGAATCTACTTTTAGAGCTTCTGAAGTCTTCTCATGCAGTACATTGTGATTCAACTTTGTCCACTCTCTTACCAGTTGAAGTGATTCCCAGTATTTTTTCCCTTCGTCTTCAGAATATGGAATCCAAGCATTTATTGGTCTTGTTTTTGGAGAAATTTGCTTTCTATACCTTTCGGCAATCTTCATTCCTTTCGTATAAAGATTTGCCCCAAATCCTCTACTTCCATGGTGTGTAACCATGATCGTCTCACCCGTCGTTTTTGACTGACCAACAAACAAAAAGTGATTTCCATCTCCTTGGGTTCCATAGTGAGTTCTTGCCAACATCATACTTCTTTCATCCCCTAAAAAATAATCGGTTAAAGCCCTCTCTTCAAACTCTTTTGGTAATTCAAACAACTGTTGACGTCCACCACCGCCAAAGTGTGTTATCGAGTGAGCGGCATCAAGAACTTTTTTAGGATCAAGGTGTCCGAAAGAAGTCATCATAACTGAGCAACATATATCCGCACTGTGCATTGATGGATGAATAGCATCTTTTGCTGCCACAACACCACCTACGGGAATTTGTCCAACCGATCCAGTAGGGCAAGCATCCGGCATAACAGCTCCGTTCGTAATCGTTGGTGTCTTCATCAATTCATCCATAGTTGCGAAGACTTGTTGAACATTGTCAACTTCCTCTTTAGATTCGGCTTTTATGTTCTTAAAGTATTCTATAGCTTTCTTATGCGGTTCATGAATTGTTGGAGATACAACTTCAAGATATTTGGAAAGCTCTTCTCCTTCTAGTTGGTTTTTATTAGCATACTCGATAGCCTCTCTGAACCATTTTCCTGGTCGGTATCCAAGTTCGATAAGCGTTTTTCCAGTAATTTCCATAACTTTTTTAATTTGTTGATACAAGAGTACAAACCATGTGCGCAATTATTTTGCGCAGTTAGGTGGATTATCTAAATTCATCATATGGCATGGAACAAAAACGCATTACTTAGGTATCGAACAATTGATATATGTCTACAAAACCAGTCTAGAAAATGGACACTTGAGGACCTAATCAAAGCATGTTCGGAAGCACTTTATGAATTTGAAGGAAAGGAAATGAATGTCGGCAAACGAACTATTCAACTTGATATTCAATTTATGCGAAGTGATAAGTTAGGCTATAATGCCCCAATCATAGTTCAAGAAAAAAAGTACTACACCTACTCAGATCCTGATTTCTCCATTACAAACATCCCATTGACGAAATTAGATATGGATGTACTGACTGAATCTATGGAAATGCTGAAACAGTTCAAGAAATTTTCATTGTTTGATGAACTCAATGGTGTGATTCAAAAGCTCGAAGATAAGATTTATAATGAATCGGCCAATCGAAAACCCATCATTCATATTGATAAAAATGAAAGCTTGAAAGGGTTGCAACACATTGACTTCTTATATCAGGCTATCTTAAAGAAAATCGTTCTTAAAATCACCTATCAATCTTTTTCTGCGAAATCACCTAACACGTTCAACTTCAATGGATATATCCTAAAAGAGTTCAATAACAGATGGTTTCTCGTTGGTAGGGGAGAAGGACTGACCAAAATCCGAACACTTGCTTTGGATAGAATACTAAATATTGATGTTGATCTAACTGCAGATTATCAAATCGATGACTTTGATCCTGATACTTATTACAAAAACACCTATGGAATCACAGTAATGAATGATGAACAACTAATTAATATTATACTAAAGGTTGACAAATACAATGCCCCATATGTACTCACAAAACCATTCCATAACTCCCAAAGCCTGATAGAACAGTATGAGGATGGAAGTATCAAAATCAACCTACATGTTCATCATAACTTTGAAATTGAGCGCGTATTGATTGGGTTTGCAGACTCAATCGAAGTAATCAAACCAACATCTTTGCGAACTCGTTTGAAAGAAAAATTTGAACGGGCATACAAGATCCATAAAAATGAAAACTACCTACAATAGCTAAGCGTTCTGACAGCTGAAACAGTCAAGTTGACCATAGCGGATAAACCTTATAAGGTGGGCAAGCCTAACCTTTAGGCAGGTGAACCTCCACGAAATGCTGGTATAAATGCAATGCTGAGTGATTTTGATCCTTTTTTACAGAGGAATACCCACACGCCCCTCCTAATCCTCCCGTCTTATTACCCCCAACTCCCTTATAGTCCTTACACTGCTTTTACTTCCATTTAGGGTAAAACAGAATATTCTTCGGATCACTCCCGGATCCCCTTCGGATTACCTTCGGATCAAGCTCGGTATTATCCGAGTGGAATCCGAAGATAATTTGGAATTGTTCCCTAATCAATCCCTAGGAAGGGTAAGGTTGATACCTGAATGGTGTAGGGAAACGGCATAACTTATTGAGACTTATTGTTAGCAAGTCATGACTTTATCCTTATTTAAGGACGCCAAAAGTTGGTGGAATATTCAGCACGTTGTAAAGAAGATTGTAAATAAAAGGGGGATCAAAAAGCAGGTAACCGCACACACACTAAGGCATTCCTTTGCTACCCATTTACTGGAAAACGGGACAGATAATAGGTATATCCAAAGTTCGCTAGGCCATGAAAGTCCGAAAACCACCCAAATTCATACACATGTGACGACTAAGGGTTTTTCTTCTATTAAAAGCCCTTTAGAAGGATTGGATATTTAAATTATTAGTTGTAGGTTTTCAGATCAAAATATAAGAGATATAAACGCAATGCGTTTAGCCACTCATTGTGTGCCATTTAAAAACAGAGAATCGACACTTTAATTATCGATGTAAAAGATAAGAGTTTGAGGAATATAATATCTAGATATTAATAATTAAAAAAACGGATTATTAAACAAATAATGAGAATTTATAATTACTTATTTTATAAATCATATTTACTTGCAAAGAGGTCAAGAAACTTCGATGACATTCCTGCTTTAGGCGGTTTGATATTCGTGGCTGCTTGTGTAATGTTCAATATTTTTGCGATTAGCTTTGTTCTTGAAGGAGTTGGTTTGATTAATGTAGATTTTAAAGAAAAGTACAAATATCCTTTTTCTTTCGGCTTGATTGGAATATTACTTTTTTACTATCTGTATAAAGGGAGATATAAAAGGATTGTTGCAAAATATTCAGAGAGAAGTAAAAACGGATTACAGGTTCATCCAATTTTAATAATTATTATTTATTATGTGATAAGTTTCTTTATTATGCTAATTGCTGGTATGTATAAAAACAATGATTGGATATTTAGTAATTTATGATTAATAATAAAAAGGTGAAAAATAAAAACGCCACACAACATGCTGTCATAAAACATTTGGGGTTCAGTGGTTTGCGAGCGTTTGTTCTCGCATCAACTTTTTCCACGGTGGATACGAACGCGCTCCGAAAACCCAACCGTTTCATACCGCAAAACCGTTACCCAACATTTGAGAAATGCGAACTGAAATTAAATATTTAGAACTGAAAAGTGGATTTTCGGATAATGGACCAGCTTGGATTGGAATGGTTTCTTTTTCAAAAAGCGGAAAGACAATCTACTTTGACGGAAAAGCGTTTCAAAGTCTAAACGGAACAGGAATTTCAGCTAACTATTTTGACATTGAAAGCGGAAATGAATATTGGATTTCAGGTGTTAAAAGAGATATGTCTGACCGACACAAATTTGGTGGAGGGAAAATCTATGTGGAAAAAAGGATTTTAAATGACTACTTGAAAATAATTGGCAAATTGGATTTACCAAAGTCGGAATACGAATTGGTTGCAGTGGAAACACAAAAACCAACGGAACGAATAAATGAATTGGAAAATACTCGATTAGACAAATCGGAAGTTGACCATAGTATTTATGAAAAAACACCAAAGGAATTAACGAATTCGGAGCTTGAATTTTTGATTGAGGAATTAATTGATGACGAGAAAAACGCCAAGTATAATAAAGGTAGAAGAATGATTAGAAAAGACCGAATTGAATTAGAATTGGAACTTGAAAAACGTGAGATAAAAAACGTTGGGTAATCGAGTAGCCCGACCTGAGCCAATTGGCTCAGATTGAGGCTCTCACACCACCGTATGTACGGGTCTCTTACCTGTCTGCTGACAAGGCAGGTACGGCTATTCGTAAAGCACTGGGGTGCTGATCTTTACACCAACACCCCTTTCCGATACTTCTAATATAAGGCTACGCAAAGGCTCGAAATCGAACCCGCCTGTAAGGGACTTTCACCCTCTGGAATAATTTGGTATCTTCGATACCAGATGCCCATGCTGGGCACACACAATGCATAAAAGCAATGGAGGTGATAGCTATAAATCAAACGATAGTACTAATAATAAAAGTCGGTCTTGGTGGAAAAGACTTTGGTCTTAAATCCACCACTGCTCTTATGCGAGACCGTTGTGTGCCAATTGTGCTTCTAAAAAAGAACCATGCCATTTTCATGTAAATTTCAATTGAACAACGGTGAATTGCAGCCAACAGATGAAGTGATATTTGAACATTTCATTGAATCATCATTTGGAGAATTTCATCAGGAAAAAGTGAAGATTGCAAAAGTAATTTTTAACGGACAACAGGCTGCCATATATAGTAACTGTCCTTGCTTTCCATCATCCATAAATACTAAACTTCAGAAGGGACAACTTATTAACTCGAATACCGAAATTGGCTACTTTTCAGCAAACGGTGAGGATATTCCTTATGACAAACCCTACGCAAAAATTCAGCTAATCAATTCAGCCAATGGTCAAGTATAAAGGGACGAATATTACCGCAAAAAAAGGAATAAACTTTGTTCGTGGAATTGTTGAAGATTCAGGGTGTCTATTCCACAAGATTGAACAAGAAAATGACCTTGGTATTGATGGAATTGTTGAATTACTCAAGGGTGAAACACCAACACACAAGAGTTTGGCAGTTCAAATAAAATCAGGACCATCGTATTTCAACTCAAAGAAAAATGAATGTTTAATCCCTGTTGAATATCATTTCGAATACTGGTTAAATCATCCATTACCTGTGTGTGGGATCGTATTTATACCCGAGCTTGGGTTAGGTTATTGGATCAATATAAAAGCCTATTTAAAAGACAATAAAGAAGCAAAAATTATCAAGTTTATTGGTAACCGAAGTAACCAATTTGATGCATTGAATTTTAAGCGATTATTTGTTCCTAATGTTCTTAACGAAACCCCTGAACTCGATCAGGCTACTGCGATTTCTTTGTTTAATTCAGATCACGAAAACGAATTCGTTTTAGGTTCGGTAGTCCTTTTTAGAAGGTTCGTTAATTCCCTTGAAACTTGGAACTGTTTTTTAAAACATTTGAAAAACGAAGAAGTGCCTTCAAGACGAATAATTCATTATTTGTCACATATACCTTGGCATCCAGATATTTTTTACTCTGGTGAGATGATAAATACAGATATCAAAGAATATGTCCTAGATAAGCTTAATACTCTTCCCAAGGAGGTAGTGCTAAGATTGATTTCTGAAATAACAGAAGAAGAAGGAATTCAGAGAGGAACAATTGGCCAGTCGATTGAGGCTATTCTATCAAAAGTGAATGGAATAAGGGAATATTTACAGGAATTCATTCTAGATGAAAACTTACCTATTCATTCGAGAAACGCTTCGGCCGTCATATATGCGTACTACTATGAATCCGATAGTTTGCCCTTCTTTCAAAACGTATCGGACGGAAAACTTTGGCTAATTCCTGAACTGATCAAGCGCATAAAAGAATTCGAATATTTCAATCCTTATCAATAAGATGCAGCACACAACAGACACTATCATCCATAAGCTAAATGAGCTATTTGCAAAGGCTAGTGCGATGAGATACTTTTATAGAAATTGAAAAGTCCAGCTCACTCCTGCTCGCTTGACGTTGGCCACCATTTGAAAAACGCTATTAGTGAATAAAAAGAACCTTCAAAATATTATTGACAAGCTTGAAAAAGAAGATCGAAAAGAAAAAGCTTATTTCGGTATCTTCGAATATGGTGGTGGACCAGACGAAAGCTTTATAAAAGCAAGCAAAGAAGGACTTGAACTTTTTGCTTTAGAAATTCTAAAAGCTGCGCGAGACTCGGAGGAACTATTAAAGAGTGAAAAGGAAGAGTCAGTTTTTCCTTTAGGATTTGATGAAGATTGGATTGACGATGATTGCTCCACATACATACAGTACGTTGAGCCTATAGACGTAATTAGAACTAATGTCAAACAAGAGCCTTATATGGAAACTTGGAAAGACAAGACAATGAAGTTTGGCTGTATTAGTGCAATACTGATAGCAATTATTTCAGCAATCGTAGGAATAGTGACAATCGTAAAATGGGTAATTTAAAAAATAAAAGGTACTATATATAAACATTTACTTTCAAGGCTTAACGGTTGAAAGCCTATTATAGCTTAGGAACAGTTTTGAGGAATTGTGATTTTAAAAGGTAATTAATTGTATTTTTCTTTACGCTAGTCAGAATTTAAAATGAGACCCACTAGACCTGACATTTTATCCAGACCTCTGTTCATTTTAGCTTTAGGGCTATTGCTGTTTAATGACTTCTATCTAAAATATGAGTTCTCAAATTTTTTGACTGGAATACTATCAGACATAGCAGGACTTTTTCTGTTTCCCTATTTTTTGTCAAGTCTTCTAGTTAAATGGAATAAATCCATCTATTTAGGAACTGCTGTGCTATTCATATTTTGGAAATCTCATTTTTCACAAGACCTAATCAATTGGGCACAATCTTTAGGAATTGGCTTCAATAGAGTAATTGACTTCACGGATTTATTCGCTTTAATCATCCTTCCAATTTCATACAGGTACTTTCAAAAACAACTTTCTACCGAACAAAAAATTAATAAGCACTTGACTGTTCCTCTTGGGCTCGCTACTCTATTTTCAATATGGGCAACGGCCTTACCAAGAGAAAAAGTTGATTTGAACTTAGTTGTAAACGCAGAATATGAAATGGAATTGAGCAAAGCTGACATCTTTAATTCAATTCAGGCAGGGCATGGATATAGCTACACATTAGATAAGAATCTATCAGATAGTCTTTTTTACCTACACTTTGACATCATAGATGAAAGCAGAATAAACATTATGGCTTTATCAACAATAATTGCTACCGACACGAATAAAACCAAAATAAAGCTTAACAAGATTTTGTATGGCTACATCACGGGCAAACTGTTTGGCGGAGTTGACAGAGATGACATAAAACATTGTAAATCAGTTTCTGCGGAAGAATTCAAAAATCACTTTGAACTCAATTTCATCCATTCTATAGAAAACGGAAAAACAGAAAACATATACTATGATAACAAAGAGATTTACGACTCCTATCAAAAAAAATAAAAACTATTGCCAATAACCCCCTTTCTAAGCGAAGTATGTCACTTCGCCTTCAAATCTTGGGAGTTTGTAATTCCCAATACGAAGAACAAATTATAATATCTAGAGTTGGTAGTTATAGAAAGGAGCTTTCAAAAGGACATATGATTAACCTAATGACAGAAAAAAGGCTTATAATACAAGTTTTGCATCAGGCGGACTGGCGTGTAAACTTGAAATTTTGTACTTATATTGAGCTTTAGTAATAAATTGAAGTTTTGTGCTCAGAAACCCGACCGAACGCAAAGCTCAAAAACAAATTGACCAAAATTTAAATTGATAAAGCTTGAACAATATTATAAAGGCGACGAGAGCTGGGAAAATTTCGCATCTGTTTTTGGGGACGAGTGGGAATATTCGGATTTTCAAAATAGACTTTTAGAACAATTAGGAAATCGTTTAGATTTAGCTAAAGTCATTGACTGCTATATTGGTAAAACAAGTCTTGATTGGATAAACAAGTGTATTCCAATTTTGGACGGTTTATCACCAAGAGAGTGTTTAAATACCAAAGAAACTGAAAACCGACTTAAAGTATGTCTAATGCGAATGCCTTAAATACGAAAAGAAAAACGTGTGGCAACTAAGCATGCGCCTGGCCGTAACGACCAAACCTGCCAAATTGGGCAGGTTTGAACATAAATGCAATATTGAACGAATGGTTGCTTGGAAAGGGCAATTATAAGGAAAGCCAAGGTACTTATCTGATCACTCAGTGGACTTTTTTGGAATTGTTCTTGGATGAATCCAAAAAAAACAGGCTGTCTCATAAGTCTGAGACACGTCATCACGAGTGAAGCGAAGTGATCTCGAAGTACTTACATTGTATATATAGGGAGATTGCTTCTTCCGATATCCATCGGAATCGCAATGACGTGAATTTTTGAGACAGCCTCTTGTGATATTGTATCTTATTTCTCTTCTATAAATTGCTTCTGTATTTCATCTTCTTCTTCATCTTTTTTGTCTTCTTTGGTTGTTTCACCAAAGAACCGTTTTTGGAAGAGCAGGATAATGGCCACACCAATAAAGATCGAAGCATCAGCGACATTGAAGATCGGCCAAAGTGCGGTATAACTTCCTCCCCACAAAGGTACCCAATCCGGAATAAAGCCTTCCCAAATATCGATGTAGAACATGTCCACTACCTGACCATGAAACCAAGGCGTACTCGCATCATAGGGCGCATTGTTTAACCAAACCCCATAAAACACACTGTCCACCAAGTTTCCGATAGCACCACCAAGGATCATCGCAATGCAGACAATATACCCGGCATGGACTTTTTTGCTGATCAAATAATAGAGGTAATAGCCAATACCTACCATGGCCACCAGCCTGAAAGAGGTAAGGATCAGCTTTCCATACTCAGAGCCCAACTGCATCCCGAAAGCCATCCCGGGGTTGGTGGTATAATGGAGTTTGAACCAGTCCCCAAAGATTTTGATTTGCCCGGCAGAGCCCATGGCCATATTGGAATCCACGGCCAATTTCACAAGCTGATCGATAAGGATGACCAGTAAGGTAATGCCAAAGTACTTTAAATATTTCATTTTCTATTTTTTCAGAAGTCTAAGACTGCCTAAGCAGCCTCCTATACTTTTTCTACCTTTACTTTTAATTCAAATTCATCCATGTCCAAGACCGTACCCTCGCTCACATCTCCATTCACGGAAAGCGAAAGGGCCTGCGTTTCAGCTTGGATATAATCCGAGAAGTTGACCAAAGCTTGGTCTACTTGCTCATTCAATTTGGCCACTTTGATGGTAATCTTGTCCTGCACTTCCAGCCCCATATCCTTTCTCAGGTTTTGGATCCTGTTCACCAAATCACGGGCGATGCCTTCCTGCTTCAATTCATCTGTCAAAGTCACATCCAAGGCCACGGTGATGCCATTGTCACTGGCTACAGACCAGCCTGGAATATCCTGGGACGTGATCAACACTTCCTCCAAATTAAGGGTGGCTTTCTCTCCATCCAAGTCGATCTCTACAGCACCATTTCGCTCAATGGCACTGATGTCTTCTTGCCCCCATTGATTGATTGCAGCAGCTACCAACTTCATTTTAGGACCAAAACGCTTGCCCAATAGCGGGAAGTTTGGTTTGGCATTCTTCACCAAAATGCCTGAGGCATCATCGATATATTCCACCCCCTTGATATTTACTTCCGACTTGATCAGCTCCTCCACATGTTCAATCTGCTCTCTGGTCTTTTCATTCAAGATCGGGATCAAAATCTTTTGAAGTGGCTGACGCACTTTCAATTTATCCTTTTTACGCAGGCTGTGCACCAAGGATGAAATGTCCTGCGCCAATTGCATGCTCGCTTCTAGGTCGGTATTGATCAAAGCTTCATCAGCGGCTTGCCAATCTGTCAAGTGAACTGACTCTGCAATTTCCTGCCCTGCTTCTTTTGCTCCACCGGTCAAGTTCTTGTACATCCAATCGGCATAGAAAGGAGCAAATGAGGACATCAACTGGCAAAGGGTCGTCAAGCATTCGTACAATGTCTCGTAAGCAGCTTGCTTGTCCTCGTTCATGTCACCTCTCCAGAAACGCTTTCTGGCCAACCTCACATACCAGTTGGACAGTTGGTCCACGGTGAAGTTCATGATGGCCCTGGTTGCCCTGGTTGCATCATAATTGTCCATGGAGTTTTCTACTTCCGTGATAAGTGACTGCAATTTGGAAATGATCCATCTGTCCAATTCAGGTCTTTCACTGACGGCCACCATTTTGCTGGCATCATAGGTGAAGTGATCCAAGTTGGCATATAACGCAAAGAAGTTATAAGTATTTTGCAGGGTACCGAAGAACCTCCGCTGTACCTCAGCAACGCCTTCCAAGTTAAATTTCAAGTTGTCCCATGGATTGGCATTGGAAAGCATGTACCAACGCAATGCATCCGGCCCATACTCTTTCAAAGTTTTAAATGGATCTACTGCATTGCCCAATCTTTTGGACATTTTGTTTCCATTTTTGTCCAGCACCAAACCATTGGCAATCACATTTTTGAAAGCAACGCTGTCAAATAACATTACAGCAATAGCATGTAGGGTAAAGAACCAACCACGCGTTTGGTCAACACCCTCAGCAATATAATCTGCAGGATAATTGGCCTTGAAGATGTCTTCATTCTCAAACGGATAATGCCACTGCGCGTATGGCATCGCTCCTGAGTCAAACCATACATCGATCAAGTCCGGCTCACGGAACATTTTATTACCCTGTGAATCCACCAAGATCACATCATCTACATAAGGTCGGTGAAGATCCACTTCCTCTCCTTTGAAAGGAGACTCGGTCATAAATCCCTTGGCAATGGACAGCTCAATTTCCTCATTCAGTTCCGCGATGGAACCAATACATTTGGTTTCGGTAGCATCTTCATTTCTCCAAACCGGAAGCGGCGTTCCCCAGAACCTGGAACGGCTTAGGTTCCAATCCACCAAATTCTCCAGCCAGTTGCCAAAACGACCTGTCCCGGTTGCCTCAGGCTTCCAGTTGATGGTTTTGTTCAGTTCTACCAGCCTATCCTTACAAGCGGTGGTTTTGATAAACCAGCTTTCCAATGGATAATAAAGCACTGGCATGTCAGTTCTCCAGCAATGTGGATAACTGTGCTCGTACTTCTCTACTTTGAAAGCTTTATTTTCATTTTTCAAGATGATGGAAATGATCACGTCCGTATTTTTATACTCCGGTGCATTTTCATCTTCTTTCAAGTAATTCTTTACATAGAAATCATCCACGCCATATTCCTTATGAGCAGTGATTTGGTGCTCCTTCATTTTGGCGAGCAAATATTCTCCCACTACCGGTAAGAATCTTCCTTGCTTGTCCACTACGGGGATTTCATTTCCTTGGTCATCTTTTACAAAAACCCCGGGAACTCCCGCCTGTACCAAGGCCCTAAAGTCATCCGCACCAAAGGCTTTGGCCAAGTGAACGATACCTGTACCGTCTTCAGTAGTGACATAGTCCGCTGAGATCACCGTGAATGCAGGATGAGGAAGTGCTATTCCTTCAATTGGGAAAAGCGGCTCGTACTCCATGCCCAGCATGTCTTTTCCTTTGAACTCTTCTATCACCTCAAAAGGAATCAGCTTATCGCCAGGTTTATAATCTTCTATTTTCAGCCCTTCAGCCTTTTTGTTAAACAAAACCCCCATTCTGGCTTTGGCCAAAATAACGGTCTGCTCCTGATAGGTATAAGGATTGAAGGTTTTTACTTTCACATAATCCAGTTTCTCTCCAATGGCCAAGGCAGAGTTGGAAGGTAAAGTCCAAGGAGTGGTGGTCCAGGCAATGATGTATTCATTTTCCCGACCCTTCACTTTAAACTGTGCCGTGATGGAAGTATCCTTGACATCCCTGTAGCAACCCGGCTGGTTCAGCTCATGAGAGGACAAGCCCGTCCCTGCTGCAGGAGAATAAGGCTGGATAGTATAGCCCTTGTAAAGCAGGTCTTTTTCATACAGCCGCTTAAGCAAGCTCCACAAAGACTCAATGTATTTTGGATCAAAGGTGATGTATGGATCGTCCAAGTCCACCCAATAACCGATCTTTTCGGTAAGGTCATCCCACTCATTTTTAAAGCGCATGACCGTCTCCCGGCATTTTTTATTGTATTCTTCTACAGAGATTTTCTTTCCGATATCCTCTTTAGTGATGCCCAATTCCTTCTCCACTTGAAGCTCAACCGGCAGGCCATGGGTATCCCAGCCACCTTTACGCTTTACCTGAAATCCTTTGAGGGTCTTGTATCGGCAAAAAATATCCTTCAGGGTCCTTGCCATCACATGGTGAATACCCGGTGTACCATTTGCTGAAGGCGGGCCTTCAAAGAAAGTAAAGGTTTCTGCACCTTCACGATTTTCAACAGACTTTTCGAAAATCTTGTTTTCCTGCCAGTAACTCAGTACACTTTCTCCTATTCCGGGATAATCTACTTGTTTGAACTCCTGATATTTCTTCACGATATCTCTATATTATTACTTCTTACTCAATTCTTTGGCTGCAAAGGGTAGAGAACGCTTGATTTAAATGTACCCGTTTAACCCTTTCAAAAGCAGGCACAAAGTTAATAGAAAACTAGGGTTTCTGTATGGTGAAAATAGAAAAACTCGCTTTGCCCCTGATTTCATCCATAAAAACTCAATTTTGGGCGCAAGGGTTTTACTTTTTTGTGGCTTTGATCAGGCGCTGCTCACAGATTATTTGGCCAACGTCTCTCAATCAAATGCCCAAGGGAAACTCAACGGGTCAGTCGTCCTTCTCAAAAACCAAGTCCATCAAAACTAAATTAGTATTGTAAGGGGACTTTTATCATTAAAAACAACTTCAAACTTCTTTTATCGCTTATACTGTCGATAACAAAGTAGGATTTACCATGCCCATTTTTATCCGGTTCTGACATAAATAAGTCAGATTTCCTTTACTTTTTTTCTGACCTGCCAATTCTTTCCACAACTTCAGGAATGAAATGAAAAGTCATTGAGAATTGATCTGTGATCTCATTATCAAGTTTTGAGGCTTTGATGATCATTGAAATTTCTGAATGTAGTGAAGGCTTATCTAGAACACGCTGTGCTAGTAAATTAAAGTCATTCAGCTTGAAATCTTATTATGGCGGGGAGGTCGACACAGCTGCGGGGCGGCGGTGGCTTTGCGGGAAGAAGCTTTAGCTGTGTTTTGATTTATCCCTGCCTGCCGGCAGGCAGGTTTACTTCGTTTCTTTTCATCTAAGGAAAAGAAATGAAGAGTAAAGCCTAGGAAACAAACTAAATTGCTAAAAAAACACTTCCAATTATCAGTTTTTAAAAGATTAATTCAAATAATAAGTTTTATCAAAATATTGAACTAGAACAATAGGTTATCTAGAAAAAAAATATAACAGAAGGTCAAGAATATAAAGATTAGATTGTTAGGGTTAGTTGTTAGTGTGTTTGTGTTGGCTTGCACTTAGGAGCAGGCTGCACAAACACCTCTTAAAAACAGAAGAAAATTTGTCACAACAAGGATATATAGCCATCAAACAAAAAGTTTGGCATAAAAATAGCTGTTAAACCAAAAGATTAAATCAACCGCAATGGCCAAGGGTTGCTGACATCAAGTCAGCTCCCTTGGCTTATTTTTTTAGGCACCTGGCAGAGATATCCCCTTCACTTTGCGATAAAGTGACAAGGCATATTTGTCAGTCATGCCAGAAATAAAATCTATCAAATTTCTTAAAAGTAAATAAGGCATCAGGACTTCTTTGTCCAGCTGGAACTCTTCCGGCAGTAATCTTAGGATACTTTTATCTTTACCAGAAAATTGCGCCGCATCAAAATACTTATTGAATAGCGCCTTAGAAAACACCTCTAAAAGCCCTTCCAGCACCTGAAAACCTGCGGCTTCTTTTTCCAACACTGGCTGGGATCGGTATATCTTCTGCACGGACAGTTGACTGATTTCTTCCAAAACTGGAGCAGAAGGAATGATATCAGTCAATGCCTGATCAAAGTCACCTGTCAACATTTCCTCTTCATGTTTCTGAAAAGCTGCCACCGTTTCATCCACCAACCTTCCAATGGCCATGGCGCGAAGAATCGCTAATTTTTGCGATTTGGATTTAAGGGAGTTAAGCTTTTCCTCATTAAACCGCTCTCCGATTATCCGGGCCAACAAATCCACAACAGCCTCCAGCTGGACCAAGCCCAAGGTACATCCATCTTCCAGGTCAATAATGCTGTAACAAATGTCATCAGCAGCCTCCACCAAAAAGGCAAGTGGATGCCTAAACCAAGTGTTTTTTCCTGATGACGGAATCCCCAGCAGTTCAGCCAAGCGCTTGTAATGGGGAATCTGATCTGAAAAGAAACCATACTTTTTTTGGCTCCTTCTTGCTTTATCCCTTTGTGCTATCAGTGCTGGCCTAGGATATTTGGTAAATGCCGCCAATGTGGCAAAGGAAAGCTGTAAGCCATTGTCTTTTTCCAGCAGCATTCGGAACCCCTGTGCATTGCCTTCAAAGCTGGTCATGTCCGCCCATTCCTCCTCTTGCAGATGGTCTTTCCAGATTTTTCCACAGGGATGGAATTTAAAAAAGTCAGAAATGGCATCTTCTCCAGAATGACCAAAAGGAGGGTTGCCAATATCATGGGTCAAGGCAGCAGCAGCCACTATCGCACCAATATCACTGGACCCTATTCCCTTTTCACTTAATTGGGGATATTTTTGTAACAAAAACTCGCCAGCTGACTTTCCCAGAGACCTTCCCACACTCGAAACCTCCAAGCTATGGGTAAGCCGGGTGTGCACAAAATCCAATTCCGGCAATGGAAATACCTGCGTTTTATCCTGCAGGTTTCTAAATGGAGCAGAAAAAATAATCCGGTCATAGTCTCTTTCGAACTCACTTCTATATTGATCAGGGATAGCCTCTGTCTTCTTTTTCAGATCAGATCTACCCGCTCTTAACAGCTGTTCCCAATTCATCATGTCCAAAATTAATGATCCAAAGTAAAAATCTTGTCAAAATCACCTATAAAATCAATTAACTCTACTTATAGCCTCTTCTCCGTTGATGTAAATGAACCAAAAAGCAATGAAGGATTGAGCTTATTTAAATATATTAGCGCCTTCAAATCTATCAAACCGTAATAAAATTATATGAACAAGTTAGTTCTCCTACTGCTCTTGGCGCCAAGTATATTGAGTGCCCAGAATTTGACAGACAGACAGCACTATGTCACTCACCAGGCAACAGGTACTTTGGAAATGGACGGAAAACTGGATGAAGAGGACTGGCAAGCTGCTGAGTGGTCCAATTTATTCGTTGACATTGAAGGGGATAAAAAACCAGCTCCACTTTATGACACCAAATTGAAAATGCTGTGGGATGATAAAAATCTCTATATCGCGGTTTGGATGGAAGAGCCTGACCTATGGGCCACCTACACCAAGCGCGAATCTGTAATTTTTCATGAAAATGACATCGAAGTCTTTATTGATCCGGACGGGGACACTCACCATTACTACGAACTCGAGATCAATGCCCTGGGCACTGAATGGGACCTGATGATGACCCAACCTTATAGAAATGGAGGTTCTCCCATTAATGGCTGGAACATTAATGGTTTCAAAAAGGGAATTCAACTGAACGGCACTATCAATGACCCTTCCGATAAAGACCAGTCTTGGGTAGTAGAAATGGCCATTCCATTTGAGGCACTTTCTCAGCGTGGCCCTAACCCAACTGTCCCAAGAGACGGTGACCAGTGGCGAATAAATTTCTCCCGTGTCCAGTGGCAGTTGGAAGCCCAAGGCGACACATATGTGAAAAAGATCAATCCTGAAACAGGAAAAAACTTTCCGGAATACAATTGGGTCTGGTCACCACAAGGACATATCAATATGCATTTACCCGAATACTGGGGATACCTGCAATTTGCCAAAAGTCCGGTTGGCCAAGAAAAAGTAGCCTTCCAAATGAAAAAAGATGAACGCGTGAAAGATGCATTAAGGGAGGTATTCCATCTTCAAAATGCCTATTTCCGGAAAAACGGAAAATACGCTACATCCAGCTCTGAACTTGGTGCCTCTAAAAACTTTGATGCATACCAGCTGCAATTTGAAGTAAGTGCTACCCGTTACAAAATCTCTGCCCCTTCCATTGATTCAGAAGGGACCTGGTACATCACCGAAGATAGCAGGATCTGGAAAAGATAGTTTTCCGATCCCCACTGACAGATTCTAAATTATCGCTACATAAAAGGCAAACCTTGAAGGTTTGCCTTTTTAATTATTCCCTTTATACAAAATTTAGGTCAAATGAATTTTTGCTGAAATAAACTGAATAAAAACGCAAACAATAGACTTTTTCTATGAAAAAACAACATTCATATGGAAATATAAGAAAGTTAGGCTGCCTGGCACCTCAAGTGGCATGCTAATTGTTTTTCGGTCTGACCATACTAAACCAACTATTTATCACAATGAAAACTTTACCATTCAAAAACTATTTCTTTGGAATTGCTGGATTACTTGCTTTGGCCTCTTGTAATAATGAAGATGAGGACATTATGGAAGGAAGTGCACAGGTTAATATTGCCTTGATTGACGCGCCAGCGGACTATGACGAGGTTTGGATCGAAGTACTGGGAGTCGAAATCCTTACCAATGATCAAAACGAAAATGATGATTCCGCTTGGATTTCCATTCCCAATGAAGCTGATGAAGACAAGGTGAACCTCCTTAGTCTTGTGGGCGGCAATGAAGCCTTTATTGGCTCGGAAGAAGTGCCAGCTGGTGAAATTGCTCAAATCCGACTCTTGTTAGGAGATGACAATTATTTGGTAATGGATGGAGAGGAGATTCCTCTGACGACTCCAAGTGCTCAGCAAAGTGGATTAAAACTTAAGCTGAATCAAGAATTAATGGCTGGTATACAATATGATTTGGTGATCGATTTTGATGCGGCCAAATCCATTGTTGAAGCAGGAAACTCTGGTCAATATATTCTAAAACCCGTATTGAGAGTAGTTGCTGAAGAGTCAGCGTCCATAGAAGGACAAGTACTACCCTTAGAAGCCAATCCAACGGTGTATGGGATAATCGGAGAAGATACTGTTTCTACTTACACGGATGACATCGGAGCATTTGCTTTGAGGGGATTGGTAACCGGTGATTATACCATTATCGTTGATCCCATTGAAGGCTATGAGCCGGATACTTTGTACAGTGTACCTGCCGTAGAAGGAGAAGTAACGATACTGGATCCCATAGAATTAGAAGAGACTTCTGCAGAAATTGAAGTTGAAATCAATAACTAAGACAAGTGACTATCTATCTTTTAAAGGAGTCTATAAGACTCCTTTTTTTATGTCTTTTCCAGTCTATTTTGACTACCACATCTCAAGCCCTCAAAATTTGAATTCATCAATGGTCATTTGCCACTCGAAATGGTTACTTTTGTAGAATAATTAAATCAAAAGCCATGAGCTTTTCGTTATTTACCTGAACTAAAAAAAACCGAGGCAATGTCATTCAAAAGCGTCTCTTTACTTTTCATTTCAATGCTACTCCTGACTTTTTCTTGTCTGGATGCTTCTTCCAATGAAAACAGTGCTTTGATCAATATCTACCTGATCGATGCACCCGGAGATTTTGACCAGGCTTGGATAGACATTGAGCGAGTGGAAGTTTTTATCCAAGGAGGAAACAGCGCAGGAACGAAAGATTGGATTCCCTTGGACTATGTGCCAACCAGCAATGTCATCAATGTGACTAGCCTTGTAAATGGAAATCAATTGATATTAGGCCGTTCTGAATTGCCTTTAGGCAAAATAAGCCAAATTAAATTAGTCCTCGGAGAAGACCATTACTTGGTGAAAGATGGTGAACAGCTTGCCTTGACCTTGCTCGATAGCGAAAGCCAAGAACCTATCATTGATGTCGACTATTCGCTTTCCGGCGCCATGTCTTATGATATTCTACTGGACATGGACCTGAGCAAGTCCATCATTGCAGACCCCGCGCAAGAAAATGTCTTCTGGCTTGACCCTGTGATGAGGTCATTTGAAACAGGCGCTGTAGCATCCATTAGTGGCAAAGTAACACCAATTGAGGCCAAACCAATCGTTTATGCTATCATCGGTGAAGATTCCATTTCCACGCATACAGATGATACCGGCGCATTTCTTTTCAATGGCTTGCAAGCTGGAGAATATAGCATTTACATTTCCCCGAGAGCCCCTTACTTGGACAGCTTAACCACCGTAACTACCAAAATAGATTCCTTATCAGCTATGGAGACGATACTTCTATCCACACCTGATGAGGATTAAGAAACTCAATTGACGCTAAAACATGAAGGAATTTAACCCATATATGTTGAGGGCCTTGGAGTTGGCAGAATTGGGCAGAGGACAAGTAAGTCCTAATCCTATGGTAGGCTGTGTGATCGTCCATCAAGATAAAATTATAGGTGAAGGCTACCATCAGCAATACGGCGGCCCTCATGCTGAGCCCAATGCTGTCCGTAATGTAGCGGACCAAAACTTACTTAAAGAAGCGACAGTCTATGTCACCTTGGAGCCTTGTGCACATTTTGGCAAAACACCACCCTGTGCCAACCTCCTAGTAGAAAAACAGGTCAAAAAAGTGGTAATCGCCGCCTTTGACAGTAACCCGCTAGTTGGCGGTAAAGGCATCAAAATCCTCCAGGATGCTGGCATTGAGGTTGTCACTGGAGTAATGGAAAAAGAAGCAAGGATACAGAACAAGCGCTTTTTTACTTCCATAGAAAAGCAAAGGCCCTATGTCATCCTGAAATGGGCCCAAACACAAGATCGCTTTGTAGCCAGGACCAACTATGACAGCAAATGGATCTCCAATCCTTTTAGTAGACAATTGGTCCATAAGTGGCGGGCGGAGGAAGATGCCATCATGGTAGGCACCAAAACAGCCCATTTTGACAACCCAAAATTGAATGTAAGAGACTGGGAAGGAAAAGACCCGCTGCGGATTGTATTGGACAAGCAATTGACCTTGGATGCTAACTTGGCCCTTTTTGATAGAAGCATTCCAACCGTCTGCTATAACCTGATCAAAAATGAATCCCAGCAAAATCTGGATTATGTCAAATTGGAAAAAGAATTCTCCATAGCAGATGTGTTAGAGGATCTTCATCAAAGGAAAGTACAAAGTGTAATCATTGAGGGAGGATCCTTTTTATTGCAAAAGTTTATTCAAAGTGAACTTTGGGATGAGGCCCGGGTGTTTACTGGCCAAAGCCGATTTGAAAGTGGCATCCCTGCCCCTAAATTAGCGCAAGATCCAGTGGAAACACTTCAAATCATGGATGACCAACTTGAAGTTTATCAATCTGGTCATTAATATTTAATTTTATCTAAAATATATCACCCATGGCAGAATCCATATTTCTTCCTGAAAATGCCAACAAGGCAGAAAAATACGAAGCCTTGCTTCCCCAAATTGAAGCCTTGATCACAGGCGAGGAAGATCTTACCGCCAACCTGGCCAATATCAGTGCTGCCCTCAAGGAAGCCTTTGGCTTTTTCTGGGTGGGCTTTTACCTCGTCAAAGGAGAGCAGTTGGTGCTTGGACCATTCCAAGGCCCCATCGCTTGTACTCGGATTGCAAAAGGCAAAGGCGTCTGTGGTGCCGCTTGGAAAGAAGGTAAAACCCAGTTGGTGCCGGATGTGGATGCCTTTCCCGGCCACATTGCCTGCAGCTCCGCCTCCAAATCCGAAATTGTGTTGCCTGCTTTCAAAGATGGAGAGGTAGCCTTGGTGCTGGATATTGACAGCAACCAGCTAAATGATTTTGATGAAACGGATGCCAAACATCTTGAGCAATTGATGAAAGTTATAGAAACCTTCCTGTAGGGAATTTTCAAAAAAAGGGGCGTATTCAATACGCCCCTTTTTTCTTTTTAATTTGATCCCCACTTGGGAATATATTTAGGCTCATAGGCAGCCATCTTGTCCAGCATTTCTGCAGGATCATCGCTTATGATCAGGAGCTCTTTCTGTTCATCTCGTAAAAAACCTTCTTCGGAGGCAAAGGATAAAAAGTCAATAAGTTTGTCATAATACCCTTCCACATTATATAGGGCCAAGGGTTTTTGGATATAGGCCAATTGATTTAAGGTCATGATTTCAAACAGCTCCTCCAAAGTCCCAATGCCTCCTGGCATGGCCACAAAACCATCTCCACGTTCCGCCATCAGCCATTTCCTATCCCGCATGGTCTCCACAACCGTCAACTCGGTACAACCCTGATGGGCTACTTCCACATCTACCAATTTTTGTGGAATAATCCCATAGACATTTCTCCCCACACTCAGCATTTGATTGGCGATCACTCCCATCAAGCCCACTTTCCCAGCACCATACACCAAGTCCATTTTTCGTAAAATCATTTCCTCAGCCAAAGCAATTGCCCCAGCTTTATAGGCAGGGTTTTTCCCGGTATTGGAACCACAGTAGACGGTTATTTTCTTCATTTCCTCTAAACTTTTGGGTAAAACAATCCTACTAATAACAGCAATTTTGCCTCCTTTCGCAAAGGCAAAATATTAAATGAATACTAAGATTATTTTAATCGGTTAAGCATTGCCACTTCTCAAGCTTCATGAGCAGGAAAATTTGCTTACTTTTGGGGTATGAAAATCTGTTTTGCAACCAACAATCCCAAAAAAATCGAAGAGGTGAAAGCCGCACTTGGCGAAGACTTCACCATTGTCTCACTTGCAGAAATCGGATGTCATGAAGAGCTTCCCGAAACTGGAGACACTTTGGATTTCAACGCATTTCAAAAAGCCAGACACGTTTTTGAAAACTATGGGGTAAGCTGCTTCGCGGATGATACAGGTCTGGAAGTAGAGGCACTTAACGGTGCGCCGGGAGTCTATTCCGGCAGGTATGCCGGTGAGCCTCGCAGTGATGACAGAAATGTTGACTTGTTGCTTCAGAATTTAGAAGGAGTCTCTGATAGAAAAGCCCAATTCAGGACTGTGATCGCCCTGATCTTGGATGGGGAAGAACATAGTTTTGAAGGCACTGCCAAAGGAGAAATCATTACAGAAAGGTCTGGTGAAGGGGGATTTGGTTATGACCCTATTTTCCTTCCAGAAGGTTACAAAAAAACCTTTGCTGAGCTCAGCATGGATGAAAAAAATGCCATCAGCCACAGGGGCAAAGCCGTCAGAAAGCTGATTCATTTCTTGAACAGTTACCAATAAGGGGCATTGATTCCAAATAATTGATATATTAGGAATATGAGAAAACCGTATATAGTTGGTATCACAGGAGGAAGTGCCTCTGGCAAGACCTTATTTCTCAACAGGTTATTACAATCTTTTGATCCGGAAGAGATTTGCCTCATCTCCCAGGACAACTACTATAAGCCCATCGAACAACAGCCTTTGGATGATGAAGGCATTGAAAACTACGACACTCCTCATTCATTTGACTTTCAGGCTTACGCGGCGGACATCAAAAAAATCCAAATGGGTGAAAAGGTTTTTCGACAGGAATATACTTTTAACAACCCTAAAGTAACCCCTAAGATGCTGGAGTTTTGTCCGGCACCTGTCGTAGTGGTGGAAGGGATTTTTGTGCTTTACTCACCAGAACTGTCCAATTTGTTGGACTTAAAGGTCTTTATAGATGCGAAGGACTATATCAAGCTCAAAAGAAGGATTGTCCGTGACAAGGTTGAGCGCGGATATGACCTGGACGATGTACTTTACAGGTATGAAAAACATGTGATGCCTACTTATGAAAAGTACATCGACCCCTTCAAGCATGATGCAGATCTTATCATTCCCAATAATGACAGTTTTGAAAAAGGACTGGAGATGTTAACAATTTTCCTCAAGGAAAAGATTGTAAACCAGCCCTGTATCTAAAAAATTCCATTGGTAGGTGGCAAACTTAAGCTTCAAATTCACTTTTTGGCAAAGAGTTTGCAAAGTTCGGTTTGAAAACTAAACCAACTATTATTTACCATGAAAAAGTTTTTGATTTTATCACTGACTGCTTTTTTGATTTTACAACACAAGTCCGTGGCACAGGTCAGTGCCGGAGTTTATCAATTAAGTTCTGGAACCTTTGCGGCTATTGGAAGTAATCCGGACAACAAGATGTTTGGAGAGGCCAGGATAGGCGCTGGAGGCAATGTGGATATAGAAGGTACTTTTGGATACAATTTTGTCCAAAGGGATGAAGTTAACTTCTATAGCGGTTTCCACTTGGGTGTGGATGATCAAGGAAATGACAATGACATTTACCTTGGCATTCCCCTGGGAGTCTTTGTCAAGCCTTTTCCTTCTACCAGAAACTTCGGCTTTCTATTGGAAGCCAGTCCCATTTTCCCCACAGGTGAAAGCAATAATTATTTCAGGGCAGGGATAGGACTCAAATACACATTTAGGTAATTACCACTTAACCATGAAACCATAAAAAGGGCCTGAAATTAATTGTCAGGCCCTTTTTGATTTGACTAATAAGTCTTTCTATATCTACTTACAAGCGATTTTATTCACCCTATTCGCATGTCTACCACCTTCAAAATCTGTCTTTAAGAAGGTTTCTACCATTTCTTGTGCCAATTCATAAGGCACAAAACGAGCAGGAATGGAGATGACATTGGCATCATTGTGCTGTCTGGACAAAGCAGCCAAGTCAGTATTCCAGCATATCGCCGCCCGGATTCCTTGGTGCTTATTGGCAGTAATGGCTACACCATTACCACTACCACAAACCACAATTCCCTGTACAAATTCCCCACTTTCAATGGCATCACAAAGCGGGTGAACATAATCAGGATAGTCAACAGAAGCATCTGTAAATGGACCAAAATCCTTCACTTCGAAGCCAGCTTCAGTCAAATACGAAACCAGTTGCTGCTTATAATCGAAACCTGCATGGTCACCACCGATGGCTATTTTTTTGGACATGACGATAGTATTATTATTGATTTCCTTATTCTAATTCTTCTCTCTTCTTACGTTCTAAACGCTTAGCGATCATAATCCCTGCCTCATACAATACCAGTATCGGCATGGCTATCAGCAACTGACTGATCACATCTGGCGGAGTAATCAAAGCAGAAAGCACCAAAATGATCACGATAGCATGCCTTCTGTAAGACTTCAACATTCCAGAAGTCACCAGTCCAGACATGGACAAGAAATAAATCACCACTGGAAGCTGGAACATCACGGCAGAAGCCAGCACCAGCATGATTAATGTCGAAATATAAGAAGTGATATCAAACTCATTTGCGATGGAAGGATCCAGTCGGTAATTGGAAAGGAAGTTGATTGACAATGGGGACAGGATATAGTACCCAAATGCCGCTCCCATAAAGAACAACAAACTCACAAAGAAAACCGCTCCTCTGGCCGCTTTTCTTTCCTTATCATATAACCCTGGACTGATGAAGCGCCATACTTCCCAGAACACATAAGGAAAGGCTACTACAAGCCCCACCACCAAACTGGAAGTCATGTGCATGGAAAACTGTCCAGTCATCTGTCTACTTTGCAAGATAAACGGAAGTTCGTCGATGCAAAGTGCTGGAATACTTAAATAAGCAGAGAGCTGACATAGCATCCTATAGGTGAAAAAATCCACCTTGGACGGTCCTAAAATCACTTCTCCAAATACGATACTCTTGGAAAGAAAGGCTACTACTGAGCAAATCAGAATGGCTGCAATGGATCGGACCAAATGCCATCGCAATTGCTCCAAATGATCCAAAAATGACATGCCTCCTTCTTCTTCCTCCTCTTCCCTGTATTGATCTAATGCCACTTAATTTCTTTTTTTCTTAGTACAATGGGAACTGAACCATCCAGTCATTTACCTCCGTCTTGATTGCTGCAAGGGTGGCTTCATTTTCATGGTTCATCAATGCCTTATCGATCAATTCAACGATCTTGATCATATCTTGTTCTTTAAGGCCTCTGGTGGTGATGGCTGCTGTTCCAACACGCATTCCTGAAGTTACGAATGGAGAGCGGGTATCAAAAGGCACCATGTTTTTATTGATGGTGATATCCACTTTACCTAGTGTTTCTTCAGCAATTTTTCCTGAAAGATCCTTATTTCTCAGGTCGATCAACATCAGGTGATTGTCTGTTCCACCAGAAATCAATTTGTATCCTTTTTCCACGAAAGCATCAGCCATCACGGAAGCATTTTTCTTCACTTGCAATACATACTCCATGTATTCATCCGAGAGGGCTTCTCTAAAAGCCACTGCTTTGGCAGCAATGATGTGCTCCAAAGGTCCTCCCTGCATTCCTGGGAATACTGCAGAATCCAATAATTGGGTCATTTTTCTCAATTCTCCCTTTGGATTTTTATGGCCAAATGGATTGTCGAAATCTTCACGCATCATGATCAAGCCACCTCTTGTACCTCTTAAGGTCTTATGTGTGGTAGTAGTCACGATATGGCAATGCTCCAATGGGTCATTCAAAAGACCCCTAGCAATCAGACCAGCAGGGTGAGAGATATCCGCCAACAACAAAGCGCCCACCTCATCAGCGATCTCTCTGAATCTTGCATAATCCCAGTCACGGCTATAGGCAGAAGCACCACAAATGATCAACTTTGGCTGAACCTCTTTCGCAGTTTCTGCAACTTTGTCCATATTGACCACACCAGTTTCTTCTTCCACACCATAGAAGTGAGGCTTATAGTTCTTACCGGAGAAGTTTACCGGGGAACCATGAGTCAGGTGACCACCATGAGAAAGGTCAAAACCCAAAATGCTATCACCAGGATTCAGACAGGCCAAAAACACAGCTGCATTGGCTTGAGCACCAGAGTGAGGCTGAACATTGGCCCAAGTGGCTCCGAAAAGCTCCTTGGCACGGTCAATAGCGATCTGCTCAATATCATCCACTACTTCACAACCTCCATAGTAACGCTTCTTAGGTAACCCTTCGGCGTATTTATTGGTCAATACACTACCGGCAGCTTCCATCACCTCCTTGCTGGTGAAGTTCTCAGAGGCAATCAGCTCAATTCCTCTTTTTTGACGGTCTTCTTCTTTTTGGATAAGGTCGAATATTACCTGGTCTCTTTTCATGAGTATGCTCTTGTTTTTACAGTCTTTTTCTGCCCAAAATGTTTTGGGAACTTCCGCCAAGTCCTATGGCTAAGCCGGATATTGGCAGATATATTTTTGGCTGCCCAAAATTAGTTCGAAACAATGTATTATCCAATTGATTGAGAAATTGCTTCTGTTAAAAAAGACTTGGAAAAGGAAAACCTCCCCAAACCTTCCTTTAAGTCTCTAAAACAGCTCACGGACAACCCTTAATCAAACCCGACTTTGTTTAATTCCTGTCATTAATCTTTTAATTTTGAACCATGATTGATTTTGAATTTGCTCCTAAAAGTTATTTCGATGGTACCGGGCCTTCGGCTTTACTCGCCAAGCTTTCTTATCCAGAGAGTCAATGGGGTGAGGAAATCAGCATTTATGCTGCACCTTTGGATGGAAAAATCTATTACGAAGTGGTGGATTTTTATGGTAATGAATTTGACCCTAGCCCTGACAAATCAAATAATCCCCTGACCTTACAGGAGTTTATTTTTCTGATCGAAACATTGGAAGTCGTCGATCAAAGTATCAAGGGCGATATGAACCTGACGCTTGCTGGTATCCCAGAAGCAAAAAGTAATGTATATCCCCAACTGGAGGAATACTTTCAGGAAAAGCGCAAAAAGTTTGGGATGAATTAATTAAAAATCCCAAATGGATGCCACTCCTTCTCTTGCATGACTGGACTGAAACCAATATTCATACGTTTCAAAATCGATGCAATCGTGCAGTTCCATTCCTTGAAAATTCATTTTCTTAATGCTTGAACCGGGCAAAAAGCTTCTTAAGTCATTGGCCTGGTCAATGGTCAGCTGTGATAATTGGATCATGCGTTGTTCTCCAATCAGGATAGGTACAAGTTTCGTCATAATCTTAGATTTTCTCCTATCAAATAAAGCATTCAAATTTAAAATATTGATTAACAACAGATTACATTACTGTTAATTTCTAAGCAATTTTTACCTTATTTTTGATCCATGACCAACCTCATTCTTGTCATTCTTTGTCTGATCATTGGCATTTTGCTCCAGCGCCTAAAGGAACTGCCCAAAGATGCTCCCAAGTCCCTCAACACTTACCTGATTTATATTGTCCTCCCTGCATTGGCTTTGCTCCATATTCCCGAGACGGAACTTTCGCTTGGATTGCTACTTCCCGTACTGACTGCATGGATAAGTTTTGGGATTTCATGGGTAATTTTTGGCACTTTGGGAAAAAAATTGGGTTGGAGCAAGGCAACCACAGGTTGTTTGATCATTGTGCCTGGTTTGGCCAACACCTCTTTCATTGGCTTTCCGATCATTGAAGCACTTTATGGTAGTGAAGGCCTTAAAATAGCCCTGATGGTAGACCAAGCGGGTTCCTTTATCATTGTGAGCAGCATTGCCATCATTGTGGCTTCTATCTATGGCCATGGGAAAAAGCGCAAAAGGGATGTGACCAAAAAGATCCTTACCTTTCCTCCTTTTTTGTTCTTCCTGATTGCATTGTTCATGAACCTCTTGCATTTGGAATTTGAGGGCACTGTGCATGAAATATTACAGGCTTTTGCTGCCACTCTTACCCCCATAGCACTGATTGCCGTTGGCTTACAGGTAAAAATCAATGCAGAGACTTTATCTTCAAAAGACCTGTGGTATGGCCTGGCGTTCAAATTATTGTTTATCCCTACGCTCATCTTCTTCGTGTACAGGTTGTTCTTGGATGAAGGAAATATCCTTTACAAGGTAAGTGTGATGGAGACCGCCATGGCTCCGATGATCACTGGCTCTATCATTGCCATCAACCATGACCTCAACCCAAAACTTGCTTCACTTTTGGTGGGAATTGGCATTCCGCTTTCCTTTATCACCTTGATGGGCTGGTACTATTTGGTGGGGTAGAGAGCGGATTATTTTAAAGGATTGATTGGGGATAAATGTGACCACAGAGTACTCGGAGGTTTTACAAAGCGCTAAGAGGGTTCTTTCAGCACAAAAAGGCTTTGTAATCACAGTGACTTCTTAGTGCCCTTTGTGGTTAGGCATAAAAAAACCGGGCAAAGAATCCCCTGCCCGGCCAAATGAAACTGTTTCACTATTTTCATTCAATTGGTTTAGTCTTGGTCGTGTCTGTCTTGGGCTTGGACTTGTTGAAAAATCCTTTGAGTAAATCCTTCACTTCATCCGCCGCTTGGTTTTGCGCTTCTTCCACCTTTTTGTTCAGTTCCTTCTTAGCACTGTCCTGAGCTGCATTTGCTTTGGCTTTCAATTCTTGTTTGACACTGTCTTCCTGTGCCTTGAATTGCTCTGCCACTTGGTTCTGCAACTTTTCACCTTCAGCAGAAGCCCTTGACTTCAGGGCATTGGTGATCAAAGCTTCCATGCTGTTTCCACCGGCCAAGCTGATTTTTGGCTGTTGATAAGTACCTCCCAGATTGATCGCAACAGGAATATTGGTATCCCCCGTAGCCTCAGTACCAGAAATGGATGCCAATAAACTGTTGGCTTGACTCCCTAACTTTCCTGCTGGTACTTGCATATTGACCAAGTAACTGATACTTCCATCAAAACCAGTACTTCCCTGAATATTGGCCTGGTAATCCCACAATTTGATATCGAAAGGGCTCACATTGAGCATGCCATCTTTGATTTCTGCTTTTAAATTCAGGTCTTTGATCTCTAAAGTATTTCCATCTTTGAGTTTGGTCAATGAGGTAATGCCACCGATGATTTTACTATCTTTCAAGGCCGCCTGAGCCACTTTAATCAGTCCGTCTCCATCCAGCGAGGACAAAACAGGCATCATGTCCTGGCCTAGGTTTCCAGATAAAGAAAAGTTCGTGGTAAAGTCACCATTAAGGTGCTCTGCAATGGGTGCAAATGCCTTGATGGTATTGAAAGATTTAAAGGCTTCCTGAATACTCACTCCCAGCATATTGAAATCCATATTGAATTTCGGGTCTTTTATATTCTGTGTATTATAAGCACCATTCAAAGTGAGTTGTCCCCCCATGGTGTTCATACCCGCATCCTTGAACGTCAAAATGCCATCTTTAAGGGTCATCATACCTTTGGCATTGGTAAAGACCAAATTATCATACAACACCTCATCCGCCTTCACAGACATGGTGAAATTGACATTTTTCGGCAATTCTATCAAAGTAAGTGAAGTTGTATCTGCTGTCGTTTCTTCACTCTCGGTCATCCACTCATTGATATTGAATTTGCTGGAATTGATGTCCATTCTACCGGTCAACACAGCAGTGTCCTCAAAAAGGTAAGCCATGTAGTTGCTCAGGCTACCGATGGCTTGAACGGGACTTTCTCCTAGTCTGGCATCGAATTTTGTCAAATTAATAGCTTGAGGACTGAAATCCCCATTGGCCTGATGAATTCTTATTCCCTGAGGAAGGTCTTTATCCGTATAATAGAAATCCGTTAAGGCAATCTGCCCACTTGTGCTCAATCTATTGTAGCGTTCCGCTTCCACATCGGCATAACTTCCTTTGGTGTCAATATCCGCCTTGATTTTACCGTCCATGATCACCTCTTCCATCGGAAAGATTTTACTGATTTTCCCTAAATCCACTGTACCGTGAATAGCACCATCCCAGTTCAACTGGTCCAAATCACTGACTTTCATATTTCCTCGAATCTCCTCTCCTTCCAGTTTAAACCCAAAATTCGACAGGTTAACTAAGAAATCACTCATCTTACCCGAATTGTTTTGAATAGTCGTATTCGCATTCAAATCTTCTATAGGCGCTGGATATTCTTCACTTTTTACATAGCCATTCGTAAGAGCCATCTTGGCATTGATAGCAGGAATAATTTCTGCTACACTGTCATACCTTCCTTTTGCCGTAGCATCCACATCCAAAATCCCTCTTAGCTCCATTCCTTCAATGGGGAAAATAGAAGTCAGCTCTTCCAAGTTCAGCTTCCCTTTCAATTGACCATCCACATCGTAAGTAATCAAGTTTTCTAAGAGCAATCTACCTGAAATTGGATTGGAGCCGAAAGTCAGGTTAAATGCCGGGATATTCACTTGGGTATTGTCTATATTTCCTGTTTCATTTTTGACGGACATATCCACATTGATATTGTTGACTGGCTTGGGCAAGTCTGGATATTGGAACATCCCGTCAGCTACTTTCAAGGAAACCTCAAATTTAGGAAACTGTGTCTCATTATAGCTTCCTTTCAGGTAACCTCCAAAATCCATGGTTCCAGAAGTATTGATCCCATCAAAGGATTCCGTGTAAATGCCCGGCACGAGGGAAAGAACACTTTTGAAACTATTTTCCCTTCCTTCAAAAGTCAGGTCAAAATCAATATCCTCACTGGGCATAGCCAAAAAACCGTCTATGCCAAACATAAAATCATTAAGTCCAAACTGTCCTTCTCCAAAGGTGAACTTCATTTGGGTCATATCTACCTGGATCTCGGTGTCTGCGGTAAAAACTTTATTGCTTAGATAATTGACCTCTTCATAATCCATCCTGGCAATATTGGTACTGATCTTTCCATTGAGATCATATACATCCGCTGTAAAATCACCATGACCTTCCATATCAAAATCCTGCAAAGCCAAAAAATATTTCAACTGCCTGTCGTCATACACAAAATTGACATCTTCAATTTCCATCAGGTCAATCCCCAACTTAAAATTGGAAGGCTCTGCTGCCACCGTGTCTTCTTCGCTTTCCATGGCTATATCATAGTTTGCGGTACCATCCTCTAATACCTTGACATAAATACGTCCTCCTTTCAGGTGTAATCCAGTCAGTTCAGGATAATCCCCAAAAATAACAGACATCAAATTAAAGTCCACTTGGAAATTATTGACATGCGCCAAGGTATCATTTTCAAAAGGTGCATTTCCTTTTACGCCAAATTCCTTTACAGTGGCTGAAATATTGGGAAACCTCTTGAGCACACTCAAACTGATATTATCAATGTTATAATAAACTTGAGCGTTAACCGAATTAGCAATTTCTTGATCTATGCGCGCTACAATTTTATCTTTAAAAATAAAAGGCGTCGCAATCAAGGCCACCAATAAAAAGGCAAATACTGCCAAAATTATAATTAATGTCTTTTTCATAACCATTAGATTTTAAACCCAGTCTGTTTTTTGACTAAAAATTAAATAGCAGACGAAGCTACATTATTTATGCATCAAATTTGATGCCTCATAAAAAAAGGGACATGATTATGTCCCTTTTTTAAAATAATATGTCTTCTAAAAACTTCTTAGACCGACATGAGCTTGAAATGATAATCTATTTTTTCATTTTTCTGATGGCTGATCTGCTTTCTCAAATGATAAATAGCTTCCAATAGTGGAGCATTGTTAAGGTCTCCAACATCAATCGCCCTAAAGCCAATTAATTCGATAAGTCGTTTGATCCTGAACTTATCCACTTCCGCATTGCCACAGAAATAAGTTTCTTTTACCAATTCTAAAGGATCAGAATTGGGGTAATCCAAGCCAAGGTTATTAAAACCCTTCAATACCCTCTCGTATCCTGATTTCTCTTGAATGTATTTAGTATTGCACCCAAAATTAGGGTTATAGTTGCCATTGGTACAATCCAAAATTATTTTGTCCGTACTTTCCAATTGGGAAAGGCAATGGCAAACCAAAGGCAAATATTCATTCTCACAGCAAATTAAAATGACATCTGATCTATTGATGGCTTCACAGTAGCCAAAAACCTTGTCTTTCTGCATGCTTAGAATTTTCCATTCTATTGGCCTTAGTTCAAATTCTTCCCTTACCCCAAACACCACATTTATACCCATGGACATGTACTTGTTGCCTAGTGTGGTTGAGAGTTTAGTTCCTCCGATGATTCCTAACGTCATGGTCTTCATGTTTAAAAGTAATCCTCTAATCTTTTAACGATATTGGCGTGGGTTTCTTTTCTTTGGTGAGGGAAAAGAACTTGGATGATTAACGTCGCTAAAAGTTTATACTTGTATAATCAATTGAAAACTATAAAAAAAACACTGAAGAGCCAAATTTATTTTGGTATAAATAGCTTAAAACAAGCACAATACATTTTTAATTGGTCAAAAAACCAAAATATAGATTTCAATAACAGCAATTAGGGAATTTTACCAGACTTTTTTTATTTGATCACACAATTCTTGGTGGATATTACCGTTACTTGCTATAATTTGTCGACCAAATATGTAATCATCACCACTATTGAAATCAGTCACTTTACCTCCGGCTTCTTGGACGATCAATAAGCCACCAGCCACGTCATAGGAATTTAGGTTATACTCAAAATATCCTTCTACCCTCCCAGAAGCGACGTAGCATAAATCCACGGCAGCACTTCCAATTCTCCTAATCCCATGAGAATTTATCATAAAGTATTTTAGAAGTTCCATGTATTGATCCACCTGCTCAAAATCATAATACGGAAATCCTGTAGCAATTAAACTGGATGAAAGGCTTGGGGCTTGGCTGACACTGATTTTTGTGTCGTTACAGTAGGCACCGCCATCTTTGGTAGCATAAAAACACTCGTTATTATTTACCTCATACACCACGCCCAAAATGATTTCGCCTTCTTTCATCAAAGCTATGCTGACTGAAAAAACGGGAATGCCATGCACAAAATTAGTAGTCCCATCCAATGGATCAACGATCCAGTTGTAAACATCCTCCTGTTTATTAATAGTCCCTTCCTCAGTGATAAACCCAGCTTCAGGCAAAATCTGCTGCAGGCCATTTACCACGATTTTTTCGGCTTCCTTATCCACATAGGACACCAAATCATTGAATCCTTTGTGTTCTACTTTGTTGAGGTCAAAATTTTGTCTTTCTTTTCTGATAAAAGCACCGGCCTCTTTGGCAACGATGATAGTTTGATCCAAAAGTGATTTTAATTCCATCTTAATTTTTTCCTGATACGGTGATTACTATTTCTCCTTTTATGGTGTTTTCTTGATAATATTCGACTAGTTCTTCCAAGGTCCCTCTGATATTCTCCTCATACAGCTTTGTAAGCTCTCTAGAGACGCAGGCTAAGCGGTCTGCACCAAATGCCTCTTTGAACTGTATAAGGGTTTTTAAAAGCCTGTGTGGGGACTCATAAAATATCATGGTCCTGACTTCTTCTTGTAGATTTTCTATCCTTGTCTTCCGGCCTTTTTTATGAGGTAAAAAACCTTCAAAAACGAAACGGTCATTGGGAAGGGCAGAATTGACCAAGGCAGGAACAAAAGCAGTAGCTCCTGGCAGGCAGTTCACTTCCAGCTCAGCCTCTCTGGCTGCCCGCACCAATAAAAATCCTGGATCGGAAATCGCTGGTGTACCTGCATCACTCACTAGGGCAAATCGCTCCCCATTCTCCATTCTGGAAATGAGTTTTTCTACTGTCTTGTGTTCATTAAAAATATGATAACTCTGCAATGGGCGCTGAATCTCGAGGTGCTTGAGAAGTTTGCCCGTTGTTCGGGTATCTTCTGCTAGGATAACGTCTACTGTTTTTAATACCTCGATGGCCCTTAAAGTAATATCCTTCAAATTCCCAATAGGTGTGGGGACCACAAACAAATGGGTATGCTTTTCTTCAGTCATCAGGTCAGTTGATCTATTGCCTCAGCCAGCTTTCTGTCTTTGTCAGTAACCACATTTCCTTGATCATGTGTGGTAAGCTCTATGGTCACTTTATTATAAACATTGCTCCAGTTAGGGTGATGCTGGTGGGCTTCTGCCAAAAAAGCGACCCTACACATAAAAGCAAAAGCTTCTGTGAAATCTGAAAATTCAAATGTCTTTTTTAATCGGTTGTTTTCCTCTGGCCACATAACTGTCTTTTTTAAAGTGAGATAATACCTTCTATCTTTGAAGCCTCCTCATATACTTTAATAATTGCCTCACTGTCTTTCATCATGGCTTTGATCGTAGCACTGATATAAGTCCCCTTGGCAGAGGCTTTGAAAGTAATTTCGTTGTTCGGCAATAATCGCTTTACTTCATCCTCTTTTCCTTTAGGCACAATAAACTTGAACATGTACAATGCAGGAAAAGTAGTCTGCTCATCCAGTTTTTCTTTGAACGCTGCTTTATCAAATACTTTATTCATAATTATCGAATTTACTTTATTAACGCGATAGATAAAAAATTAAATCCATAAACAAGAAAATCCCACCCTCATTAGAGGATGGGATTCTTTATGATTTAACCTTCTTCCATTAGAAGAATTTATATCTAAAGTCTTTCACATTGGCCAACTCTTGAGCAGCCATCATGATCATATAAGTAGTTCTTTGTTGCGCGCTGGCCTGCAATTGGTTTTGGTACATGCTATAGTCAGCCACTTCACCAGCAGGAGTAATGCTGTTCAGCTTAGCTACTATCACCCCAATATCCTCTTTGATAGGCTGGGTTACTTGTCCTTGTTTCAGGCCAAATACCGCTCCAACAGCTTTAGGAGCATAACCAACTCCTGGAATCGTATTATCACTTAATTTTAGGTCAGCAGCAGTACCTACAGAAGCATATTCAGGAAAAACTTCCTTCATTGCTTCTAAGCTCTCCTTACCTTTTAGTTTCTCACTGATATAAGCTGCCTTCTTTTCGTTTCTTACTTGAGCCATCACTTCAGCTCTTACTTGATCCAAAGTAACATCTCCTTCTTCAGTTTCTCCTCTTAACATAGCCACCACATACGCATTGTCCAATTCAAATACAGGTGAAACACTTCCTACGGAAGCATCATTGAATGCCCATCTTACGACTTCTCTGGCTCCTCCAAGATTGTTGATACTTCTTGCATTGGTACCAAGGCTATTAGCCTGAAGCACTCTGTATCCATCTTTCTCAGCATTTGTTTTGAATTCATCTGCGTTGCCTGTATTAGCAGCAAAGTAATCCGCATTTCTGAAAATCTCATTTCTGGTCGCATCACTTGGTCCCAATTCAAGTTCCAAGGTTGCCAGCTTCACAGTAGCTGTTTGAGGCATCTCGGTAACAGAAATGATATGGTAACCATACTCTGTTTCCACCAGGCTGTTGATAAGACCAGTTGACTTCGCTGCAAATACCGCATCAGCAAATGGCTCTACAAAATCCTCTTTGGCGAACCATCCCAGATCACCACCCCTTTGGGCAGTTCCATCTTGTCCATATTGCTGAGCAGCAGCAAAGAAGTTACCACCGTCTTTTAGTTCAGCCAATACTTTCTCCGCTTGAGCTTTCGCTTCTGCTTTAGCAGCATCATCCATTCCCTGAGTACCAAACAAAATATGGCTGGCTCTCATTCTAGGTGTACCGTCAAATTTCTGGGAAACCTTATAAGTCACATAAGTGCTTCTGTCCGTAATATAAGGACCATACACTGCTCCTTCTTCAGGATCCTCCACATTGGAGGTCAACAAAGCTGGAAGTTCCTCACCTGGCAAATATGTTCTGAATGGATTGGAAATTTCTGAATTTCTTAATACAAAAACAGAATCGTTGGATGCACTGCTTAGCTCCTCAGTCAATTGAGAGATTTGCTGAATCACTGTTGCAGAATCTTCTCCGCTTGGATAAAGATCAAACCTGATATAAGAGATATCTCTGGTATTCGCTCCTTCAAACTTCTCCTCGTTTTCAGAAAGGTAGGCTTTTAGATCAGATTCACTGATACTAACCGCTGAATCTGAAACTGCATAGAATGGAACAAACAAATGCTCGATATCGGCTACAGAACTTTGCATTCTGTATTGCAAAGCACCTTCCTCTTTGTTCGCAAAGGAAGAAGCCGCCAATAGGTTGTCATATTTGATTCGAAGCCTAGAATCAGCGAAAGTCTGTTCTTGCTGTGCCCAGAAAGCTCTCTGCTGTGCAGGTGCTGATTCCAAAGACTGCAAGAAAGCAATCAATTGCTGTCTGTCGAACTGGCCAGTTTCTGGGTTGGTCAATTGCTGACGTAATTCCGCCACAATGTTTTTACCCTGAACCATGTCCACCAATTCCTCATCAGAAATGGTCATGCCCAACGCTTCATACTGCTCAGAGAATACACGCTTCACTATCATGGCCTGCCATGCCTGCTCACGAATGCTGTACATCTCATTCTCTGATGGATTTCTACCAGTGTTTTGTTGGTAGTTTAATTTAAACCGCTCTACTTGGTCAATATACTCCTCATAGGAAATTTCCTCTCCGTTAATTTCACCTACAACGGTATCCCTGCCTCCTAAAAGCATTGAATTTGGGCCCAATAAGTCTCCCCCTACAAGGAAAAGTATCAACCCTACTGCAATAACACCGATTGCAAGACCTGTTCTCTGTCTGATTTCTTTTATTAACGCCATTCTTCTAGTTTTTGAAGTGTCGCAAAATAATTACATCTAGCGGTAAATTCAAAATATTATCACTATCAATAAATTACTTATTGTACTCTATTAGGTATTTATCTTTAATTTTACTGTATCAATACGGTGATCCTGCTTGGAAACCACCGTAAATGTGAAGGGGCCATAAGTAGCCGACTCACCTTTTTTAGGAATATTTTCAGTTACTGAAAGGATGAATCCAGAAAGGGTATCGTAATCTCCCTCCGGTAAATTCCAATCATATTTTTCGTTCAGGTAATCTATTTCATGTCTGGCACTCAATAAATACTCATTATCTGAAATCTCTTGCTCAATCAAGTCATCATTATCATATTCATCCTCAATCTCCCCAAAAATCTCCTCGATAATATCTTCCATACTTACAATGCCACTGGTGCCACCAAACTCATCTACCACCAAGGCCAAGCTCTTTCTTTCGGCAATAAACTGTACCAAAAGCTCATGAACCAAAGCCGTCTCGGGCACGATAATAATGGGGGTGAGAATATCTGTGATCTTTTTAGGCTTCTTGAACAGCTCTAAGTGATGACAATAGCCAATGACATCATCTATATTTTCTTTGTAAACTATGATCTTGGAATGGCCACTCTCCATAAACGTTCCTTTCAGATCCTCAATACTGTCCTCCTCATCTACCGCCACAATGTCTGTCCTTGGAACCATGCAGTCCCGAGCCTTTACCTTTTTGAACTCTACTGCATTGTCAAAGATCTTGGTATCGATATCCATACCTTCATCTCCTTCAGTTTCCAAATTGTCCTGAATAAAGCTATTGAGATCGGTAATTTTAAAAACCGGTTTGTCCTCGCTGTACTCCAACCCCAAAACATGTGTAATAAAAAGCCTGGACATCCCCACAATCAACCACACAATCGGATACATGATGTAATAAATCACCGTAAACGGAACAGCAAAAAAGCTTAACAAATTATTGGGATTGAGCATAAAAATGCTCTTGGGAATAAACTCTGCTGTGATCAGTACAATAAGAGTAGATATAATTGTCTGAATGATCATTACGGCTGCTTGATGGTTCAGGCCTTCAGGCAGGTAAAACTGAATGGTAGGCTCCAGCAAATAGGCCATAAAAATACCATAAACCACAAGTGACACAGTATTGCCAAGCAGGGTAGTGCCAATAAACTGGCCAGGGTTTTTGACAAATCCTGCCAATACCTTTCCCGTAAAGCTTCCCTGCTTATTTTGCAACTCAATCTGCAGTTTATTGGCAGACACAAATGCAATCTCCAAGCCTGAAAACAATGCTGAAAACAATAAGGTGATGAGGACGTAGCCCAAATAGTGATATTCCATTATCTGCTTTTTTTCTTCCTGTCTTGTTGCTGACCTACTTCTTCCTGATCTTGTTCAGTCCACTTTGTTTTTAAGTACTTGTACCAAAATAACATGGCCACAGCAAACATAAAAATAGGATATGAAAAAGTAATGCCTTGGGTCATGGTGACATGCGTCCCTATAATGACCAAAGCAGCAGATAATGATAATAAAATTATTCCTTTTAGTTTCATATTATTCCTATACCCATAAAGGTATCTAATTTTCAGTATTGGATGGTCCCTCTTCGATTACAATCGGACTATCAACAATTTTATAGAAGGTATATTCATTGAAGCTTTCATCAGCTTCCATTCCAGTCCCGTGAATAACCGTTCCGTTTTTCTTTGTGACCGTTACAAATTTCTCGGTAAATATTATTCCTTTTCGCTCATCCCAAAAAAGCTCTTCGGAGTTTAGCTTATTGCCTTTTTCGATATTATGAACCCGGACATCTCCTTCTCCGCGGTACAGGTTCTCTTTATGATCGTAATAAGCTCTATCAGCCCTAATAGTTGAACTGAGTACACCATCCGTTTCATAAAAGTGGATCAAAATCCCCTCTGGAAATTCCATATCATTATTAGAAAACACCAATTGCCTGGGTGCCGTCATCTTAATCCGAACTACTGCCGAATCACTTCTGAAAACCTCCATGGCTGTAGTCACTCTCACAGGCCCATCATAGTTCTCCAATTGCCTCAAATCCACACTTTCCCGACAGGAAGCAGCCATTACAATTACCAGAAAAATAAAAGCGACTCGTTTCATGTTACAAATCTATCAAATTAATCGTGTTAATTACCAAATAGCAATACGAGTAAAGCAAAAAGGCGGTTATAAAAACCGCCTTTTAAGTATGATCAGGAGAGCTAATGCTCCTTATGTCAATAATATTAATCTCTGGTTTTCAAAGAAACCGTCTGACCTACCCAACATCCAGTGCTGATGGTTTGGCCTACTTGGTAACCTTCAGTAAACAACTCCTCTTTGGAAGGGAAGCGTGCTTTGGCACTAGCCATTCCTGAATTGTCACCTGCCTTGGCGAAGGCATCATAAGCAGCGATAAAGATAGAGTAATCTTTTACACGGCTCTGACCACCTCTACAATCATTGGCAGAGGTCATGTACAATCCACCGATCAAAGACCAAGCATCAGAAGCCAATTTGGAATCCAACTCAGCCGCTTTCATTGCAGACTGTCTTGCAGCTGACTTCTGACCAATTTTAGCTTGTGCTCGCGCCAAGTCAAAACTAACTTCAGCTCTCTGAGCATCATTCTCAGCCAACTCAAGTGCTCTTTGGAACATTTCCACAGCTTTAGCAGGCTCATCGCTTTGAATATATCTCATTCCCCTTACTTGAGAAGTAGAGAAAGTTGGATTATCATTATCCACTACCTCCAATGCCTTTGTAAAGGTTTCAGAAGAAGTACATTTATAGGTAACAGAATACTGGAAAATTTGTTTGGCTAACTTGACATTACTCGGGTCTGCTACTAGTTTTGGTCCCATTTTATTTTCAATGAAATCACAATCGATGATTTCCATATTTACCAAAATTTGGTCAAGTGTATTTCTCTGTCCTGATACATCTTCTCCAGCAGCTTCCGCTTTATCCAATCTTGCATTAAGATTTTCATATATCGCCAATACCTCCTCAGGAGTGTAAGCATTGTTGTATGCATTATTCCTATACACCAAATCAAAATAGGCAGGAACCAAACCAAAAGTGTTGATTTCACCATTTAGTTCAATATCTCTAGCAAAGAAAGAAGCCGCATCTCCAACTTTGTCTTTATCACTTCTATAGTATCTGTAACCGTAATAAGCCTTGTTTTCAATCCAAGCAGCCTCATTATTGTATTTCTCAGCTCTCAAATCATAAATGGTCATTACAGAATCTTGATAAATCTTTTTCTGAGCTTCATCGGAAGTTTCATCAGCAGCACCATTATAAACGGTGACACCATTGATATAAATGGCCTCATTAAGGTCTGGTGCATTGACCAATAACCAGTTCAAAGGTTTGGTAGCCGCAATAAATTGATCGGCTTTCATGTAATCGTTGTAGGCAGCGTTATACTCCCTAGCCTTTGATTCCAAGGCTGAATCAGAAGGCCAGTTCCAGTTATCCTGTGCCTGTGCCATGCCCGCTAATGCAAAAGACAATAACCCTAATAATGCAAATTTAGCTTTCATACTTATTATGTTTATTCAAATACTTTTTTGTAGAACCAACTGTTATCATTGATGGAGAAGCCAAGTGAAACCTTAAAATAGTTTTCCTTAACCAAGCCATTTTCTGTTGTACCTCTCTGTCCCACTTTCACAGCCATGTTTAAGAGTGATAAGCTGTTCATAGGAACAGAAGCTCCAAAATTAATGCCAATATCATTGACCTTATTTTGGCCTATCAGATAAGGGGTTTGCTCAAATTCAACCCCTGCCCGGAATGTAGACCGCATAAAAGCACTCTCCAAGGAGTAAATATCGGGAACAAATTGTCCACCGAGGCCTACTTTAAATGAATTTCCAAGACCTTCATTTAAGCCTATGAAAGATTCATATTCCCTAAAATCCTGATGCTGAGCCTCAAGACCAATTACAAATTTATTGATTTTTTCGAAAGATATACCATAACCTAACTTATTAGGTAAATAAATACTACCCTTTTCGTTATTGAATACGGTCTGTCCATTTGAATCCGGATCGCTAGCTTGGCCAATATCCGCCATTTTTGCAAACTTTTTTCCATCTAAGTCACCAAAAACGTGATAAATAGCGCCAAAATTCAACCTACTGCGCTCCCCGGTACGAATTGCATAATGTGCCCCTCCCTTAAAGGAAAAATCATTCAAACTTAATCTGTCATAATATTCTGAGGAAACACCTTGTAAAACACCATCCTCATCCACTAAAGTAAGCTGTTGTCGTTTTATCGTAGATCCGAAGATGTAAGATCCATGAAAACCAAGGTTAAAATTCCTGAAAAGCTCAAAACCAGTAGAAATATACACTTCACTAATTCCTCCTCTTCCTCTTATCCTGCTCACAGAATTCAAGTCCGAATTGACTACGGGAGCCTCCACCAAATGTTCAAAATCAACCGTACTGATTTGGTTTAGTCCCATACCTACTGTCCATTTTCTTGGTTTGATAGGCAATGACATTACCACATTACTCAGGCCACCACCATCAAGGGTAGAAGAACTGGTAGCTGTTTCGGCAGTGAACCGCTTGTAATTGAAAGCAGCTTGAAAATTAAACACATTGTTTTTTACTGAAAGGGCAGGGTTCACCTGATTGACAGACCAAGCATCGCCATAACTAATCCCTAGGCCACCCATTGCTTGGTTCGGTGTCAGCCCGGAGTTGTTCATGTCTCCGATCCCGATAGAACTATAGGTAGAGGAACCAATCTGTCCTTTTGCTTGCGTAAATATGAAAATGGCACAAAATGCACCAATTAACTGCAGTCTAGTTTTTATTGACATTGTAAATTAAAATTCTATTCAATCCATGCAGGACCAAATTGGGGATTACAAATATGTGGTCTTTTGTTAAGCTTTCAAAGAATTTTGCATCACCTCCACAAATAAAGACCTTTAAACCTTGATGTTGATGCTGATATTGGCTGATAGTTCCTTCTATTTCCTTTTGGATCCCATAATAAACGCCGCTTTTCATCCCTTCCACCGTATTCTTTCCGATGAAACCAGGTGGCTCATCCCCCATAACCATTTCAATCAATGGCAATTTGGCGGTCTGGCGGTTCATGGCCTGAAACCTCATTTGCATACCAGGGCTAATGGCGCCTCCCAAATAACGATCAGCGCTATCTATAAAATCAAAAGTGATACATGTGCCCAAGTCCACACTCAAAACTGGCCCTTTCTCTGCAAGACTGTAGGCTCCAATGGCCGCAGCCAGACGATCAAGTCCTAGCGTATGTGGAGTTTCGTAATGGTTTTCCACAGGAAATCGTGCCTCCCTGTCCAAAAACAAAAACCCAAAAGGTAGCATCAACTCCAGCTCTTCCTTATTCCAGCGCACAGAACTTACCATGACATGGTCAAAGGCCCATTCTTCGATATGACCCCTGAGTTCATCCATGTATTCCACACTGAATTCCTCTCGAAGGGTCAATCCTTCAAACAACGCTGCTTTTATCCGAGTATTTCCTATATCTATTACTAGATTTTTCAAGCCATCACCTTTTTTTGTACTGCTCCTTAAGCCACAAAACAGGACTTTTCCAACAAGCAATACAAGCCCAAATTTCGGCGCTAAATTAAGGAATTTAAAAAGCGGGTTTGAATTACACCGTTTAAAATTATCTTTAAGTCCTCAATTTTAACAAACTTTAACCCTTATGGAATCCAGTAGAATTTACCGTGTCATTGGCTTGATGTCCGGAACTTCCGGGGATGGCCTGGATGTAGCCTATTGTCATTTTACTTATTCAGATCGATGGCATTTCACCATAGAAAAAGCAAGCACGCAAGAATTTCCTGATGAACTGGGTTCCAAGCTGGCCAATTCCCATACCTTGTCCGGTGAGCAGCTTTCACTGCTGGACCTGCAATTTGGCCGATGGATGGGAGAGGTGGTCAAATCATTTTGCGATAAGCATAAATTAAACCCTGAAATCATTGCTTCTCATGGTCATACTGCCTTCCACCAACCCCATTTGGGATTTACGAAGCAAATCGGCTGTGGATGGAGCTTGATGAAAGCCTCAGGCTTTCCGGTCATCAACGACTTTAGAAGTTTGGATGTTGCCTTGGGTGGGCAAGGGGCACCATTGGCACCCATTGGCGATCATTATCTTTTTGCAGACTATGAATTCTGCCTTAACCTGGGTGGTATTTCCAATATATCCATGATGCACCAAGGTAAAAGAATCGCTTTTGATGTATCTCCCTTTAATTTACTGCTTAATCTTATCGCAAACCGAAAAGGCCTCGCCTTTGACAGAGGGGGAAAATTGGCTGCTTCTGGAAAAGTCAACCAAGACTTTCTGAACCAATTAAATGCCGCTGGCTTTTACCAGAAAAAAGGGGCAAAATCTTTGGGAAGAGAGGACATGGATCAAACCTTTGTTCCATTGATTCAAGCTCAAAAGGATATTCCTGAAAATCTCTTGGCTACTTTGGTAGAGCATTATAGCCTGCAAATCTCCCAGGTAGTATTAAACCATGCCTTAGATAAACCAGCTAGGCTATTGGTAACTGGCGGGGGGGCTTACCATAGCTATTTTATTGATAGGCTTCAAGCTTACTTAGGAGACAAAGTCGCTGTAGTAGTTCCCTCTGCTGAAATCATTGAGTTTAAAGAAGCTTTGATATTTGCCTTTTTAGGAGTGAGGAAAATAAGGAAAGAGCCCAATTCATTTGCATCAGTCACTGGAGCAGATACCGACAGCTGTGGTGGGACATGGTATTTAACCTGAAATTTCAGAAGTCCCCTTTTTCCTTGATAGTATAGATTTGCTGGAGTTTTTCGTTAAATTACCATATGCCACTTCTGAAAACGAAAAAGGTAATTTTAGTCTCAAAAACCCAGATAAACCCTATGGAAACTTATTTTAAGCTAAGCCAGAATCAATCAAGGCCGAAAGACAACCAGTTCAGACACTTTTTTCACAAAAAAGACAAAGGCATGCCTCAGAAATAGCCTAAGAACGATTTTTTTATATTTTTGTGCAACTCTAATTAACCGTATTTATGAACGAACTGCTCAAGAAATTTGAGAACAAGCAACCTGAGATTGTTTTTGAATGGAGCGATAGCGAATCCGAAGCTGAAGGTTGGATAGTGATCAACTCCCTGAGAAATGGGGCTGCTGGTGGTGGCACCAGGATGAGAAAGGGGCTGGACAAGCGAGAAGTGGAATCCCTTGCCAAAACCATGGAAATCAAATTCACCGTTTCTGGCCCACCCATTGGCGGAGCAAAATCCGGGATCAACTTTGACCCCAATGACCCCAGAAAAGACGAAGTCTTGAAAAGATGGTACAAAGCAGTACTACCCATCTTAAAAAGCTACTATGGCACTGGTGGGGACCTCAATATTGACGAGATCCATGAGGTTATCCCTATTACAGAATCTTATGGTCTCTGGCACCCTCAAGAAGGAATAGTAAACGGATACTATCAAGCCACAGAACCTCAAAAAATAAGAAAGCTGGGCCAGCTTCGTCAAGGCGTCTCCAAAGTGCTGGAAGACCCTAATTATACTCCTGACAGTCCTAAAAAATATACCGTCGCAGATATGATTACCGGTTTTGGTGTGGCTGAAGCGGTAAAACACTATTATCACCTTTGGGGCGGAAACTTAAAAGGCAAGCGCGCCATCATCCAAGGCTGGGGGAATGTGGCATCAGCGGCTGCTTGTTTTCTGGCAGTGGAAGGAGTTAAGGTCATTGGCATCATTGACCGGGAAGGTGGGCTGATCAAGGAACAGGGATTTTCCCTTGATGAGATCCGCCAGCTATTTTTGTCCAGAATTGGAAATAAACTCAATGTCGAGGAGTTGATTCCTTTCGAAGAAATCAATAAAAAGATCTGGGATTTGGAGCATGAAATTTTTATTCCTGCTGCAGCCTCAAGGCTGGTCACCCAAGAGCAAGTGGATCGATTGATCCAAAGTGGATTGGAAGTAATTTCTTGTGGTGCAAACGTTCCTTTTGCGGATCGGGAGATTTTCTTTGGTCCTATAGGTATGGCCGTAGATGAAAAAGTGGCTGTAATTCCTGATTTCATTGCCAACTGCGGTATGGCAAGGGTCTTTGCTTATCTAATGTCAGATGAGGCAGAAGTTACTGACCAAGCTATCTTTGAAGATGTAAGCCACACCATTTATAAAGCGCTAAAATCTACGTATGATTTACATATTGAAAAAACAGGTATAGCGAGAAAATCTTTTGAAATCGCACTAAACTTATTGGTTTAAAACGAATAACCGTTTTTAAGATTAAAAGATTAACCCAAAATTAATTTATTCCGACCATACCAAATTATTTTGGTGGGTTTGGCTCAAATTCTGTAGTTTAGGGGTTGCAAATTCCTTCAGACTACTTTTTGTCCATAACGGAAAAAAAGAATCAGCAAAACTAAGACGAATTAATCTAATTTCATTTTAATGAAGAATATAATAATTGCTTTTGGGATCATTTGGGGAGCGGTGTTTTTCACAAACACAATTCCTGCAATGGCCCAAAATAATCACCAATCAACGGAGGTAACAGTACATCAGCAGGAGCAGACAGGTGAAGACCAACATCAATCTGATACTGAACACGCCGGTGACCATGGTGATGCGCATGACGCTGAGGGGGCTCATAACCTGGCACCTGCTTGGCTTGTTATTCCTTTTGTGGTGTTACTCTTGATGATTGCTACAGGACCTTTGTTCTATGAACATTTCTGGCATCATAATTACCCTAAAGTCGCCATTGGCTTGGCAACAGTAGTTGTTCTCTATTACATATTCTCCCTACATAACGTTCACCTTCCTATTCATGCGCTTGCTGAATATTTGCAATTTATCGCCCTACTGGCATCTCTATACATTGCTTCCGGAGGAATATTGATAGAAATCGACAAAAAGTCCACTCCGATGGCCAATGTCACCCTATTGATTATCGGAGCAATTGTATCCAACCTAATTGGCACCACAGGAGCTTCAATGCTTCTGGTAAGGCCTTTTATACGCCTCAACAAGCACAACATTCAGGCATACCACATCATCTTCTTTATCTTCATGGTGAGTAATGTGGGTGGCTCCCTGACACCGATTGGTGACCCTCCTTTATTCCTAGGTTTCTTAAAAGGGATTCCTTTTTTCTGGACTTTGGAGCACAACTGGCCTGCTTGGATAATTGCCTTGACCATCCTTTCTGTAGTGTTCTTTATCATTGACAAAAAATTTGGCAGGGCCAATGACACAGAAGAGCTGGAACCAGTATCTTACACTAACAAAATATCTTTAATTGGTTCCAAAAACTTCTTATGGCTACTTGTGGTCATTATCTCGGTATTTTTGGACCCGAATGTATTGGACTGGGTTCCTGCCATTGTTTATGATGGAACCAAATTCTCTTTCCTAAGAGAAATCATCATGTTCTCTGTCGCATTTTTCTCCTATAAATTTGCCGACAAAAGAGCCATCAAGGGCAATGAATTTAACTTTGAACCTATCCGTGAAGTAGCCTTTATCTTTATAGGTATTTTCGGTACCATGATGCCGGCACTGGAGTTAGTTGGTGAATTTGCCAAATCTCCAGAGGGATCTGCCCTTATTAGTCACAATTCACTTTATTGGGGGACAGGATTGCTTTCTGGCTTCTTGGACAATGCGCCTACTTACCTTAACTTCCTAGCTGCTGCAATGGCCTCCAGAGGCGCGAGAATTGGGGATGTGGAGATGGTTAGGCAGTTCGCCATGGACGGATATCACGATTCAGCTTTCCAGCTAATGGCTATTTCTATCGCCTCCGTTTTCTTCGGTGCAATGACCTATATTGGTAATGGACCAAACTTCATGGTGAAGTCCATTGCAGAACAAACAGGTATCAAGATGCCGTCTTTCTTTGGCTATATCATCAGGTTCTCCATACCGATATTGATGCCGGTACTGATTATCATTTGGCTGATATTCTTTGCTTTCTCATAAACAGAATAATATCAACTAACAAAAAGGGCTTGGTCATATTAAATTGACCAAGCCCTTTTTTATGACCAGATGACTAATTTTATCTTTTCAATTTCCCTGAAATTTCAATCTGGTTTGGGTCCAAGAACCAGACTTTCTGGTATCCTTTTACATGATAGCTTTTTAGCAAACCAGTTTCAGCATCAACCTCTAAAACTCCTTCAGATAAGGAGTGATAGAAAAAATTGTCCTTTTCGGATTTGAATTCAATTTTTTGAACCTCTTCCTTCTCTCCACTCGCATATTCCACTTGAATGTGCTTCACTTCGCCTTTCAGACCTTGCTTTAGCTCATGCCTTAGCACAAGGCCTTTTTCCTCAGTGTGATAAGCACTGGCATTGGCTGCTTTGTTGATATCCGACTGGATAAAAATGTCCAGCTCTTTTCGCCAACCTTCAGCATCTAATTTCACCTCAAAACTTTCCTCTTGTCCATTGATATCAGTAAGCTTCTCCACAGACATATCACTAATCCTACCAATCTGATCCGAAACAAAGTCTTTTAAAGGAAAATACTGATTGATTTGGGTCGGATTTGCCAAGGGCTGCTCTTCTCCTTGGTTACAGGAAAAAAGCAGCCCCAACATAAGTATTGAAAATTGTTTTTTCAAAAGTCTTTTATTTTAACAAAACATCACCTGTCATGTCAGACGGGATGTCTATACCTATCATTTTTAGTATTGTAGGCGCAAGGTCACCTAGCTTACCATCATTTACTTCCAGACGGTCATTCTTGTCAACCATAATACAAGGAACTAAGTTCGTGGTATGCGCAGTATTTGGAGAGCCATCTTCATTGATCATCATATCACTATTACCATGATCTGCGATTACGATGACGGTGTAGTCGTTTTTCAGGGCAGTAGTTATTACTGAATTGGTACATTCGTCCACCGCTTCGCAAGCTTTTACGGCTGCATCAAAAACGCCAGTGTGTCCCACCATATCAGCATTCGCAAAGTTCAAGCAAACAAAATCCGGTTCCTTCTTATCCAACTCCACATTGATTTTCTTCGCAATCTCATGAGCACTCATCTCTGGCTGCAAATCATAGGTGGCCACTTTTGGAGAGCTGCACAGTATTCTAGATTCCCCATCAAACTCTGTCTCCCTTCCGCCTGAGAAGAAAAAGGTAACGTGTGGATATTTTTCGGTTTCAGCAATTCTTATCTGTTTTTTGCCATTATTGGCCAGTACTTCACCGAGGGTATTCTGTAAGTTGTCCTTTTCAAATATAACAGACACTCCTTTGAAGGTATCGTCATAATTTGTAAAGGTCACATAATGAAGATCCAATTTTTTCATCTTGTATTCTTCAAAATCTTCCTGGCATAGCACCTGGGTAATTTCACGGCCTCTGTCCGTACGGAAGTTAAAACAGATCACTACATCTCCATCTTCGATAGTAGCTATCGCCTGTCCTTTGTCGTCCACATGCACGATAGGACGTATAAATTCATCCGTAACGCCATTGGCATAAGATTTACGGATCGAGGACAGGATGTCTTTGGACTTTTCACCCTCACCCAGCACCATCGCATCATAGGCGAGCTTGACTCTTTCCCATCTTTTGTCCCTGTCCATGGCATAATACCTACCGATGACAGAAGCAATTTTACCGGTTGAAGTTTCACAATGGTTTTGAAGTTCTTCCAAAAAGCCTAAACCGCTCTTTGGATCTGTATCCCTACCATCTGTAAAAGCGTGGATGTAAGCTTCTTCAACATCATTGGCTTTTGCGGCATCACAAAGTCCCTTTAGATGTTTGATATGCGCATGTACACCTCCATCAGAAACCAATCCGATGAAATGCACTTTTTTATTATTTTCCTTCGCTGTAGCAAAGGCTTTTTTCAAAATTGGATTATCTTTTAATTCACCTTCTTCTACCGCCTTGTTGATTTTTACCAAATCCTGATAAACCACTCTTCCGGCGCCGATGTTCATGTGGCCTACTTCCGAATTCCCCATTTGGCCTTCCGGAAGGCCCACGGCCAAGCCAGAAGCTTCCAGACGTGAATGTGGATATTTTTCAAAAAGACTGTCGATAAATGGGGTGTTGGCTTTGTCTATAGCTGATACATCAGGGTTGGTGGCAAGACCCCAACCATCCAAAATCATTAATAAAACTTTTTTATCCATGAGGCAAATATATAGATTTTAAATACAATGATAGAAAATTCCTTTGGCTAAAGCCATAAAATCAACGAACCATTTTTTGAGGATTTAAAACGCGTTTTTTTCGGTTTTAAGCAAAAATTACCTTTTTTTGTTCACTTTAAGCATATATAAAAAGAACCACACACTTTGGCTTAAATTTTGAGCACCAACATATGATGAAAAATTTAATTACACGAGCATTCTTTCTACTGCTTGCAGGCCTAATACTGTGCAACCTTCCCGCATGGTCACAAACCGGTGATGTCGAGGAGATTGCAATTTCCATTAAAGCCGGATCAAGTAAAGATCTTTCTGCCTTTTTTGAAAACAACGTAGAATTAAGCATCAACGGCAATGAAGGAGACTATTCCCGAAACCAAGCGGAACTGGTCATCCGAGACTTTTTCAAAAAGTTCCCGCCTTCCGACTTCGAAGTTGTTCATAAAGGAAAATCCGGCAGTCAAATCCATTATTTTATTGGCACCTATGACAGTGCAGGTATTGATTTTCGCATTCTTGTCAAGTGCAAACAGGATGATAATGAGAAGAAAATTTACTCCATTGACATTAACAAGGAATAAATAGTCAAGACTGCTAGACCATCTATCAATTAAGTCAGAACTTCCTATCATGGTTCGGGCTGCTTTCCTGAATTTTCTTATTTTTACGCTGTGAAAGAAAACTATCTAACTCAGGAAAATTTAGAGGCCTTTATCCAAGCTGCCTTCAAGGAGGATGTGGGAGAAGGGGATCATTCTACACTCGCTGCCATTCCAAAAAACCAAACCGGACGGGCACAATTGATCATCAAAGAGGACGGGATCGTCGCTGGCCTTCAATTGGCTGAAATGATTTTTCATTCCTATGATCAGGACTTGGAGGTCAAACTACTGATGAAGGATGGGCAAGTTGCCAAGAGAGGAGATATTGGCTTAACTGTATCTGGAAAAGCTGCCTCTATTCTTACTACAGAGCGATTAGTGCTTAATTGTATGCAGCGAATGAGTGGAATCGCCACCAAAACCCATCAACTCACTCAGCTAATTTCCCATACTAAAGCCAAGTTACTGGACACCAGAAAGACCACTCCCAATTTCAGGATGTTGGAAAAATGGGCCGTAGCCATTGGTGGGGGAGAAAACCACCGCTTTGCACTTTATGATATGGTCATGCTCAAAGACAACCACATTGACTTTGCGGGTGGTATTGAAGCAGCCATTCTTTCCACTAAACAATACCTAAAAGAGAATTTACTAGACCTTAAAATTGAGGTAGAAACGCGGAATCTTGATGAAGTAAAAGAGGTTTTGGCCGTAGGAGGGATCGATGTCATCATGCTTGATAACATGAGTTATGAAATGATGCGTGAAGCTGTAAAAATTATTGACGGCGCCGTTCCCACAGAAGCCTCAGGTGGCATTACCGAAGAAACATTAAAACATGTTGCCGAGTGCGGTGTAGACTTCATCTCTGTAGGAGCATTGACCCATCATATCAAGAGTCTTGACATAAGCCTGAAAGCCTACTAACCTTTTTTGAACGCTGATTCAAGGTAAAAGTAAAATGGAAACTGAAAACCAATTTATTCAATGTCTGGTCATCCATAAACCCGAAGAAGGATACAGACTGAGCCATCATATACACCAAGCCTGCCTAGAGGCAAAAACCATGGAAGTACTGCCCTCATGGGAAGAAGCCATGCAATACCTCAAAGCAGGTAACAAGGTTGACCTGATTATGGGAAGCTATGAACTGACCGATCTACACCCTTTTGTGTTTGAAAAGATGGATAAGTCTATTCCTGTAATTTTCACCTCCACCAAGCCTTTTGTGACGGAAAAGGCCTTTGCGCTTAACTGTCTGGATTTTCTAAATGACAACCCAAGTGACGAACGGCTCTCTAAGTCCTTTGAAAAGTTCAAACTCCTATACCGGCACAAAGTGGTAAAAAGCAAACCTACTGCCCCTTTGGAAAATTCAGATAGCCAAAAGCAAAAATCACGCTTTTTGGTAAAATCAGGTGAACAGCTATTTCAAAAAACCCAGGAGGATATAGCCTTTTTTCTGGCTGATCAAGGGCAGACTTACCTTGTCGAGGCTGAAACGGGCCACCAATACCTGATCAATAACAAATTGATGGATTTGGAAGACCAGTTGGACCCGAAGCAGTTTTTCCGGATCAATCGAAGTATGATCATGAATGTTAAATCTATCGGTGCCATTAAAAAATATGTCAATAACCGATTGAAAATCACTCCCCGTGTTACGTTCAATGAAGAGATTATCGTTAGCAGGGAAAAAGTAAGCAAATTCAAAAAATGGGTGAACCAGTAAGATTTAAATGTCTTACTGGTTACTTTTTCATTCCTTATTCCGCAAATTGAAGCTTCACTAAGTTGGCATAAAAACCGCCTTCTTGATCAGCCAATGTTGTATGATCTCCTTCTTCCACGATTTCTCCGTCTTTCATCACATAGATCCTGTCCACCTTACGAATGGTTGAGAGTCTGTGAGCGATCACAATTGTAGTTCTATTTTTCATCAACTCATCCAAAGCTTCCTGAACCAATGACTCTGATTCCGCATCCAAAGAAGAAGTAGCTTCATCTAAAATCAAAATAGAAGGATTCTTCAAGATAGCCCTGGCAATGGCTATTCTTTGACGCTGCCCTCCTGAAAGTTTCACCCCTCTTTCTCCTACCAATGTTTCCAGTCCCTCTGGAAATTTACCAATAAACTGCCAAGCATTGGCCTTTTTGGCTGCCTCGATGATTTCCTCTTCAGTAGCATCTGGCTTAGCATATGCGATATTTTCCCTGATACTTCCTCCAAATAGCAATACCTCCTGAGGGACAATACCAATATTTGAACGGAGTTGTTTCAAGTTCCAATTTTGGATAGGCTTTCCGTCAATCTTGATTTCCCCAAACTTAATAGTGTAAAACTTCATCAATAGCTGAATGATCGTAGACTTACCCGCCCCAGAATGACCCGCCAAGGCAATCTTTTCACCAGTCCTAATAGATAGGTGAATGTGTTTGAGCACATCTGCATCTGGACGGGTTGGATAGTTAAAGCTAACATCCTTAAAAGCCACATTCCCTTCAATTTTCACATCCTGGTAGTCGGCCATAGAAGCTTCTGGTTCTTCGTCCAAAATTTCCAATACTCTTTCTGAAGAACCGATAGCCTTCTGCACCTGCCCATAAATATCGCCCAGCCCCGCAATGGATCCTCCAATGAAAGTGGTATAAAGCACAAATGAAACCAGGTCACCAATACTCATGGCTCCAGTACTCACCATCATGGCACCATACCACATCACCGCTACAATTCCGCCAAACAACGCAAAAATGATAAAAGAAATAAATGCTCCCCTAAACCCAGCAGCTTTGAGCGCCACCTTCACGACCTTGTTTAGGCCTCGCTCATACCTAGCAGATTCATAAGCTTCACCTGCAAATGACTTAACCGTAGTGATGGACTGCAAAGTCTCCTCCACGATCACATTGGCGGAAGCCAATTCGTCTTGGGTTTCTTTAGATAGCTTTCTGATAAACTTACCAAAGACCATGGCGATGATGACCAACACTGGAAAGGTAGCCAGCATAAACAAGGTCAACCGTGGAGTGGTGACAAACAAGAAAACAGTACCTGCCAATAATGTGATGATCTGACGGAACAATTCTGCCAAAGTCACTGAAAAAGTATCCTGTAACAAACTCACGTCCGAAGTAATCCTACTGATTAATTCACCTGTTCTTCGCTTGTCAAAAAAGCTCATAGGAAGGTTCACCAATCTGCTGTACAATGAAAGCCTAATATCTCTCATGGACTTTTCACTGACTTGAGCAAATAGCCATACCCTGAAAAATGAAAACACACTCTGGACAAACAATATTCCAATCAGGACCAAGGCGATGGAATTGATGTCATTGAAAATCCATTCTTTTCCTTGAGCCGTGTCGATCAGCTTACCTGCCACATAAGGGAATCCTAACAGGGTAAGACTTGAAAACAACAAGAAAACAAGACCAACTATAAATACCCCCTTGTACGGCAAAACAAAGTTGAAGATCCCCATCAGTTTTTGAAGGTTCTTTTTGTTCAGCTTCCTCTTTTCGTGTTCCTCAAGTGTTTTATTTTTCTTTGCCATGATATGGGTGAGCTACTTTTACATTTGCGGCTACAAATGTACAAGATTTGGTTTATAAATGATAACTAATGTCCTTTCAAAAGGAAAGCTCCGTTTCCTTCCATTATTCTTGAATTACCTACGGCACATTACTTTTTCCGGATGAACAACCGGCCAATTCTTTTCATGATTTTTTTCTCTTTTTCCCAAAAGAACCTGAACTGCCCAAACAAAAAGCCATAAGCCAGTAGTAACACCTGATAAAGCGGGAGAACCAGCAGCAGGTATAAAATCGTTTTCCAGAAACCTCCGGATTCCATATCTACATTCAATAAATCCAGAATAGGCTGTTTGATAAAAACGACAGTAAAACCGGTGCAAGCAAAAGTGATCAGGACAAGCACCACTTGCCAAAGGCTGTTCAACTGCCACTTTTCTTGTAATCTTTTAAGGTAACTTTGGTTGTTCATCGAATTATCTATTCTATCCTGTAAATTGGGTAACGCATATGGGCACGTTCCTTCCACGGTGAATGCTCATAAACCCACATCAACTGAGCAGACCCATTGTTGGCAAAATCAGGGTCCTCTGCTTTTTTTCTCTCCAACTCTTTCTTTAATGCAGGATTTTGAAATAGGTAATCCGCGGCTAAATCCTCAAAAACATAAGCTGAATAGCCTTCCTTCGCTTGGATAATCGTATCAAAATAGTTCCAGGCAAAATAACTGTCCTCAGCCTGTGGCTCCAAAACTTCCATAATAAAACCATTGGATTCTTGATCCATTGGCACCAACCAATCCCCAGCCCTTAATTTCAGCATCTCCTTGTTTTCCCTGACCGTTACCTTGCTGTGGAGATAATGTCCCTCATAAGGCTTTCCAAGCGTTTCGAAATCTTGAATATAATAGACTGTGGCCTCAAAGCTACTGTCAGATTTTACTTGGTGCATTTTTACCTGATTGCGCTGTAAGTTATCAACCACATTATACCAACCTTGTGGCACAAGATAAGCCTTTGGCTTGGCTATGCTCAAACTCGGAATAAACGTATCATAATAATCCACATTCGCTTGGAAAGGCTTGCTTCGATCATAAAACAAACGGTCTTTTCCTGAAATCTCACTGGGTCTATGATCTGATTCATATCCCAAAAAGTCAATGGTCACTGGGTTTTCTTTGACAAGCTGGTAGTTAAAATCAAAAGTTTCCTTGTCTTTATCTGCCTTCCTGTCCTGCTCCACCACTTGGACGATCTTAGCCGCATCCCGCTCAAAAATGGCCATGTAAGATTGAAATAGAGCATATAAACTTGCTACTCGCTGCTGGTAAGTTTTTAGCATATGGGCTTCTGGCACATAGCTGATGGTATGAAACAATGAAGTATACCCACTGCTATATCGAGGCGAATCCTTAAATTGTGTCCATCCTTTTTCTGGCACATCTCCCCAAACGTTTACATAAGGTACCAACGGAAACTCTCGTTCTTTCATTTGGGCAAAAAGCCCTGGAGTCAAAGTTTCATACATATAGGTTCCCGCTTCACCACCCAACATATTGTGCTGTGTCTCGATCAAAGTCATGACATGTTGATAGTCGGCACCATTGCTGGTATGGTTATCTATAAATACATGAGGCTTGAGCCAATGAAAGATTTCCTGAAAACTTGCTGAGTTTCGGGTATCTGTCTTTATAAAATCCCTGTTTAAATCATAATTTCTTGCATTTCCTCTAAATCCATGCTCCTTGGGTCCAACTTGATTTACCCTGGTGGTTGAATTTCTGTTCAAGTGCCCACCTATATTATAGACAGGAATCAATGCCAATACTATATCCTCTGGTATTTGCTCTTTTCCCAAAAGCACATCCCTTAAAAACATCATGGAAGCATCAATACCCACAGGTTCTCCTGGATGGATACCGTTGTTCACAAAAACAACCAAGCGATTCCCTTCCCTCCACTTTTCAGGGTTAAAGTCTCCCTTCTTGTCCCAGATTACCAGATGTAAAGGCTTCCCACTATCTGTGGGTCCCATCTCCTTGATCTCCACTTCCTCGAAATCCGCAGCCAGCTGTTTATAGTATTGTATTATTTCTTCGTATTCTGGGGTCTCCATCCCCTTGGAGCGTTCGAACTGGGTGATGTACTTTTCCTGAGAATAAGCTTTTATTATCAAGACCATCAAAAAAACAAAAAGGGTAAATTTCTTCATACTTGGCTGATTCTTCAATTAACTATTATGGAAAGATAGGTATTTCGGCATGGATGTTCCAAAGGCTTTTTCAATCTCTTCCTACTCCAATAAAAAAGCCATCTGCAAATGCAGATGGCTTTACTAATATTTTAAGTTTACCACTGGAACAACTCATCATTAAGTCGTTGTAAGGCTTCGTTTTTATATTTGGTATCTACCAAGATGGAAACGTTGTTTCGGCTACCCCCGTAAGAAACCATCCTCAATGGAAAATCTACCAAGGCATCCATCACCTCTTTTACCATGCCTGTATTTTCGGCAATCATATTGCCTGCCACGCAAATGATGGTCTGTCCATAGTCTACCTCCGTGTTTCCAAATTTCTCCAACTCTACAATAATATCCTTTAAATGGGAATCATCGTCAATGGTCACAGAAACCGCCACCTCAGACGTTGTGATCATATCGATTGGTGTTTTGTACTTTTCAAAAATCTCAAACACCTTTCTCAAGAAACCATAAGCCAATAACATTCTGCTAGACTTGATCTTTACCGCAATGATGCTGTCCTTGGCGGCAATGGCCTTGACTCCTTTTCCAGTTTCTTCCGCAGTAATGGTAGTCCCAGCTGCCTCAGGCTGCATGGTATTCAACAATTTTACGGGAATATTATAATTCTGAGCCGGCCAGATAGAGGCCGGATGAAGGATTTTAGCGCCGAAATAAGCCAATTCAGCTGCCTCATCAAATGATAACTGGGCAATGGGACGGGTCTTGTCCACCACCCTAGGGTCATTGTTGTGCATCCCATCGATATCCGTCCAGATTTCCACGACACTGGCTTTTATAGCTGCCCCTATCAAAGAAGCGGTATAATCACTGCCTCCTCTTTTAAGGTTATCCACCTCATTTCGGTGATTCTTACAAATATATCCTTGGGTAACAAAGATCGCATCCTTATCATAGTTCTTCAAGATAGATTTCAGACGGTCACTGATTTTACTCAATTCAGGCTCACTGTTTTCATCAATGCTCATATACTCAAGCGCAGGCAAGAATATCGCCGGAACGTCTTTTTCCTCCAATAAGGTATAAAAGAGCTTGGTAGACATCAATTCCCCTTGAGCCAAAATATCCCTATTGATGGCTTCGTTAAAAGAGATTTTGAGAATAATGTTCAAAAACTCAAAGTGTTCTTTGATGATTTTCTCTGCTTTCTTTCTAGCCGCCTCTGTTTCTAAAAGCTCCTTATAAAACTCCAGGTAATGCGCATGGAGGGTATCAATCCGCTCTTTGGCCAAATCCTTCTTTCCCTCTGCCAAGGCATCGCCAATACCTACCAAGGCATTGGTGGTTCCAGAAAGTGCAGAAAGCACTACTATTTTTCTCTCACCATCTCTGGTAATCAGGTCTTTTACCTGATGCATTCTTTCGGGTTTACCTACAGAGGTCCCCCCAAACTTCATGATTTTCATTTGATTAGTTGATGTATGTTAATGGTTTGTTTTTCAAGCTTGATATTAGAAACCGAGCATTTTGATGGCTGTAATGGCTGCTTCGTCCCCTTTGTTGCCATGCTTCCCTCCAGCACGGTCCATGGCTTGCTGCTGGGTGTCTGGAGTCAGCACTCCAAAAATCACTGGCTTATTGTACTTCAGCCCCACATTGGTAATGCCATGAGCCACCGCATCACATATGAAATCAAAATGTCTGGTCTCTCCCTGAATGACACACCCAAGGCATATTACCGCATCGATCTCTTCTACAGCTGCCACCCATTGTGCACCAAGTGTAAGCTCAAAAGAACCCGGGACGTTTTTCCTGTAAATGTTTTCCTTTTTAGCACCGTGAGACAAAAGTGTCTCTATAGCTCCTTCAAAAAGAGACTCTGTTACTTCATCGTTCCATTCCGAAACCACAATCCCAAATTTCTTTTCGCTAATGTCCTTTATATTTTTAGCTGAGTGCTCACTTAAGTTTTTCAGTGAAGTTGCCATTTCTAATTTTTATTAATGGTGTTCAATAATGTATAAACACAAAAAAAGTAAGACCGTTTGGCCTTACTTCTTAAAATGCTGTATATCACAAAGCATTACTTAGATGCAAGGCCTTCTAAGCGCGCTTTATGCTTTCGTGCTAATGTGAATTCGTATGATTCTGGATACTCGTTTTCTATGGTACCATAGGTATCAATTGCCTTTTCGATCTGACCAGCCGCCTCATATGCAATGGCCAATTTGTTCAGATAAATAGGCGTAAAGAACTTGTTTTCCTTATAAGAAGCTGCTTTTTCAAATGCACTGATTGCTTCGCTGTTTTGACCTAGCTCCACATAAGCATCTCCCAAAAGCGCATAAGCTTTGGCCTGTACAAAGAAGTCATCAGCTGAAAAATCTTCCAGATAATCTACTGCTTTTTGGTACTCTCCTTGGGTAAGATAAATAGATCCTGCGTAGAAATTGGCCAGATTAGCGGAATTGGTACCACTGTATTCATCCAAGATTTTTAGGAAGCCATCATTCACACCGTCACCGTTCAAAGCATAATCCAAGCTGTCCTGCTCAAAGTAATAAACTGCTTGGAACATCTCTCCCTGCGCTTTTTTATCTTTATTGGCATTATTGAATTGGAAATAAAGAATTCCAGCAATCACCAAAATCCCAACAATGATAATTCCACCAACAGCACGAGAATTTTTCTTCAAGAAAGCTTCACCTTTCCCTAAACTTTCAGCAATTGCTTCAGGGTTCTCTAAAAGCTCATTATGTTCATCATGAGCTTCTCCCTTTTTAATCTCTTTCTTAACCATTATTCTAAAATTTCAGTCGCAAATATAACGGTTTTAGTTTATTCGCAAACTATCATAAAAAAAGTCAGCTGTTTTGGTGAAGAAAACCACGCAGACAGCTGACTTTTCATGAGTTATAATTTTATTCCATCACAAAAGGATAATCCTCTTGCATATAAACATCTTCAAATGCTTTTTGACCATCAGGCCATGGAGATTCTTCAGCAAATTTCACTGCATCAGCTACTTGCTTTTTCACTTTATCATCAATCTTTTTGATTTCCTCTTCAGTAAGAATCTCATTGTCCAAGATGGTTTTCTTCACTTGTAATATTGGATCTTTACCTTTGTATTCCTCTACTTCCTCACGTGTTCTGTATTTCTGAGGATCAGACATGGAGTGCCCTTTATATCGGTAAGTTCTAAATTCCAACAAAGTAGGACCATCACCTTTTCTAGCTCTTTCTGCTGCTTCAGATACTGCTTCATGAACAGCTTCCACATTCATTCCATCTACCGCAAAAGAAGGCATATCATAAGACTCTCCGATAGTAGAAAGATCATCCACATTGGAAGAACGAATGACAGAAGTACCCATGGCATAGCCATTGTTTTCGATCACAAAGATCACAGGAGTTTTGTACAACATCGCCAAGTTAAAAGCTTCGTGTACGGCACCTTGTCTAACAGCACCATCACCCATGTGACAAATACAAAGGTTTTTAGTGCCTTTATATTTCTCAGCAAAGCCAATACCCAAGCCCATTGGAACCTGTGCACCTACGATACCATGACCTCCCATAAAATTTCTCTCTTTATCGAAGATGTGCATAGAACCGCCTTTACCTTTGGTGGTACCGGTAGCCTTACCGTAAAGTTCTGCCATCACAGCACCTGGATCAGTACCTAATCCTAGTGGATGTGCGTGGTCACGGTAAGCGGTGATCCATTTATCTTCTTTTTCCAGGGCAGTGATTGCACCAGCAGCACAAGCCTCCTGACCTATATATAAGTGACAAAAACCTCTGATTTTTTGTTGACCATAAAGTTGGCCAGCCTTTTCTTCAAATCTCCTCATGAGCAACATGCTCTCATACCAGTAAGCGTAAGTATCATTGGAGTATTTTACTTTGGATTTAGTGGACGTAGAACTCTTTTTCGCCATATCGTTAATTATAAAATATGCATTTTTCGGGGCTCAAATATAAATAAGTATTCATTGATTAACAAAGGCTTTTACGAATCTGAAAAAGGTAATTGATATTTCTACCCACATATCGAACAAAAGATCATGAATTTATCATGCATAATCTGGAAATTCCTACTTAAACTCCTTTCAAGATCACCTTAAATATTAGACTCTGAAAATCAATCAATCCTTAATCTCCTACTTTCTGCATAAAATCGGGAAATCCGCTCTTAGTCCATTTTACTTCTCTTGCCCTGGTAGCCCTGTTGGGATCTGACAATTCATGCCCTTGGATCTCTTTATAGTCCCTGGCATGGTAGATCATAATGACAGTCTCTCCATCTTCTGCCAGGGTAAAGGAATTGTGTCCGGGCCCATATCTTTTCACCTCCTCATTGGAATAAAAAACTGGCCCTGGTGACTTGTTCCAGTTATTGATATCCATGAGGTCAGCATTTTCGTCTATCCATAACATGCCCATACAGTAATTATCATTGGTGGCACTTGCCGAATAGGTAACGAAGATTTTGCCGTTTCTTTTAATCACTGCCGGGCCCTCATTTACATTGTATTTCACCCTCTCCCAGCTAAATTCAGGTTCAGTCAGCACCAACTCAGGCCCAGTCAAAGTAGTAGGGGTTTGCATTTCAGACATGACCAGTCCGGTACCATGCTCACCACCCATAACATTCTGTGCCCAAATCATATAGCGCTTGCCTTGATGTTCAAAAGTAGTGGCATCCAAAGAGAAGGATTCAATGTCCGTGACAATCCTGCCTTCCTCTTTCCATTCTCCTTCCATGGGATCCTCAGCGGGGTTGGACAAAGCCCACATCCTGATATTCCAAATGTTTTCGGCTTCCCCTGCAGCAAAATAAATGTACCATTTGCCGTTAATTTGGTGCAGCTCGGGCGCCCAAATATGATGGCCCATCACACCGGAATCATGTTTGCGCCAAACCACTTTTTCTTTTGCATCTTTTAGTCCATTGATGGTCTTGGCCTGCCGAATGACAATACGGTCATACTCGGGTACGGTAGCAATCAAAAAATAGGTACCATCATCAGATTTACATACCCAAGGGTCAGCCCGCTGCTCCGCTATAGGGTTATTAAATTTAAGTTCTTGCGCCAACAAAGAATAGCCAAATGCAAAGACCAATGTTAAGGCCAAGTATAACTTTCGGAAGTAATTCATGGGTTATTTCAGTTTTGTCAAAGTAAATATACTCAGACAAATCAATCCCACATAAAAATTAGTGTCTTATTGACATTTAAATACTGTATTACTTTTTATCCTAAATTTATTTTATCGTCTTGCAATATTTTATATTAATAACTATTGATCTAAAATTCCTTTCAAAGAAATGTCATCTCCTTACATTTGTATAATCAATCAAAATCAAAAGTCCCTCTATGCACCTTAAAAACCTTCAACTGATTCAGTTTAAAAACTACAGCAAGGCCAAGGTGACTTTTTCAGAAGAAATCAACTGTTTTTTGGGCATCAATGGGAGCGGGAAAACCAACCTGCTCGACGCGATCCACTATCTCTGTCTGACCAAAAGTGCTTTCAACTCCGTGGATATGCAAAATATCCAGCATGAACAGTCCTTCTTTTCCATGAAGGCTGAATTTGAGAAAGCAAATAAATCAATAGAGATCCAATGCATCTTGGAAAGTAAAAAGAAGAAACAACTCCTCAATAACGGCAAGGCGTATGAAAAAATGAGTGAGCATATCGGACTTTTACCCGTAGTATTGATCGCTCCTGATGACACTGCATTGATCAAAGAGGGAAGTGAAGAAAGACGGAAATTCTTTGACAGTATCCTCTCACAGTTGGACAAAAACTACTTGGCCAAGCTCGTTCGGTATAACCATTTTTTGAAACAGCGAAACGCACTGATCAAACAATTTGCCGAACAGAACCGGTTGGACAAAAACCTACTCGAACCTTATGACCTAGAACTGATCAGATTATCCAATTGGTTATACCAAGAAAGAACACTTTTTATTGAACGCTTTAAACCTTTCTTACTCCATCATTACGCGGAAATCTCCGGAAAGCGCGAAGCAGTGGAAATCCGCTATGAAAGTCAATGTGCCAAGGCCGACTTTGAAGCGTACTTCCACAACAGCCTTCAAAAGGACCTCATTCTTAAACGAACCAATGTAGGAATCCATAAGGATGATTTTGTTTTTGAAATCGATGAATATCCCTTGAAAAAGTTTGGCTCCCAAGGCCAACAGAAATCCTTCCTAATCGCCTTGAAGCTCGCACAGTTCCAAGTTTTCAAAGAAGAAACCAACACCAAGCCAATCCTGCTGCTGGATGATATTTTTGACAAACTGGACGATTACCGCATTGGTAAAATGATGGAATTGGTGGCCCACCACGAATTTGGCCAACTCTTTATCACTGATGCAAGGCCTGAAAGAACCAAAAGTATTTTAAAGGATATTGATGCGGATATAGCTTATTTTGATATTGAGAAGGGAGAGATCAAGAATAGATTTTAGACGCTGAATTTTTAAAATAAGGCATAAACGGAAGAATATAAAGATCTTAGATTTGTTTATTGTCTAGTAAATTACATCTAAAATCTAGCTTACTATTTCCCAAAGCCCACGGGATTCAGGTTGTTCATATTCCGTAATATCCAGGATTGGCGTTTGTAGTTATAAGCGGTTGGCTTGGCAGGATTCCATCTTAAGGGACTGGGCAGAATTCCAGCAATCATGGCTGCCTCTTGGCGACTGAGCTTTGAAGCGGGCTTTTTGTAAAATTTTTGGGCAGCTGCCTCCACGCCATAAATTCCATCTCCCACCTCTATGACATTCAAATAGACTTCCATGATCCGCTCTTTAGACCAGATCAATTCAATTAGCAGTGTGAAATAAGCCTCTAAGCCTTTTCTCACATAGTTTCTTCCTGGCCATAGAAAGACATTTTTGGCGGTTTGGTTAGAAATCGTACTGCCCCCTCGGATGCGCTTACCCGATTGATTTTCATCCAAGGCTTCATGGATCGCATCCATATCAAAGCCATAGTGTTCCAAAAATTTTTGATCCTCAGATGCTACAACAGCTTGGGGCATGTGACGTGATATCTCCCCGATTGGCGTCCATTTTTTGTCCACCTTTACTGCCCTTTTTTCATCCATTGACTGCTCCACCATCCTAATTACCATCAATGGCGTAATGTAAACAGGCACAAAGCGATAAAGTACAGTAAAACCAATAGAAAGCATAAAAAACCACAGTATGATCTTTCCTAAAAATCGGATCAGTTTTTTCATCGTTCTATTAAGGTAACTTTGAGGCAATTGAAAGGTTTATTGTAAATTTAGCTCAAGTGAAGAACATTCTCATCGCTTGAGCTAAATCTATTAAAATGATGGGTCAACGATCAGTTCTCTTCTTCATTCCAATCCTCAAACTGGGAAAGATCATAAGTTTCCGCCGCCAAATAATGAGGATAGATCTTCATGTGCTGCTTCTTTACTTCGGCAGTTAAAGACTTTCTAAAGTCTTCCACATTGGTTCCGTCTTGTGCTGCCATAAAAACAGGTTCAATTCCCGTTTTCTTCGCATAAACTTTCTTCAGCTTATCCAAATCCAAATAATTGGCTTCCTCCACTTCCAGTTCAGTCATGTGCATCAACTCTTCCTCTGAAGGCATCTCTGGCACCAAGTCGATCTTATTGAAAACCAAAAGAATCGGTTTTTCTCCCGCTCCAAGCTCAGTCAAAGTTTGGTTGACCACGGCAATATGATCCTCAAAGCTTGGATGGGAAATGTCCACCACATGCACCAATACATCTGCTTCCTTGATCTCCATCAAGGTGGATTTAAATGACTCAATCAAGTGAGTAGGCAATTTCCTGATAAACCCAACTGTATCAGAAAGCAAAAATGGAATATGATCCAAAACCACTTTTCGAACGGTAGAATCCACTGTTGCAAAAAGCTTATTCTCCGCCAACACTTCCGATTTAGTCACCAAATTCATTAAGGTACTTTTGCCCACATTGGTATATCCTACCAAAGCTACCCTGACAATTCCTTTTCGCCCTTTTCGCTGCGTTTCTCCTTGCTTCTCAATTTTGCGCAGCTTTTCCTTCAACAAAGTAATCTGGTTACGGATCATCCTTTTATCCGTTTCGATTTCTTTCTCACCGGCACCACCACGAGTGGCCGTTCCACCTCGCTGACGTTCCAAGTGAGTCCACATCCTGGTCAATCTTGGCAATAGATATTGAAAACGAGCCAGTTCCACTTGAGTCTTGGCTTGTGCCGTCTGTGCCCTGTTGAGGAAAATGTCCAAAATCAATAAAGAACGATCATATACCTTCACCTTCAACTCATTTTCCAGATTCCTCATTTGGGAAGGAGAAAGATCATCATCAAAGATCACCATATCCACCTCAAAATGCTTGACATAAGATTGGATCTCCTCCAGCTTACCAGTACCCACAAAACTCCTTACGTCTGGCTTTTCCAGTCGCTGTGTAAATCGATAAACCTCCCTCGCGCCTAATGTCTCGGTCAAAAAGGCCAATTCATCCAGATGCTCTTCCACTTCCTGCTCTGATTGATTTTGTCTAATCAAGGCTACCAAAACAGCTGTTTCCTCTTGAGGGGCCGTTTCTATCAGTTTTTTTAATTTTCTCGTATATTTACTCATTCAGTTTGCTCCTAATGGGAATGCAATGTTATTAATTATAATTTAATATTTATTCGAACTTATTGAAACATAATTCATTCAAAGTAGTTCATTTCCACAACATTTGGTGAGTTTATATCAAAATCAAAATGCTTACCATTCCCCACAAATCTCCAAATTATTTTGGGTAAAATTAGTCTTGTAAGGAGAAAGAATGGAAATTTACGGCTTGCTTTGGATAATAGAAGAGAGAAATGGAAATAAGAAGTACCCCCATTCAAGATGTATACGAAATTTACCCTAAGGTTTTTAATGACGCTAGAGGCTATTTTTTGGAAACCTACAGAGAGGACTTATTGGCTGAAAAAGGCATCAATACCCGATGGGTGCAGGACAACCAGTCTTTTTCAATCGCCGGAACCGTTCGTGGGCTCCATTTTCAACATGCTCCCTATGCCCAAGCGAAATTAGTTAGGGTCATCACGGGTAAAGTGTATGACGTTTGTGTTGATTTAAGAAAAGACTCTCCAACTTTCGGTCAGTCTCATGGCGTAATCCTTGACAGTGCCCAGCACAATTTGCTATATGTACCAGAAGGCTTTGCACATGGATTTTCTGTTTTGGAAGACGCCATCTTTTCCTATAAATGCTCCAACTTTTATCACAAAGATAGTGAAGGAGGAATCATCTGGAATGATTCCGATCTGGACATTGATTGGAAAGTAGGAGCTCCTATCATTTCAGAAAAAGATTTAGCTTTACCAACACTAGCAGAATTTAAGCAGCAGACTGGAGGAGGTTTGTAATATGGGATTACTGGATTTATTCAAAACTAAGAAACAAACGGGCCCCTTGTCATTGGACTGGATGGAGGTAGATATGCATTCACACCTTATCCCAAGGATTGATGATGGCTCCAAGTCTTTGAACGAATCTATTGAGCTGATTAAGAGACTTCATGGCTATGGCCTGCGAAAGCTGATCACCACACCCCATGTGATGACTGAGTTTTACAAAAACACACCAGAAATCATCTCTGAGGGATTGACAAAAGTCCAGGAGGCATTAAAGAAAGAAGGGATAGCCATTGAAATAGAAGCTGCAGCGGAATATTACTTGGATGAAATCTTCAATGAAAAACTGGAAAAAGGTGAGCCTCTACTGACATTTGGAGACAATCATATCCTTATTGAAACGGGCTTTATTAATAAGCCCAGAATGCTACAGGAAACTTTCTTTGCTTTGGAAACAAAAGGCTACAAACCCATCTTTGCCCACCCAGAGCGCTACCTCTATTTACATCAGGATCCAGAGTTGTTTGATTCCTTGATCGAAAAAGGTGTTCTTTTCCAAATGAACCTCTTATCGCTCACAGGTTATTATTCCAAGCCTGTAAAGCAACTTGCAGAAAAAATGATTGACAGAAAGGCCGTCAAGTTTGTGGGCACCGACTGTCACAATCATCGCTACCTTGATGCCTTGCAGCACCTCCCCAACAGCAAATACTACTCTAAATTAAAAGCCCTTACGCTCTCTAATCCTCAATTATGAAAATTCTGATCACAGGTATTACTGGTCTTTTAGGCAGTTATCTAGCCCGGGAATTTCAGGATCTGGGAGAAATCCATGGCCTCAAAAGGCCTGAGAGCCAAACCAGACTTTTAGGAGATTTGGAAGATAAAATCATCTGGCATGAAGGCGATATTAATGACTACCAATCGCTGGAAGATGCATTTGATGAGATGGACATGATCATTCATGCTGCCGGACTGGTTTCATTTAGCCCTAAAGACAAAGAGCGATTGCTCAAAATAAACTGTGAAGGAAGTACCAATGTGGTCAATGTGATGTTGGAGAAAGGAATCAAGAGAATTATTCACATCAGTTCGGTTGCCGCTTTGGGCAGGACTCCTGACCAAAATGTCATCGATGAAAACCACAAATGGGTCGATTCTCCCTGGAACACACCCTATGCCATTTCTAAATATCTTGGAGAACTGGAAATCTGGAGAGGCGTACAAGAAGGACTGGAGGCTTTGGTGGTTAACCCTTCTATTTTACTGGCCAAAGAAAAAGACCAGAGAAGCAGCACTGCCATCTATAATTATGTCCAAAAAGAGAACCCTTTCTATCCAAAGGGCGCCCTCAACTATATCGACATCCGAGATGCTGCCAAGTTAACTTATCTGCTTTACAAAGAAAGCCAATGGAATGAACGTTTCATTCTGAACAATGAGAGTATTCCGTACCAATATTTTTTCGAAAGCTTGGCCAAAGTCATGGGTAAAAAAGCACCCAAAATGGCTGTCAATGGAACCTTGATCAACTTGGCCATGGCCTGGAACAACTTTTCACGGTTATTTGGTAAAAAAAGCATCCTGAACAAACAAACAGCCATGCTGGCCCAGCTTCCAATTGAGTTCAATAATGCTAAAATTTCCAGAGCTATTGATTTCAATTACACCCCTTTAGAAGAAACCCTTCAGTGGGCTGTGAACGAAAAATAAACCTTTTTCGTTAATCCCAAGACTATCACCTTTTTGGCTAAAAAGTCGAAAAAATAATTTCATTAGCTATTTGAGCTACCAATTAATTTGGTATCTTAAAAATAAATTCAAAGCCAAATATATGACTGGAGATTTTGAACACGATAGGGAAGAGGAAAGAGCATTGATCGAGCGGTTTGAAAATTCCCTAAAAGCCAACTTGGACCTCTTTTTCGATGAAGAGGAGTTGGAAGATATTGTCCGGTATTATTTTGATTCCCAGAAATTCAAGAAAGCCCTGAAGGCATGTAAAATTGCGCTGGAAAGGTTTCCTTTTTCTATAGAAATAAAATTGCTTTATGGCCAATGCCTAATCTTCAATGATGAACTTGAAGAGGGTCTGGAAGTACTTGAAAACATCAACAACCTTTCGCCTCATAATGAAGAAATCATCTTGGCACTCTCCAATGGCTTGTTGTTAAATGGCAGTACCAAAGAGGCCATACAAATCCTGGAGGACTTCCTCCCAATGGCAGAAGACAAAGCAGAAGTATTTTATTCGCTGGGGAATTTTTACCGAGCTGAAAACAATACCGAAAAAGCAATTCATAACTACAAGGAAGCTGTGAAGCTCAAGATCAACCACGAGGATGCCCTTTTCCAACTGGCCATGATCACTGAGGAAGAAGGGTCATTTGATGAAATTCTGCAGTTCTATCAGGAATTCATTGATCAGGATCCTTACAGTGCAGGAGCTTGGTATAACCTTGGTGTGGTATATAACCGATTGGGCAGGTATGAAGAGGCCATCAATGCCTACGACTATGCGCTGATCATTGACGACACCTTTGCTTCTGCCTATTTCAACATGGGCAATGCCATGATGAATACCCAGCAGTATGAACAAGCCATCGAGGCCTATCAAAACACTATCAACTGTGAGGGGGCCAACTCAGAAAACTGTTGCTACCTGGCGGCGGCCTATGAGAAGCTCGACCAAATGGACCAAGCCTTTAAATACTTCAAAAAATCAGCAAAACTCGATCCGGAATACGATGATGCATGGTTTGGTTTGGGCATGTGTATGTTAAAAAAAGATAAATTTTTTGAAGCCATACACTATTTCAAAAAAGCCCTGAAGCTCTCCAGTGTCAGTGCCAACTACTGGGTAGGATTGGCAGATGCGGAATACCACTTGGGAAACTTGCAAGCCAGCTCAGAAGCCTACGAAGAAGCCATTAACCTCGAGCCGGGCCTGATGGAGACTTATATCAACCTTTCGATCATCTATTTTGACCAAAACAGATTTGAGGAAGCCATCGACGTCCTGAAGGAAGGAATGGACGAATTACCAGAAGAAGCGGAACTCTATTATAGACTAGTAGTTTATCTCATAAAGACAGGTAAATACAAAGAAGCCTTTTCATATTTAGAAAATGCATTAACTTTGGACTTTGAAAGACACGAGATTTTATATGAGCTCATGCCTGAAGTCAAGCATCAAAAGGCCATATACAAGATCATCTCTCAATACAAAGAAGGATTATAAGCCGATTACTATTTACCTTAAATTTTAGAGAATGAATTACGTGCTGAAGAATGTGCCCGTACGTACAGAAAAACCACGAACTACCGGATATACAATGGCGATGGACAAAGGTCTTAGCCTTCGAGAAGTAGAAGACTTTATCGATTCATGTGGTGACTATGTAGATATCGTTAAACTAGGCTGGGCCACTTCTTATGTGACTAAAAACCTTACCCAAAAACTTCAAATATATAAAGACGCTGGAATCCCTGTTTATTTTGGGGGAACGCTTTTTGAGGCTTTCGTGATAAGAAACCAATTTGAAGATTACAGAAAAGTTTTGGATAAATTTGACTTGGCTTATGCTGAGGTTTCTGATGGATCGATCACCTTGGACCACGATAAAAAGTGTGAATATATCAGCACCTTGGCCAAAGAAGTAACGGTTCTATCTGAAGTTGGCTCCAAAGATGCCGCCAAAATCATCCCCCCTTACAAATGGATCGAGCAAATGCAAACTGAACTGGATGCAGGTGCTTGGAAAGTAATCGGAGAATCAAGAGAGGCCGGAAACGTAGGTCTTTTTAGAGATTCAGGCGAAGTAAGACAAGGTCTTGTAGAAGAAATTTTGACTAAAATACCGGAGGAAAAAATCCTTTGGGAAGCGCCTCAAAAAGCGCAACAAGTTTGGTTTATCAAACTTTTGGGGGCCAATGTAAACCTCGGAAATATTGCTCCTAACGAGGTAATTCCATTAGAAACGATTCGATTAGGTCTTAGAGGAGATACTTTTGATCATTTCCTTGACCTTGCCAACGTATAAAACCAAAAGCGACTGTAATCATATGGTCGCTTTCTTTTCTTTCCTCCCATGAAGCAGACAAAAAACTATATTCTTACCTACCTCAAAGGAATGGGTATGGGCGCAGCAGACATTGTTCCCGGCGTTTCCGGAGGAACCATTGCCCTAATTACTGGTATATATGAAACGCTTCTGGATAGTATCAAATCCTTTGACTTGGATGCCTTGAAGCTTTTGGCAAAGTTCCAGATCAAGGATTTATGGAAACATGTCAATGGTCCTTTTCTGTGCTCCTTGTTCCTTGGGATTTTTACTAGTATCTTTGCGCTCTCAAAGCTGATTACCTACTTGATGGAGGAACATCCCATCCCGCTTTGGTCGTTTTTCTGTGGCCTGATTATCATCAGCTCAGTATTGATCTTGCGGGATATCAAAAGATGGAACTTAATGGTTTTTATAGCCATTCCAGTAGGAGCAGTGTTGGCTTATTGGATCACAGGACTTAACCCTATCCATTCGCCAAATGCTTTGTATTTCACCTTTGTGGCAGGAGCCATAGCCATTTGTGCGATGATCCTTCCTGGAATCTCCGGAAGTTTTCTGCTCTTGATATTGGGAAAATACGAAGCCATCCTCAATGCAGTTACCGAAAGGGACTTCCTTACATTGGGAGTCTTTGCTGTAGGCTGCATAGTAGGGATACTTTCATTTTCCAGGCTGATATCCTGGTTATTGAAAAATCATCATGCAGTGACCATCGCTGTACTTTCAGGGTTTATGCTTGGCTCGATCAATAAGATCTGGCCTTGGAAAAAAGTCCTGAGCTACAGAGTTTCAAGTAGTGGTGAGCAAAAGCCATTTATAACTGAAAACTTATGGCCCAACCATTATTTGACAGAAACAGGCAATGAACCAAAATTCTTTATTGGTTTATTGGCATTCTTGTTTGGAATACTGCTTGTGATAGGATTGGAGAGAATGGCGTTTTATTTAAAAAAGAAATGAGAAAATTCGGACTTATCGGTTATCCGCTGAAACATTCCTTTTCGAAGAAGTACTTTACTGAAAAATTCGAAAAGGAAAATATCAGTGGCTGTCAGTATGAGCTCTATGAGCTGGATACGATCGACAAATTCCCTGAATTGATCAAAAATAATCCGGAACTGGAAGGCATCAATGTCACCATTCCTTATAAACAGCAAGTCATCCCTTTTCTGGACGAACTAGAACCAAGCTGTGAAGCAATTGGCGCAGTAAATTGCATCAAGGTTAGAAACGGTAAATTAATTGGATACAATACCGATTATATTGGATTTAAAGATTCGCTCAAATCATGGTTGAATGGGGCCGACCAGACCAAAGCCTTAATCTTGGGCACTGGCGGAGCTTCTAAGGCGGTAAAACAAGCCTTGATAAGCTTGAATATTCCCTACATGATGGTATCGAGAAATACCAACGAGCCAGACCTCGTTACTTACAATGAGCTGGTCAAAAACGAAAAACACCTCCAAGAACATCATCTTATTATCAACACCACTCCATTGGGAACATTTCCCAATACAGAGGAAATGCCTGACATCCCTCTAAGCCAAATAGGCAGGGAACATAAAGTGTATGATTTGGTGTACAATCCTGAAAAAACCTTCCTAATGCGGTCTATGGAAGCCCGTGGGGCGGTAGTGAAAAATGGTTTAGAAATGCTACATCTCCAAGCTGAAGCAGCCTGGGAGATCTGGAACTAATTATCTATTTCATTTATTCAATACCTTATCTGTCTGCTATTTTCAAATAGGAGCAATTCCGCTATGGCTATTTGGCTTAGCATCAGTTGCCTTTTGATGCAGGCTGATACAGCTATAAAATTCTATCATTATGTACTGGAAGAAATTATCTCACGAAGAAGTAAAAAAAGCAATATTTGGCGCATTGAGTGAAAACCATGATTACAGGGGAGAATATCCTGCACTTGGAGTACCTGGAACCTATTTGGATACTACCGAATTCTATCACGATGCTCCTTTCTTGAAAGACGCTCCCTTTATGTCTGTTATGGTGCAAAACCCAAACCATATCGGCATCCATACCTTAAGTGATAAGTCTGTTTTGGAAATTTTTGCAGGTACTCAAAAGATAGAAAGAGACCTGATCAAACTGGTTGCCGAACAGATCTTTGATGGAGAAGAAGGCCAACAGGATGGCTATGTAGCCACCGGAGGTACAGAAGCCAATATTCAGGCCATGTGGGTATACAGAAACTTCTTCAGGGACGAATTCGGTGCCAAGACTGATGAGATTGCTGTGGTCTATAGTAGTGACTCACACTACTCCATGCCAAAGGGAGCTAACCTGCTCAACTTGCACAGCATCATCCTGGACGTGGACAATGAGACAAGGCAGATCACTGAAGAATCCTTGGAAACAAAGATCAATGCTGCCAAAGAAGTTGGATATAAGTATTTTATTGTAGTGGCCAATCTCTCTACCACCATGTTTGGTTCAGTAGACGACGTGGACAGATTGGGTGATTTCTTTACCGCTGCCAATGTACCGTTTAGAATCCACGTGGATGCCGCATATGGTGGATTCATCTATCCATTTACGGATGAAAACAGCCCGTACACATTTAAGAATCCATACATCACCTCCATTACAAGTGATGGTCACAAAATGTTGCAAACACCATATGGTACAGGCTTATTCTTGATCAGAAAAGGCTATATCCACCATGTTTGCACTGAGGAAGCCCAATATATCCCAGGAAAGGACTATACGCTAAGCGGAAGCCGCTCTGGAGCCAACGCAGTATCCATGTGGATGATCCTCAAAATCCATGGATCAGAAGGTTGGAAATATAAAATGGCCTCTCTATGTGACCGTACTGAAAGAATCTGCACCAAGCTGGACAGAATGGGAGTGGAGTATTTTAGGAACCCTCACCTGAATATTATTACCATGAAGGCAGAGTACATTTCTGAACGTATTGCCACTAAGTACAACTTGGTAGCTGACAGTTATGAATACGGCGCTAAATGGTATAAGATTGTAGTAATGCACCATGTAAGACAAGGTGTGTTGGACAGCTTCCTAATGGATCTTGAGGGAGAGCTGATCAGCAAAAGTTAATTGGCATCAAATAATATTTTCAAGCAGCTCTGAACCTCCAAAAAGGGTTTAAGGGCTGCTTTTTTATTTTTTCGTTTATATTATTTTTTATCTCACTGGACTACAGAAGCTTACAGATTGCCCCGCAAATCGCTTCTTTATTTTATCCAAAAAAATGGTATTCACAGAGATTATTATCTATCTTATTAGAGACTATTAATCACTAACCTTTTTCGCCTATGCCAAGAGCTAAGAAAAACGAAAATGACCGAAAAATCTTCGTTTTAGACACTTCGGTCATACTTTACGCCCACAATTCAATCATGAATTTTGCAGAACACGATGTGGTGATCCCCATTACTGTTTTGGAAGAATTAGATCAGTTTAAAAAGGGCAACGATTCCAAAAACTTCGAGGCGAGAGAGTTTATCAGATTGTTGGATAAGCTGTCCAAGGATAGAATGATTCACGAATGGACCCCGCTCAATGGAAAAACCAAAGGGAATTTCAAAGTGATGATGACTTCCTCTGAAAGTTCCGACGAAGATGCCAACAAGGTTTTTGGAGAAGAAAAAAACGACCATAAAATTCTCAATGCAGCCTTGAACCTAAAAAATGGTGAAAATGGCCGCAAAGTGATTTTGGTCAGTAAGGACATCAATCTTCGCTTAAAGGCAAAATCCCTAAATATTCAGGCTGAAGACTATGAAACTGGTAAAATCAAGAACATCACCGAGTTGGAAAATACTGGCAAGGATGTCCTTGAAGGCATAGATCCTGATGTCATTAACGAACTATATGATTCCCATACTGTAGAAGCGAAAAAAGTGCTAGGCACCAGAAAACGGAAGGCCAATACCTACTACATCCTCAAAAGTGATAAGAACTCGGTGTTGTCCTTTTACAATGGCGAAAACAATACTGTAGAGCGGGTAGACAAAAAATTGGCCTATAATATCAAGCCAAAAAATGCAGAGCAAACTTTCGCCTTGCATGCCATTACCAATCCTAATATCAAGTTAGTATCTGTGCAAGGTGTGGCAGGTACAGGGAAAACCCTTTTGGCTCTTGCAGGGGCACTGGAACAGAGAAGAGACTATAAACAAATCTTCTTGGCTCGTCCAATTGTTCCTTTGAGCAACAAAGATATTGGGTACTTACCCGGAGACATCAAGTCCAAACTGAACCCCTATATGGAGCCTCTATGGGACAACCTTAAGTTTATACAAAACCAATTTAAAGAGTCAGACAAGGAGTTCCAGAAAATTACAGAAATGGTCAATCAGGAGAAATTGGTGATCCAACCATTGGCCTATATCCGTGGTCGATCGCTTTCCAATATTTTCTTCATTGTGGATGAAGCGCAGAACTTGACCCCTCATGAAATCAAGACCATTATCAGTAGGGCAGGAGAGAATACTAAAATTGTTTTTACAGGCGATGTGCATCAAATTGACACACCTTACCTGGACAGTCAAAGTAACGGGCTTTCCTATCTCATTGACCGGGTTAAGGATCATCCGCTTTATGCTCATATTAAACTTGAAAAAGGAGAAAGGTCAGAGTTAGCCAACCTAGCCAATGAGCTTTTATAACCAGAAAAAGCATTATAAACTAAAAAAGGCCTTCATTTTCATGAAGGCCTTTGACTTTGGTGATTTCTAATTTAACTCTCAGTAATAGTATTCAATTTCGCTAGGAAACTGTTGTAATACTGTCTTCCCACTTGTACTATGGCACCACTTTTCAAAGTGATTTCCTTGGTGCTGAAACTCTGGATTTGAGCCAGCTGGACAATGTAGGATTTTTGAACCCTTAGGAATAAGTTGGAAGGTAATTTTTCCTCCATATCCTTCATGGATTTACGGATCGTATAAGTTTTGTTTTTGGTAAAAATAGACACCATATTTCCATTTGCCTCTACATAATAAACATCTTCATAATCTACACGCTCATACGCATTGTCAGATTTGATGTAAACAGCATCCGTAACCAAATAAGGGCTTTCTGCATTAGCTTTTGGTGCCTCGGCGTTAGCCGCTTGTGTCCTCCTATTATAAAGTACGATCTCTACAATAGCATGTATATCATTGGTGTTAAATGGCTTTACAATAAAACCAGCTGGATGAATTCTCTTGGCCCTTTCGATAATGGTTGGGTCACTATAGGAAGTAACGTAAACAATGGGAGCATCCACCATTTGCTGGATGATTTCTCCCAGTTCAATCCCATCTTTATCACCTTTAAGCTTGATATCCATAAAAACCAAATCAGGTCTATACTTCTTGATGACCTTGATCGCTTGGTTGGCAGAATTAGCTATGTCAATATTTACGTAACCTAAAAGTTCGAGGATTTCTTCAATGTTTTCCGCAATATCCGGATCATCCTCTACAACTAAAATTCTTTCGTCTTTCATATTTTGGTGTGGTTCCTTAAATGTTATTGGTGAAGTCTAAAATTTTATACATCTACTAATTACAGTCCACGATTAAAGGAAAAATACTTTGTTCATTGAAAATGAGAATATTAATCCAGAAATACAATTTAAGAACTGCATTTTTTTATATTACAAACATCACAAACTCATCATATCCTTAAATCTTGCTGCTTGCCTTCGGCTCACTTCTATTCGATCACCGCCCTTTAAAGTGACTACTAAACCACCATTGAACCATGGCTCAATCCCCTCTACCCAACTTAAATTAATTATATGCTTTCTGCTGGCCCTAAAAAAGGACTTTTCATCCAATCTTTCATCCAAAGCATTAAGAGATTTGTGAATCATCGGTTTATTGTTATCAAAATACACTTTTATGTAATTGCCGTCTGATTCAAATAAACGCACATTTTCCAACCTTACAAACCAGCATCGATCACCATCTTTCACAAAAACCTGATCTTCCAAAGATAACTTTTTGTCATCATCTTGGGTAATTTTTTCCTCATTTTTAGTAGATGAAGCACTGCTGCTATTCAGTTTACTGCTTAACTTAACAACAGCTTCTGATAATCTCTCTGGTTCTATGGGCTTTAGCAAATAATCAAGCGCATTCACCTCAAAAGCCTTCAGCGCAAATTCATCATATGCTGTGGTGAAGATAACGTTGGGCACTGCTTCCATTTCTGCCAGCAGGTCAAAACCCGTCTTTTCTGGCATTTGGATATCCAGGAAAATGACATCTGGATTTAAACTTGAAATCTTCTCTTTGGCATCATCGACATTGATCGCTTCACCTACAACTTCCACCTCCTCGATGTCTTTTAGTAAATTGATCAGTTCTTTTCTGGCCAGTCTTTCATCGTCTATTACTAGTGCACGCATGCTATATTGATTTTATGGTTAATCTAATTTAGTATAATGTTTCGGAATTTTTATTTCGGTCACTACAAACTCCGAGTCGAAATTTTTCATCTTAAAATTGGCCTTATTTCCATAAATCAGCTTAAGTCGCTGAATTGTATTGGAAATCCCATGTCCCGAACCATCATTTTTCCGGCCCGCACTTCCCTTGAGTTGACCACTATTTTTTACGGAAATATACAGGTCATCTGCAAGTCCAATAGTACATTTAATGTGGATCAGTCCCCCTTTCATCCGGTTTGAAATCCCATGTTTGATGGCATTTTCAACAATGGTCTGAAGCATCATTGGGGGAATTTTATAATAGTAAGCTTGCTCTTCAATTTCATAAGTAACGCTCAATCGTTCCTCAAAACGAATAGTTTCCAAATCCAGATAATCCTTTACGATTTTTATTTCATCACTGAAATCAATCGTTCTTTTCTTATCCATGATCAATGAATAACGCAGGATATTGCTCAACTGCGTAATGGCCTCCTTGGATTTTGGAGGATTTTCATCTACCAGCGCCCTTACACTATTTAACGCATTAAAAATGAAATGTGGATTAAGCTGACTTCTTAATTGGTTTAATTTGATTTCATTGATCTTTGCCTGGTATTTTAAGGTAGTATTGTAGTTCTCCAAAAAATGGTACAAAAAATACATCATGGCCCACAGCGTATAATACAGAAAGCTAATGAACATATTCACCAATAACACGATTGGCTTCAAATCTTCTTGAACCCTCAATATTCCAAAAATCCAGTTGATCAAAATGGTAGCTATCACATTGGCAAAGCTCAATGCCAAAAGTGCTATAAGGGCATTGATTAAGAGTTTTGAAATATTAAAATCAAACCAGCCTTTGGATTTGATAATATGCCTGAAATAGTGCGTGGATAAAAAATAAAAAGCTCCAAGTGACAAGTATGCACCAATTTGCACAGAGGTAATTCCCCTAATCAGTGAAACAAAAAATAGGTTGATCACAGCAAAGCTTGACCAACCCAAAAACTGTAATATCCAATATAATCTACTCCTATCCATTCCTCCCCAAATATAAGGAAGTCTTCGAATGTGCATAGGTATTTTTTATCAATGGGTCAGGTATTGGCTAAAAGGGGCATACTTTGCCTAGAAGACCTAAAGCTCCATTTTAAGGAATTTAGCTGTATAGCTAGATGGATGTTCCGCCACCACTTCGGGTGTACCTTGAACCACAATCTCCCCACCTTTATTTCCTCCTTCCGGTCCAAGATCTATGATATGGTCAGCCACTTTGATCACATCTAGATTATGCTCAATGATCAAAACTGTATTTCCCTTGTCCACTAACCTGTTCAAAACTTCAAGAAGATGTTCAATATCTTTAAAGTGCAAGCCGGTTGTAGGTTCATCAAGAATGTAAAAGGTCTTTCCGGTATCCTTTTTGGATAATTCCGTAGCTAATTTCACCCTTTGTGCTTCACCACCTGAAAGAGTGGTGGCATGCTGTCCCAAGGTAATATAACCCAAGCCCACGTCATTTAGGGTTTGAATTTTTCTGAGGATCTTAGGTTGCTTTTCGAAAAACTCTACCGCTTGCTCTACTGTCATATCCAAAACATCAGAAATGGATTTGCCTTTAAATCTCACCTCCAGCGTTTCTCTGTTATAGCGTTTGCCTTTACAAGTTTCACAAGGAATATGGACGTCCGGTAAGAAGTCCATCTCTATCAATTTCATCCCAGCCCCCTCACAATCTTCACAACGTCCACCTTTGACATTGAAACTGAACCTCCCTGGTTTATAGCCTCGGATTTTGGCTTCAGGAAGTTCTGTAAACAAAGCCCGAATATCCGTAAATACGCCGGTGTAAGTAGCTGGATTCGATCTTGGCGTCCTGCCAATAGGAGACTGGTCCACTTCAATAACTTTATCCAAATACTCCAACCCTTCAATACTCTTATAAGCCAAAGGCTCTTTACGCGAACGATAGAAATGTTGGTTGAGCAGTGGGAACAAAGTTTCATGGATCAAGGAACTCTTTCCACTTCCAGACACACCCGTGACACAGATCACGCTTCCCAAAGGCAATTCCAGGTCAACATTTTTCAAATTATTGCCTTGTGCCTGGGTGAGCTTTAGAGTCTTTCCATTTCCTTTTCTTCTTTCTTGAGGAACAGAAATTGCCTCGTCGCCATTCAAATATTGAGCGGTTAAACTATTCTGTTTTAGAAACTCTTGAGGATTGCCTTGGGCTACAATCTGCCCGCCATGCCTACCTGCACCGGGGCCAATGTCCACCACAAAATCCGCATCAAGCATCATGTCCTTGTCATGCTCTACCACCAATACAGAATTACCCAAATCCCGCAAATCCTGTAAAGCTTTGATGAGCTTGACATTGTCTCTTTGATGAAGCCCAATGCTAGGTTCATCAAGGATGTACAATACACCCACCAACTGGGTCCCAATCTGCGTGGCCAGCCTAATCCTTTGTGCTTCGCCACCTGAAAGCGTTCTTAAAGGCCTGTTTAAGGACAAGTAATCAAGGCCAATATCCAAAAGAAAACCTATTCGCTTCCTGATTTCCTTCAGCACTTCTGTGCCAATGATTTTCTGCTTTTCGGTAAGTTTATCATCAATTTTATCAAACCAATCCCCTAGCTGCATGATATCCATCATGGCCAACTCTCCAATGTGCTTGCCCGCCACTAGAAAGTGTAGCGCTTCTTTCTTCAGCCTGTAACCCTCACAATCTGGGCAAACCTTTGTGCTGGTAAAGTCACTTACCCACTTTTGGATCTTCTCAGAACCACCTTCTTGTTGCTTTTGAAGAAAGTTTACGATTCCCTCAAAGGTCGTATTCCATTTGGTTCCCGGATATTTGACAGAGTCTACCTCCACTTCCATTTTATCTCCATACAAAAGAACGTCCAACACACCCTCGTCCAAGTCTTTTATAGGGGTGGACAGGCTGGATTTGAAATGCTTTAAAATGGCCTCAATCTTTTTGAAAATCCAAATATCACGGTACTCTCCCAAGGGCGCTATTCCACCTCGGGAAATACTTAAATTAGGATCTGGGATGATATTCTCCTTAGTGATTTCTTCGATATTCCCCAAGCCATTACATGTTGGGCAAGCTCCATAAGGACTGTTGAAAGAAAAAGTATTTGGAGCGGGCTCATCATAGGACAAGCCGGTAGTTGGGTCCATCAGGTATTTGGAAAAGTGATGGATATTGCCATCCTCATCCCTTAGCATAATCACGCCTTTCCCGTGTTGCAAGGCGGTCTTAAGAGATTGGGTAATCCTATATCGATCATCTTCCTCAGCAATGATCCTGTCAATTACGATTTCAATATCATGGATTTTGTAACGGTCCACTTGCATTTTGGGCACCATCTCCATCACCACACCATCCACTCGGACTTTAGAAAATCCCATCTTTCGGATTTGCTCAAACAGCTCTCTGTAATGCCCTTTACGCCCTTTGACCACTGGAGCCAAGATATAAAGTTTCTTTCCTCCAAAATGCTCCAATATCTGATCAATAATCTGATCTTCCGTTTGTCGGATCATCTTCTTGCCAGAAAGGTATGAATACGCTTCACCAGACCTTGCGTATAGCAAACGCATAAAGTCATAAATCTCCGTGACAGTCCCTACCGTAGATCTAGGATTTTTGCTGGTCGTCTTCTGCTCAATGGAAATCACAGGCGAAAGCCCATTGATCTTATCCACATCTGGACGCTCCATGCCTCCCAAAAAAGACCTTGCATAAGCGGAGAAACTCTCCATATACCTACGCTGTCCTTCTGCATAAATGGTATCAAAAGCCAAGGAACTCTTGCCACTTCCGCTGAGCCCTGTGATCACCACTAATTTGTTTCGGGGGATGGATAAATCTATGTTTTTGAGATTATGCTCTCTGGCACCATAAATCTCAATCTTTTCTTCTACTGCTGCTACTGTTTTCGTCATGAAAGGATCAGTCCTTTTTAGCGTTTACAATTTGACAAAAATATGGATATTTAATGGAAAATACCCTTGCCATCTTTTTTTAACCGCTATAAACCTCAATAAGTTTACCTGGTCAAAAAGTTAATCCTTCTTTTCTGCCCTTTCTCTCATTTTGGCCTCATCTTCCCCTGTCAAGGTAGACCGCATTCCGCTTAGGATCATTTTCCACCAATAGTTAAAGATAAACTTACTCTGGTCACGCTTAAAATAGATATCCCCAGTCTTCAATTCTCCCTTTTTGTTGGGGTTTTCTGAGCGGATCACCAACTTATTGGTCAGAAAAGAACCTATTTTCTGAAAGACATTTTGTCCCTTCCCATAGGACTTTCCACGAATATCTATCGCCAAATTATGGTACTTCATGATTAAATCCCCAGTGCCTTCAATGTCATTTCCTTTGATGTCAAATGACAAATCGTCTATCACCCCACTTCTCACCTCTACTTGGGTGGCTGGTCTTAGCATCGGATTGATCGCTGTAAGATCCAAGTTCTTGACATGTCCGTTCATAGTAAATCCTCCTGTGCTGTCCTGTAAAAAGTAAGTCACGTTCAGGTCCACATTTCCCTTGCCCATTATCCTTGCATTGGCCTTTAGGTTGAGCTCACTGTGCATATCCAGCATTTTCGGAATATTGGTAATATTGATGATTTCGGCGTCAATTTGATCAAAGTAGATTTGCCCCGCTATGGGAGCCTCATTATCTGGTCTTTCTTCATAGGACACATAGCCATTTTCCATCTTGATCATATCCACATGTAAATCCTTCGGAATCCCACCAATGATTTTATGAATCATTTTCGGCCGCTTTTGGGTATTATCAGCCTTCCTTTTATCGCGGAAAACAGCAATCTTAATATCCTTTGCCAGCAGCTTTTCAGCTTCTATAATCCCGTCTCGGAAATAGGCATCATAATTCATATTAACCAATTCCAAGCTGCCCTTTTCTAACTCTACCCAATCTGTTTCTAAGCGAAAATCATTGACGTACTTGTACTTGCCCCACTTATTATCCAAACGAATACTATCAATGGATAAGCTCCGCTTTTCTTTGCTGAAGGTCAAATTTTTGGTGATGATTTCATTCCGGTATTCATTAAAGTGAATTGATGCATGTTTGATCTTTCCCGCTATCATTTCCACATCAAAAAGTGCCTTTGGATCTTCCAAATCTTCGCTGGTTAGGGTAAAATCGTTGGCCGTGACACTCAGCCCAGCTATTTCAAGTCTGGATGAATCATTGCCAATATCCCTGTTTTCGATGGACAAATCATCTAAATCAATATGGTTTACCTGAATGGAAGTATAATCTTTTCCTTTCTTCCGTTTGATTTCCTCCTTACTATTAAGGTTTAAAGAATCCAACGAAGGAGACATGCTGTGGATCGTCACCTTTCTCAACTCCGCAGAATCCAACACAATGGCATTATCCAACAATAAGCTCTTCCACAAAAAGCCTGAAAGCAGGATTCTCTCGGCTAAAAGATCAATCTTTACCCTATTGTTATCGGCCGTTTCATCGGGAAAGATCGCAACAGAATCCAGCTCTAAATATGTACCACGGTAGTCATAATTGAGGTGGATCTTTCCAAACTTTACTTTATGGCCGCTAAAATCGTTGGTTCTGGTAATCAGATCACTGACTATTTCGTCCGCATGGCTATTGAGATAAAGGTTAACCAACAAAGGAACTCCTTTCAAAACAAATAGGATAAGAAACAATAAGGACCCGAGAAAAATAATTAGCTTCTTGTTTTTCATAGAGTTGGAGTAGACCATCTCCAATATAATCAATAAATCCTAATAATTGTTCAAATTATATTTAGTCAATTGGAAGTTGGATTTCATATTGATTGCCACGGCGGATGGTCAATTTGGTCTTTCTCATCCATGGATTGTAGGTTTTCAACACTTTATACGTAGTGCCATTTTTAATGGCCCATTCGGCCAAGTCCGGAATAGTATTTTTGACAACCAGCGTCTTCAATTCGGGCTGATGATACAGGTCATCATTGGTCAGCTCAAAGCCATATTTGCTCGGATGCTCAAACACTTCCTTAAAAGCCAAAATCCGGAACATGTACCTGCTGGTTTCCTCATTCAGTAGCAAGTCATAATAATCAGGTTGCTGCTGGTCATTCATCCTCCTGCTTAGGCCTGCTTGGCCGATGTTGTAGCTCGCTGCCACGCTTGTCCATTTACCAAATTTGGCATATGATTTTTGCAGGTATTTACAAGCCGCTATGGTTGATTTCTCATAATGATAGCGCTCATCAACTTCCTTATTAACTTCCAGGCCATAGTCTTTAGCTGTCCCTTCCATAAACTGCCAAAAGCCTCTTGCCCCAGCTGGAGAAACGACATTCATCAAGCCCGACTCTATCATAGCAAGGTATTTGAAATCATCAGGGATACGGTTTTCAGCCAACACCCTTTCAATCATGGGAAGGTACTTATTGGCCCTTTTCATCATGAGCAACATGTTGGATTCCCAATACACATTGACATAGATTTCCCGCTCAAAACGCTCTTTGATATCACTTTCATTTAAAGGAACAGGTTCTCCTGCAAATTCCATTTTGTTTGGAATATCAAACAATTTTACCCTTGCCACCTGCTTTGGCGCTCCTATTTGGGTTGATTCCCTTTTTAAAGGAAGCCAATGCTCATTTTCAGAGGATGTTACTTTTGGGGAATCATTCTTATAATAAAACACCAATCCGAAAAGTACGGCCACAAGACCGTACAATATGTAAATGTGAAGGTTACGCAAAATCAGAAATTTGGAGATAATAAGTACTTGCTGTAAAAATCGTCAATCACCTTGACCGCTTCAGTGGCTGTATCGACCACCGAAAATAAATCCATGTCTTCTGGACTGATGTTTTTATGCTTGTCCAACATCACTGTTTTTACCCAATCGATCAATCCTTCCCAAAACTCCTTCCCAACCAAAATAATTGGAAACTTTCCTGTCTTCTTGGTTTGGATCAAAGTGATCGCCTCGAACAGCTCATCCATGGTTCCAAAACCGCCAGGAAGTACAATAAAACCCTGGGCATATTTGACAAACATGACCTTCCTCACAAAGAAATAATCAAAAGTGATCAGCTTGTCTTGATCGATGTAAATGTTATTGAATTGTTCAAAAGGCAACTGAATGTTGAGTCCTACAGACTTTCCTTTTTCCGAATGAGCTCCCTTATTGCCTGCTTCCATGATGCCTGGTCCTCCACCAGTAATCACTCCGTAACCGTGGCGAACCAATTTTGCAGCTATTTCTTCCGCAATCTTATAGTATTTGTTGTCTTGAGGTGTTCTGGCTGAGCCAAAAATAGATACGCAAGGACCTATTTTTGCTAATTTTTCAAAGCCTTCCACAAACTCTGACATGACCTTAAAGATCACCCACGAGTTGGCACTTTTTATTTCACTCCAATCCTTTTCTTTAAAGGCCCTTCGGATCCTATCTTCTTCTGTCAATTCTGTTTTTTCCGGTTCTTCACTCATCTTATTTTTGTTTAAAAAGCTATCGTTACGCTTATACCAAAAGTGTTTACTTTCAGTTGACTAATTTACTTGTTTCAACCTTAAAAGGAAATAAAGGTTTTTTAATAATTATTTACGAAGAAAAACAGTTCCCCTGATTAATTTTTATTGCAAATTCTCGGCCATTGGAGTACTTTCGTGGGCTTTTTATCAACATATATGAATCTTAAAGAGAAGTCACTGAAAGTCAATGAAATATTCAACGACCTCGACATGGAAGTACAAGATTATCTTGCACAAAGTCAACTAACCTGCCTCTCCGGCTGTGGAAAATGTTGTGCCAACCCCAAAGTTCCCGCAACAGTCTTGGAGTTTTTGCCACTAGCCTTTGACCTGTATCAAAAAGGACAAGCTGAAGCATTGCTTGATCAACTGGAAACCACTACAGAAGACAGCTATTGTGTCGTTCTCAAACTGCTAAGTGCAGATGGCGCAGCTGGTCATTGCACCCAATACAACCATCGAGGGCTGATCTGTCGATTATTTGGAAATTCCTCTCGAAGAAATAGAGAGGGCAAGAAGGAGTTGATTACTTGTAAAACCATCAAAGAACAGAAACAACAGCAATTCCAAATGGTGACTCACGCTATCCAAAATGGGCTGGAGATCCCAGGAAGCTCAGATTATTATACTCGCCTATCTGCCATTGACTTCCACATGGCAGAACAGCAGTTCCCGATTAATATTGCTATAAAAAAAGCCGTTGAGGCAGTATTATCCTTCTATTTTTACTTTGAAGGTCAAGCGGTTTAAATTTTTCAAGCAAGGTTTTTGATGTATATTGTATTGAGTTTGTCTCAAGGAATAATTTTTAATCATAATCTAAAGATGATGCTAAACGTCTCCGAGATAATTAATACAGTTAAAAAGTTGATTGAGGTCAAAATCCAAATGGCCAAAAACGACATCCAAGAGGAGCTCTCCGGAATCATCACCCGGATAGCTATTTTGAGCATGGTAGTAATTATCAGTGTGTTCATTTTACTATTTGCCAGCATTGCCTTGGCATTTTATTTTGCAGAACTTACTTACTCCAATTCACTTGGGTTTTTATATGTTGGTTTGATTTATGTAGCCTTTCTGATATTACTTTACATCGTAAAAGACTCTGTAGGTATTCAAAAAGCTGTTCATGAAGGAATAAGTAAATTCCTGCTTTTCAGCAGAAAAACAAATAAGAACAATGACCAATAAGGAGCTCAAAAAACAAGAAGAAGACCTTGAAAAACAGCTTAACCATCAGCTTGACGTTCTCAAAAAAGAATCCGAGTCATGGGCAAAAGTTGGCGGTGCCGTATTGGCTGGAGGCTTGGTATCTTATGGAGCCACTAAGCTTATTCGTGGCAAAAGTAAGAAGAAAGCAAAGACAAAGCTCATCAAAGAAATGAGAGATGAGGGTCATCCAATCAAAGTTAAAAAGCCCAAGAAGCATAAAGCTTCCCTTATGGGCGGTGTTGGTAAAAGGCTGTTTATGGTTGCCCTTTCTCTGGGACAAGCCAAATTAATTGACATTCTTTCAAAAAAAGTTACTGATGCCGACAGAAAAGTCTGATAAAATTTTCAAGACATTTAAACAGCTTCAACTATCAGGCAAAAAAGCCTTGGCCTTGCTTATTGACCCTGAAAAAGTCGGCGCAGAAAGTCAGTTTAAATCACTCATCAACCAAGCCTATCAAAATGAAGTTGACTTTTTCTTTATTGGAGGAAGTCTTCTGACAGAAAAAAATGTTGATAAAACCGTAATGAGGATCAAAGAGGTATGTGCTGACATTCCAGTTATCCTCTTCCCGGGTAATGTCATTCAGATCAGCCCTCTGGCTGATGGAATACTCTTTCTTTCACTTATCTCAGGAAGAAACCCTGAACTACTCATTGGTCAGCACGTGACAGCTGCACCGTTGCTTGCAAACACTGAACTGGAAGTATTGCCCACTGGCTACATGCTGGTCAATGACGGACAGATCAGCAGTGCAAGTTACATCAGCCAAACCATACCTATCCCCAACAACAAACCATCTTTGGCCAAAGCCACCGCTCTTGCCGGAAAATTCCTTGGTCTTCAGACCTTCTTTCTGGACGCAGGCAGTGGAGCCAACACTCCCGTATCAAAGGAAATCATCAAGCATGTCAAACAAACAACACAATCTCCCTTGATAGTGGGAGGAGGAATCAACTCCATCGAAAAAGCCCGAAATGTTTGGGATGCCGGGGCCGACATCGTTGTGCTGGGAAATGGGGTAGAAAAAAACCCCGATCTTTTGACCGAGGTTCTTGACTTTATGAAAGTCTATAATTTATCCTTGAACGTTAATTAAGGATTCTCTTCTTCTCATTTTACCAGCTGGCAAACCGTACATCATTTTGAATCTGCGACAGAAGTAAGCCGTATCTTTGTATCCTACTTCTTTGCCGATATCCCGGATGCTTTTCTTGGTAGTTCTTAGCAAATCCACTGCAGCTTCCATGCGCTGGTATTCAATGTAATCCTGAGGATTGATACCAGTAAGCATTTTGAAATACTGACCAACATAATCTTCAGACACATTGGCCACCTTCGCCAATACCTTGTTGGAAAGATCTCCACCGATATTCTTCTTGATGTAATTGAACATATCGATCAATCGAGGATCTTTAAAATAGGTACTGTTTGTAGACATTTCTTCCACAAACAACCTGTTTTTAAGAATATGCCTTACCAATTCTACCACCAATAACTCGGTGTGCAGCTTGATCACTCGCTCCTTTCCAGGAGTGTTTTGCTCTGATTCTTTGACCACGTCCTCAATGATAGAGGCCAATCGGTCATTAAAACGGATGATAAATGGAGGAATTCCCAATGAATTGAAGAAATTAACCACATCAAACACCTTTGCTTCAAAGGTAACGATGGTCAAACAATCCTCTTCTGCATTTTTGATATCCTTGAAACTGATGGTTTGTAGGTGCTTTTTCTTGTTTTCTACAAATTCATCGTTGGACGACTCATTCCTTTTGGTGGCTGGACCAAAGGTAACCTTGCTTGGTCGTCCCGCAGGAATGAAGAGAATCTCCCCTTCATTTACCAATTCTTGCTCATCTCCAAATTTTAAAGAACCTTGATGCAATAGGATTACAGAGTTCTCTGGTTCAATATAATCCGTCACGGTTATAGGTCTCTCAACTTTGTAGTTGTTCCCCCTCGTGTACCTTACACCAACGGATTCAATGACTTTATTGTAATATTCCATGACAGACGCTTTTTGTATGTTACTTGTAAAAGTATGATTTTTTTAACTTTTATATAACAAAAATAAAGAAAAGTTTCAGCGTAATAAAAGAATAGTATAAATGATAAAGATTAAGCTGTTCTTTAGGTATTGAAATTTATTATCTTAAAATATTACGAGATATAACTATTTTTTGAATTTCACTGGTTCCCTCATAAATCTGGGTGATCTTAGCGTCCCTCATAAGCCTCTCCACATGATATTCTTTGACAAATCCATAACCTCCATGAATTTGTACAGCTTCTACCGTTACTTCCATCGCTACCTTAGAAGCGTACAATTTTGCCATGGCACTGGCATGTCCATAATCCTTTCCTTGATCTTTCAACCAAGCCGCTTTCATCACCAAAAGCCTTGCTGCTTCAATCTCTGTTGCCATATCCGCCAATTTAAACTGAATGGCCTGATGTTGACTGATGGGTTTCCCAAAAGTCTTACGCTCCTTTGAATAAGCCAAAGCCAACTCATAGGCTCCTGAAGCAATTCCTAAGGCTTGCGCAGCGATCCCAATTCGTCCACCATCCAAAGTCTGCATGGCAAAGCTAAAACCAAAACCATCCTCACCAATTCTGTTCTCCTTGGGCACTTTCACATCATTAAACATCAATGAATGCGTATCAGATCCCCTAATACCCAGCTTGTCCTCCTTCTTGCCTACTTCGAAGCCTTCCATATCCCTTTCTACTATAAAGGCAGAAATGCCTTTATGCTTTTTTTCAGGTTCTGTTTGGGCGATGACCAGGTAAACACTGGCTGTAGAACCATTAGTGATCCAGTTTTTGGTACCGTTGATGAGGTAATAATCTCCTTTATCTTCAGCAATGGTCCTTTGGGAAGTGGCATCAGAACCTGCTTCTGGTTCTGATAGACAAAATGCTCCTAACACTTCACCAGTTGCCAATGGCTTTAGGTACTTTTCTTTTTGGGCTTCTGAACCGTATTTTTCCAGCCCCCAGCAGACCAATGAGTTATTGACAGACATAGCCACCGATGCAGAAGCGTCAATTTTTGAAATCTCTTCCATGGCCAATACGTAAGAAATGGTGTCCATCCCTCCTCCATTGTATTTCGGATCTACCATCATGCCCAAAAAACCCAACTGGCCCATCTGCTGGATCTGCTCTTTTGGAAAAGTGGCATGGGTGTCACGATCAATTACTCCAGGTAATAATTCGGCTTTAGCAAAATCTCGGGCCGCTTCCTTAACGGCCATTTGTTCTTCGGTAAGATGAAAGTTCATAAGCTTTGGGTTTATCTCTTTGAATAAAGGAATATAGCCTAAAAAAACAAAAGGGGCAATTTCTTACCCCTTTTCACCTTATTGTATTTTAATTAATAATCAATCCCTTCCACCAAAGAAGATGGAGGCATAATAAGCCAACGTTGTCAATGAAGCCAAGGCTGCTACCACATAGGTCATGGCCGCCCATTTCAAAGCATCTTTGGACATATCATACTCAGAAGGAGTGACGATATTTCTTTCTTTTACCCAAGCCAATGCCCTTCTACTGGCATCAAACTCCACCGGTAAGGTCACAAAGGTAAATAAGGTAATAATTCCATATGCTCCTACCACAACCATCCCAATCAAACGAAAATCTATTGTATTGAGCATCAAAAACCCTCCAAAAAGAGAGGCGATCAGCACAAAATTCAAAATCTTACCACTGGCATTCTGAACGGGAACCATCGCAGAGCGGATGTTCAACCAAGCATAGGATCTGGCATGTTGTACCGCGTGACCACACTCGTGAGCTGCCACAGCCGTGGCCGCAGCATTCCTACCATAATAAACATCAGGGCTAAGATTTACCGTTCTATTTTGTGGATTATAATGGTCTGTCAATTGTCCATCTACACAGTTGACGGATACATCATGGATACCATGATCTGCCAACATCAATTCGGCAATTTCTTTACCCGAAAGATTAGCCTGAAGGGCTGTCTGGGAATACTTTTTAAACTTACTTTTCAGCTTGCTACTTACGACAAAGCCTAAAATCCCAAATACAACTACAATTAAGATTAATAACATATTCTAGTTTGTTTTAAACGCCTATTTAATACGCAAGCCATCCTCCTCTGGTTTTGAAATCACAGAAATTTTTGCCACCGCCAATAAACTGATCACACCAGTGACGATAACTATCAGGACTTGCGAACTGTGGACAATAACTGCAAATATTTTGCCCTCTTCTTCACTAAGACCATATGTCATCAAAATGAAGGCCACCAAAGCATGAAAAGTACCGATTCCACCTTGGACTGGAGCAATCATGCCAATACTTCCCATCACCATGACCATCAATATAGACGATGGAGACAAATTGGCAGTATTGGGCATGCCTATGGCAATAAAGTACATCATGAGGTAATAGATTATCCAAATCCCAATAGAAGCCAACCAAAAGCCCGCGCGGCGATCCATGCGGGAAACACTTTTTAATCCGGTGAGAAATTCCCTCATAAAGTGCTGAAACTTCTTTACAATGCCATGATCCCGATATCTCCTAGTAATCCAATAAAACAGAATAAAAATCAGCACAATCGCACCGACGAGCAAAGGAAGGTATTCCTGCACCGCTAATTTAAGACTGTCCAATGATATCAAGTCTTTCGCTAGACCTACAAAAACCTCTCTCTCCAACACAAAAGCAACAAAAATCACCAACAGCATAAACAGCAAATCGATGGAACGTTCCAAAATCACAGTCCCTAACAATTTGCTAACTTGGAGCTTATCCGTCTTTTTCAAGACGCCACACCTGGCCACTTCACCAGCTCTGGGCACTAGCATATTCACCAGATACCCCACCATCAAAGCCCAAAAAGTCCTTGAAGTGGTTATTTTTTTCTCTAGGTCAGTATTGATAAGCAACTTCCATCTCCACGCCCTTAGCCAAAAGCCAAAGGTAGATACCAGGATGGACATGCCAATCCAAAAAAGTGAAGCCTGCTGAAGTGCGTCCAACAGGCTTTCCATTTTTACATCTTTGTATAAGAACCAAAAGATCCAAATGGCTACAGAAAGTGAAATCACCACCTGAATCCATTGCTTAATATTAAGTCTCAAGTTTAGATCAATTTATTAGAATCATCTGGAAATATGACTACCGGCTTGTAGGACTTTGCTTCTTCAAAATCCATACTTGCATAAGATATAATGATCACTACATCACCAACTTGCGCTTTACGTGCAGCTGGACCATTCAGACAAACCTTTCCACTGCCTCGCTCTCCTTTGATCACATAAGTTTCCAAACGCTCGCCATTATTGATGTTGACAATCTGTACCTTTTCGTTTTCTATGAGGTTTGCTGCGTCCATAAGGTCCTCATCGATCGTAATACTGCCTACATAATGAAGCTCCGCTTGGGTAATTTTAACCCTGTGGATCTTTGATTTTAATAACTGAATTTGCATCACATTCTAAATTTGCCACAAATTTAAGCATTATATTGGTAAGTTGTCGATCAACCTCACATCTCCAATATACACAGCAGTGCAAATGGAGAATTCATTGGTGCTCAACTGACTACCCAAATCAATGCCAGAGACCAATTCAAGGCTATTTGTCTTCACCAATTCGAAGTATTCAAGCTTTGCCAGTGGCTCCTCATTAAATTTGTGTGATATTTTTTCCTGTACCTCCAACCAAGGACGACCTGCAAAAAGTTCATTCTTGGCCCAAACTAAAGATTCATAGAGCATTACAGACAATTTCCTTGCTTCTGAATTAAGCCGCCTATTTCTGGAAGACATCGCCAATCCATCCTCTTCTCTAACGGTCGGTACTATTTCCAAATTCACATCAAAAGACAAATCTTCCACCATCCTTCTGATAATGGCTACTTGTTGTAAGTCCTTTTGACCGAAGTAGGCATAATCTGGCTTGATAATATGAAACAGTTTTGAGACCACCACACCGACACCATTAAAATGTCCAGGTCTGAACGCTCCTTCCAGGATAGTTTCCAAATCTCCAAAATCGAACTTTAACTTGGAGGGCTGCGGGTACATTTCCTCCACGGAAGGAAGAAACACATAGTCAACTCCACTGATTTCCAACATCTTCAAATCTTCGCTAACCGTCCTTGGATACTTCTCCAAATCCTCAGGATTGTTAAATTGGGTAGGATTGACGAAGATGGACACCACCACCACGTCAGCATGACCTTTGGCCTTATGCACCAAGCTCAAATGCCCCTCATGCAAAGCCCCCATAGTAGGCACCAAACCTATTGACTTCGAAGCATTTCTGTGCTCAAACAGCTTTGAATTTATTTCGTTTTTGGTATGGAGAATTTTCACAACTTTTTCATTTTGACATAGCAAAATAGGGGCAAATGTATATTATTCTGGACAATATCAATGGGTTTTTGTAATTTTTTTTGTATCTTTGTAGTCCCGTATTATCCCTCAATAAAAAAAACAAGATATGTCCAAACTTCGTATTCTCTACGTAGCAAGTGAAATCAATCCATTTCTTCAAACTTCAGAGGTCGCTAACTTCGTTAGAGCCCTGCCGCAGGCAATGCAAGAAAAAGGAATGGAAATCCGTATTCTTGTTCCGAGATTTGGTTTGATCAACGAAAGAAAGAACAGGTTGCACGAAGTAGTAAGGCTTTCAGGAATCAACATTTCTGTAGGAGATGAGGAGAAACCATTGATTATCAAGGTGGCTTCTATTCCTAATGCAAAACTTCAAGTTTATTTCATCGACAACGAAGACTATTTCCAGAGGAAAAGCGTTTTCTTTGACAAGCAAGAAAATTTCTATGAAGATAATGACGAAAGAGCCATTTTCTTCTGTAAAGGAGTGATTGAAACTGTCAAAAAACTAGGCTGGGCGCCAGATGTGGTACATTGCAATGATTGGATGACCAGTTTGATTCCTCTTTACTTGAAAACTACTTATAAGAATGAGCCGTTATTTAAAGGCACAAAATCAGTGTTCACTATTTATAATAACGGATTTAATCATAAATTTGGCGATGATTTGCTGGAGAAAGTAAAAATGGTCGATATCGATGACAGCATTTTGGCACCTCTCAAGTCCAAGGACTATGAAGGATTCCTTAAAATAGGAATGGAATATGCCGATGTGGTGATCAAAGGAGACGAAATTTCTGACAGCCTTAATCAAATCATTGAAGAGTGCTCTAAAGATAAAAAGTGTGAGATTAACAACGAAGACGAAGAAGAACAACTTTTTGAAAGTTATTACAACATCTATACAGACCTGGCAGGCTAAGCTTGCCGGTATCTTATTAATTACTACATCATTCAATAGTTCTTGTACCGATCCATCTGATATCGGTTTGGTACTTGATCCAAATGCTAATCAGATAGGGGTTTTCTATGCAGAAATACCCCTTTCTGCTTCTTTGGTATCTGTAGATTCCCTTAAAACCACCAACCCATTGGTGTTGGTAGTCGGAGGGGACAACAGCGACTATTTTGGAAGAACTGAAGCCATTGGCTACAGCAGGATGGCTTTTAGCACGACTGCTACTAAACCTACTACAGATGCTATTTTAGATTCAGCAAGGTTTAGTATTAGCATTTCCTCCCTCACCGCTGAAGATCTTGATGATGCTAAGTCCTTTTCTGCCCACAAGCTTACTGAGCCTATTTTGGATACGGCCTATTATAGTTTTGACCACCTATCCTATGAAGAAGTTCCGTTTGCCAGTGGTTCATTTATGCTTACAGAAAATTCTGACACCATCGTTGCCATGAATTTGGATGAAACGCTTGCTGCGGATCTTTTTAGCAAATTACAAAACGAGGATGCCGTCTTTGACAATATTTTCAATTTCAGGGATTATTTCCCAGGCTTCGCCCTGAAGGGAAATCCTGACGAAGAAACTACTATCAATGTTTTGGTAGGAAACGACACTGGAATCAAACTTTACTATAGAGAAAGTGAAGAAGATACGGTTTCCAGCACCTTTACCATTTTCACTGCTCAATCAAGGCACTTTAACGGCGTCTTAAACGACCCAACAGGAACACCTACCGAGGTTATTGTAGAAAATGATGAAGCTTATGATGTAGGTAACCTAGCAGGTAGTAAATCCCTTTTGGGACTAGTGCTGAGACTGGATATGGAGCCTTTGTCCAATTTCTTGGACACTTTGGAAAATGCTACTTTTAACCAAGCTACTTTGGTAATGGGCCCAACAGAGAATTTTGCAGACAGCAAACTTCCTCCACAAAGTTTAATTCCTTATTTTACAGACGAAAGTAATCAAATTTTGACCAGAGAATCAGATGGAGCACTTTATTCAATTCAATCTGATGTATCCACTCAGGTCGTAGTTGATGAAGATGGAAATGTGCTTCCAGCTGTTTCTACTTCAGGAACGAATCCTTTACTGTTTGATTCCGAAAAATTCATCTACCAACAATCCCTAACAAGCTATGTAGATGCGCTTTTCAGAACAGATGTACAAAGGTATGACTTGTTATTGTACCCTAGAACACCCTCTAGCGGCAGCACTCCTCCTTATTCGAACGACTTTGTTCGTTCATTGAGAGAGTATGTTGTAAATCAAAATTCTATCAAACTTAAAATTTACTATTCAAAAATGCGATAGCTAATAATATATCTCCGACCCTAATAAACAAAATTTTTATGTGTGGAATTGTAGCTTATGTTGGCAAGCAGGAAGCCCTGCCTGTCATCATTAAGGGCCTGAAACGCCTTGAATATCGAGGCTATGACAGCGCTGGTGTGGCCTTATTGAACGAAGCCGGCCTGAATGTTTACAAAAAAAAAGGAAAAGTTTCCGAGCTGGAAAACTCCTTGATCGACAACCCTGACCTCCATTCCCATATCGGAATAGGTCATACCAGATGGGCAACACATGGTGAACCCAATGATGTCAATGCCCACCCTCATTATTCTTCATCGGAAAACTTCGCCATGATCCACAATGGGATCATCGAAAACTACGATGTACTCAAAACAGACCTCATCAATAAAGGATACACTTTTCATAGTGAAACCGATTCTGAGGTATTTATCAACTTTATTGAAGACATTTATCAGAACAACAATTGCAGTCTGGAAGAAGCCGTAAGGTTAGCACTTCACAAGATTGTAGGGGCTTATGCTATTGTTTTGATGAACAAGGATGAACCTGATACGCTAATAGCAGCCAGAAAAGGATCTCCATTGGTCATTGGTGTGGGAGAGGGAGAATACTTTCTTGCCTCTGATGCAACACCCATCATCGAATACACCAATCAGGTAGTTTATTTGGATGATTATGAAATCGCTGTAATCCGAGATGCCAAACTACAAATCAAGACAATTGAAAATGTAGAAACCCACCCTTATATCAACCAGCTTGAAATGGAACTCGAGGCTATTGAAAAAGGAGGTTTTGAGCATTTCATGCTGAAAGAGATCAGTGAGCAACCTAGGTCCATTGCGGATTGTATGCGTGGTCGACTGGATGCTAATGGAGGGCGATTGATCCTTGGTGGATTGAGGGACTACATGAACAAATTCCAAAATGCTGACAGGATCATCATTACTGCCTGTGGCACCAGTTGGCATGCCGGTCTTGTGGCCGAGTACCTTTTTGAAGAATTCGCAAGAGTACCCGTAGAAGTAGAATATGCTTCTGAATTTCGATATAGAAATCCTGTAATCAATTCCAAAGACTTTGTAATTGCCATTTCACAGTCAGGAGAAACAGCCGATACTTTAGCCGCTATTGAGTTGGCAAAAGAAAAAGGTGCAACTATTTTTGGCGTTTGCAATGTGGTGGGATCATCCATCGCCAGGGCCACTCACGCGGGTTCCTATACCCACGCTGGACCAGAAATTGGTGTGGCTTCCACCAAAGCCTTTACAGCCCAGATTTCTGTACTTTCCATGATGGCACTTATGCTAGGGTACCAAAGAGGGACTTTGCCGGAAAGCACCTACATGCAGTTGCTTAGCGAACTGGAATCTATCCCTGCAAAAGTAGAAAAGGCTCTTAAATTAAACGATCAAATAGAAAAGATCGCCGCCCAATATAAAGACGCTAGTAACTTCTTGTATTTGGGACGTGGGTACAACTTCCCTGTTGCTTTGGAAGGAGCACTTAAATTAAAGGAAATCTCCTACATTCATGCAGAAGGGTATCCTGCTGCTGAAATGAAGCATGGCCCAATTGCCTTGATTGATGAAGAAATGCCCGTTGTATTTATTGCAACTCGGGACAGCTCTTATGAAAAAGTGGTCAGCAATATTCAAGAGGTGAAAGCCAGAAAAGGTAAAATCATCGCTGTCGTAACTGAAGGTGATCAAACTGTTAAAAAAATGGCTGATCACGTGATCGAAATTCCAATGGCGCATGAAGCTTTTGTTCCTTTGATTTCTGTAGTACCACTGCAGCAATTGTCCTACCATATCGCGGTGATGAGAGGTTGTAATGTGGATCAACCAAGAAACCTGGCCAAATCAGTGACGGTTGAATAAACGTGAATTATACTAATCAAATCAATAATACCTTGGCCCTAAGCTTTGAGCTTAGGGCTTTTTATTGCTTGATCCATTTTTCTGTAAACACTTCGTTTTCTACTACACATGAAATGATGTAAAATCCTTTTCTCAGTGATTTCAACTTTTCCACAAAAGAGTCAGTTATCTGATCAATTTTGCCTGAATATTGAGCGATTTCAATTCCTTGAGCATCTTTGATGATCAAAGTCATTACGCTGTTGGGCTCATAAATTGGAAGATCAAAATTAATATTTCCAGCCAAGTAGGGATTGGGAAAAACATGAAATTCCCCTTTGAGGAGATCACTTCTCTGTAAGCCAAAGACGGGACTAAAAGCCTCCTTGCCCCACTTATCCACCGCTCCAATTTGATAGTAGTAATGCCCAGTCCCATTAAGAAGCTGGTCCAAAAACTGATACACTCCTGTACCTCCAACAAAATCATTAGCAGATATACTTTCCAGTTTACTAAAGTTATCCACATTATCTTCAGATCGATAAATATGGTATTTGCTTAATTTTTCATCACCGCTAATCGTCCATTCAACTAGGTTATACTTTCCATGGGCTTTCACACCATAATTCATCCAGGTGATGGGAAGGATTGTCGCCACTCTGTAACTCCCTATCGTAAAATCATTCCCATTTAACTCTGATAAGGAAACTTCTCTTCTTGCCCACAATTGACCCCCACTTGTTCCACCTGACAAATGGTCTCCTTCCGCAGCTTGATGATCTGCAACAACCCTTAAATCATCTACATTATCCACAATTAAATCATCAGCAGAAATCCTTAAGATCAAATCACTGTTATCTGCTGATAAACCCGAAAAGGAAAAATAACTGTTTAGCTGGTACAAAACTAAAGTCCCATCACTATCCAAAAAATTGGCAGAATGATCAACTCCGGGAAGCTGTTGGTAAGTGATGTTAAGACCTGAAGATAAGGCAGTATGCATGCCTGTTATTTCTAAAGTCCTCACACCACCCTCATACTTATCCACAAAGGGAAAGGTGGCATTGGACGTTGTTAAAACATTTGGAAGGTTATTATACTCAAGTAGGTTGAGATTGGACCAAAAACCATCCAAATAAACCAATCCTCCCAAACCAGTAGTGTTAATAGAAAGATTTTTTCCATTAAAATTCAATTCTCCTGAGGTCATCGTCAAGGTAGATTTAACATTTAAGTCATGATCCACCTCTAACACGCCTAAACTCTTATTCAAATCCAAATTGGTCACGTCTAGAGCAAAACCTGAAACATTCTGATCTGTAGTTCCCGTTAAGGACAAATCAGTATTGTTATCCACAATCGCACCTCCACCAGAACGAGTTATATTTCCAGTGACCTCAAGATGATTAGGCAATTCTTTCGATGCATTTCCATCAAAAACAATATGTTGATAACTTTCCGGAATGGCCGAGCTGGCTATGCTTGAGGTGACAAAGTGCTGGGTACTTGAATTGGAGTTATAGATGACTGTTCCAGCAAAATTAATTGAGACCGCATTGATCTCTGGATCATTGGCATTAAGAACCAAACTAGCTCCTTCCTCTAAATCAAAAAGCAAAGCAGGCACCAAACCTGCAACTGATCTCATGATGATCTCCTCCCCACAGTCAGTTTCCAAAGTCCCCCCAGATTCGATGGTTAACTCACCATAGGCTCCCGTTACTGAGGGATCATTATTAAAGGAGAAGGTAGCACAATCCACTCCGGGAATCCCTTCTTGAATCACCTTTCCTGACTTGATCACAAACCTATTTGCTTTAATAGGTTCCTGAATAGTTAGCATAGCATCTGAGTTTGGATCAAAAATTACTGAATACCTGCTTCTGGTAGTAAATCCGCTCCAAGCCCCAGCTGGAATAATTACTCTTGAATCTCCCTTAAAGACCAACTCACTACCTACACTACTCCCAATCCAATCGATGGTGTTCCAAGCCCCACCTGCAATTCCGGGAGCTGATCCTGAAAAGGCATTAAGGCTTCCATAAACCTCCAATTGGAAGTCATTGATATCCAACTTCTCACCGGTACTTGTCTGGGCATTCAAAAATAAAGAATGCACTGATTCGTTTTGTTGAAGCGTAACCTTATGACCAAACTCTATGTACACATCATGGTTTTCATCTGGTTTGATGCTGGCAGCATTCCACAAAGCACCATCATAAACCTCCCAAATACCAATTTGATCAAAATCACCGCTTGCAATGCTTCTGTAAGCTCCCACAGACTGGGCAAAAGCCTCCATTGATAATATCCAAAGCGGGGTAAAAATTACGGATATTATCTTGTAAATTCGTCTTGGATAAAAGTCATCCAAAAAAAACAGCTTAGATAAAAAAATCATACTCAAAAAAATTACTGAGTATTCAATTTAATAATATCTCTACTCTCATGAAAAAAATCGCTCTATTTTTTCTATTTATCTTATTGAATTTAAGTCATTTAAATGCACAGCAATACCAAATCAGCCTTTTAACTTGTGATCCTGGAGAAGAGCTCTATAGTGTATTTGGGCATAATGCCGTGAGAGTGATTGACCTTCAAACAGGTAGAGATTTGGTTTTCAACTATGGAACCTTTGATTTTGACACACCCAATTTTTACCTCAAGTTCGCTAGAGGAAAACTTGATTATATGTTAAGTATCAGTACTTATCAACAATTTATCGATCATTATACCTATCTAGAAAGAGGTGTTCGGGAGCAAGTCTTGGGCCTCAATCCACAACAAGCAGCCAAAGTAGTAGCATTTTTACAAACCAACTACCAACCCGACAATAGATACTATCGTTACGACTTCTTTTATGATAACTGTGCCACCCGAATCCGCGATATGATAGAAACCATTCTAGGAGATCAACTGGAATGGAAACAAACTGAAGTAACAGAGGAAAAGACTTTTAGAGACCTTATTGATGAATATGTTTACCCTCTTCCTTGGGGTGATTTGGGCATTGACCTCGCTTTGGGCAGTGTAATCGATGTGGATGCCACAGAAAGGGAAAAACAATTCCTTCCAGATTATATGGAAGTTGCTTTTGCGCAAGCTGAAATTGTAGGTGATGGTCCCACCAGGCCTTTGGTGAAAAGCCAATCAACAGTTTTAGATTTACCTCCAGTAAAGATTGAAAGTAGTATCTTCAATCCCTATTTTCTGTTTTGGCTGATTGCTATTTTCTTTATCGTAATTACTTTCATAGGCTTTAAGAAAAAGCGCTTGTTTGTGGGCTTTGACCAAGCTTTGTTTATCATCCTTTCCCTTTTGGGCATTATGGTGGTCTTATTGTGGTTCTTCACTGAGCACAGCACCACCAAGTACAACTGGAACTTGCTTTGGGCATTTCCGCTGCATGGAGTTTTGGCTTATGGTTTGAATCTAAAATACCCAGCCGAATGGGTGAAAAAGTATTTGTTGTTTGCCCTCATTCTAGCAGATGCAGCTGTTGTATTCTGGATTTTAGGTTGGCAATCATTTCACCCTAGCATTTTACCACTGATTTTAGTTGTGATTTTAAGAACCAACTACCTATATTATAATTTGGACAGGATCAAGGCTTACCGGAGAAATCTTCAAAGCTAAAAACTTTTCTCCCCGCCTTTGACGTTTGTTAAGGACACCAAGGAAAAACTATGGATTTCAAAATAATATCTGACTACAGTCCCACAGGAGATCAGCCCACTGCCATCAAAAACCTCACGGAAGGGATCAATAGCGGGGAACCCTCTCAGGTACTGCTGGGAGTTACTGGTTCTGGAAAAACCTTCACCGTAGCCAATGTAATTCAGGAAGTCCAAAAACCTACTTTGGTCCTTTGTCATAACAAAACTCTGGCCGCCCAACTATATGGAGAATTCAAGCAGTTTTTTCCGGAAAATGCCGTGGAGTACTTTATCTCCTACTATGATTACTATCAGCCAGAAGCTTTTATTCCTACGAGTGGCGTCTATATCGAGAAAGACCTTTCCATCAATGAAGAAATAGAAAAGCTGAGGTTAAGTGCTACCTCTTCCCTTTTGACCGGAAGAAGAGATGTCATAGTGGTTGCTTCTGTTTCTTGCATTTATGGTATTGGTAATCCAGAGGAATTTGGAAAAAATGTGGTGAAGCTGCAGGAAGGAGATAGAATCCCAAGAAATCAATTGCTTTTCAAATTAGTGGATATCCTTTACAGCCGAGCAAGCGTCGAGTTCAAACATGGTACTTTCCGGGTCAAAGGCGACACGGTGGATATCTTTGTCGCTTATGCTGACTTTGCCTATCGCATCTATTTTTGGGGAGACGAAATAGAAGCTATCCAAACCATTGACCCGACCACAGGAAAAAAAATATCCTCAGAAAGGTTGATCACTATTTTCCCTGCCAACCTATTCGTAACAGGCAGGGATGTGATCGATGTAGCTGTCAAAGAAATTCAAGATGACCTGATGTCTCAAATTTCCTTTTTCGAAAAGGACATGAGGCTGGAGGAAGCTACCCGACTGCGCGAAAGGACTGAATTTGATTTGGAAATGATTCGCGAATTGGGTTATTGTTCGGGTGTGGAAAACTATTCCCGCTACTTTGACCGGAGAAGTGCCGGTGCAAGGCCATTCTGTCTTTTGGATTACTTTCCGGATGATTTTCTTTTGGTTATAGATGAGAGCCATGTTACCATTCCCCAGATCAGGGCAATGTGGGGAGGTGACCGTTCGCGAAAAGTAAACCTGGTGGACTTTGGTTTTAGGTTGCCCTCTGCTTTGGATAACCGCCCGCTTAAGTTTGATGAATTTGAATCACTTACCAACCAAGTCATCTACGTCAGTGCCACACCGGCAGATTATGAACTCAACCAAACAGATGGAGTGGTGGTGGAACAGATCATTCGACCTACAGGCCTTTTGGATCCTTTGATAGAAGTTCGTCCAAGTGGCGATCAGATAGACGACCTCTTAGAGGAAATCGATCAAACCATCAAGCAAGGAGACCGTGTGCTAGTCACCACACTTACCAAAAGAATGGCCGAAGAACTCAATAAATTCTTGGAAAGAGCCGGTATCAAATGTCGTTATATTCACTCTGAGGTTAAATCCTTGGACAGGGTCGAGATTCTTCGGGAACTAAGACTCGGCATATTTGATGTATTGGTCGGAGTAAACCTTTTGAGAGAGGGACTTGACTTACCGGAAGTATCCCTGGTTGCCATCTTGGATGCTGATAAAGAAGGTTTCTTAAGAAACGAAAGAAGTTTGGTGCAGACCATCGGTAGGGCAGCGAGAAATGAAAATGGTCGAGTGATCATGTATGCGGATAGAATCACCGATTCCATGAAAAAGGCCATTGATGAAACCAAAAGGAGACGATCCATCCAAATGGCTTATAACGAAGAGCATGGCATCACGCCGAAAACGGTCATCAAATCCCGCGATAAAATCATGGGACAAACCAAAGTGGCAGACAGTAAGAAAAACGCCAAATTCTACGACGATCATTTTACCGAAGAACAAGCTTATGCCGCAGATCCTGTGGTACAATATTTGAGCAAGGACAAGCTCGAAAAATTAATCCCTCAAACGCAAAAGCAAATGGAAAAAGCCGCCAAGGACCTCAACTTTATGGAAGCTGCCAGGCTGCGCGATGAATGGCAGGGATTAAAGAAAAGATTGGAAGAGCTCAAAAGAATGGATTGATGCGAAAAATTTTACTATTACTGGCTGTCCCTTTTTTATTTTGGGTCAGCGAGGATGCCCAAGCACAGCAAGCAGAGGGAAGTTATCTTGTTTCAGGCGCTTTTGACCTGGCCAGAACTGATGCTCCGGGAGTCATCAGAAGATACCAAATCGGACTTGAAACCAATTATTTTCATTGGTACAATATATCCTTTTCAGGCGGATATGAGTTTAACTATAATAGGCCCAACCAAGTCACACTGGGAGGGAGGTATTATCCTCTGGAACCAGCTTTCATTAGGATGCGGGGCTTGATAGGCAAAGACAGTGACCTGGCCTTTGGAGCAGGTTATACCCTCAACCTTTCTTACCGTGTTAGATTAGAGGGAATGGTGGATTATTATGCTGTAAGCAATGTAGCAGGTTTAAGAGCTGGCATCAGCTTTTTGATCAACTAAATGACTTAGAAAATGACACTTCAGGAGGTGAGCAGACTGGCCCAAAAAGGGGAAGGTTTACATATTGAATTCAAAAAGAAGGCAGCACACCCTGAAAAAATTGTCAGAGAAATCATCGCTTTGGCCAATACGGAAGGCGGTTACCTACTCATCGGGGTGGATGATGACAAAACGGTCAGTGGACAGCGGTACATCGATGAAGATGTATATGTGCTGGACAAAGCCATCAAAGAATTGATCCGTCCGATGGTGGACTTTGAGAAATGGGTGATCCCTATCAATGAGAAAAAAGGCGTAGCCGTATATCACTTTGAAAAAAGCCCCAAAAGACCCCATTATCTTTATGACCAAGGCAAAAAAAAATCTTTTGTGAGGGTAGAAGACCGCACCGTTCAGGCCAGTAGGGAAGTTTGGGAAATTCTTCGTCGTAGTAAAAAGGAAAAGGACATTATCTTTAGCTATGGAGAAAAAGAAACCAAGCTGATGCAGGCCCTCAATGAAAAAACTTCGATTACGCTAAAGGAATATTCCAAGATTGCCCGATTACCTAAATTTATTGCCTCTAAAACCTTGGTTAGGTTGGTACTCGCCAATGTGCTCAAAGTGATTCCTCAGGAGCAGGAAGACTTATTTACACTCAAACATCTTTCTTGATTTCCTCTAAAGCCGCCTGGACCAAATCATTTTCAAAGCCACGACCAAGCAAATATCGATGGACCTTGACTTTTTTCTTAAAAGGGTCATTTTCCTTTACTGCTTGCCATTTCTTTTCCGCCAGATCTAATAAGCTCTCCCAATATTTGTCCCCATCAATTTCCCGCATCCCCAGCCGGATACAGTTTGGCGTAAGCTTATGCTGCTTTAATCCTTGCTCAATTTTAATCTTTCCCCATTTTTTGAGGTTGAATTTGCCTCGAACGTAGGATTGGGCAAAGCGTTCTTCATTGATAAAATTTTCAGTAATCATCGCCGAAATCAGCTCCTCCACTTCATCGCTGTACAATCCATAATCATACAGTTTGTCCCTGACTTCCTGCTGGCTCCTTTCTTGATAGGCACAAAAAGCAGCAATCTTCACCTTGGCTTGTCCAGGTGTCAGTGTTTTTTTCTGCTGCTCATTGGAATAATCTTTTCTTAGGAAGGACATTTTATGTAATTTTAGCATCTAAATTTCTTCTCCTGTACATCAAAAATCAGGAAAAGACTTTTTCTCATCAAATATATTAAACCTAACCTAAATTATCATGCGCAAAAAAATCGTCGCCGGTAACTGGAAAATGAATGGAACGCAGGAAGAGGGCCAAAAGCTGACTTCTGAAATTGTCAATATGGTACAAGACGAAAGAATCAGTGACGTAACGGTCGTTTTGAACCCTCCTTTTGTCCATGCTTCCAATGTGAAAAAATTGATCGGTGGAGTGGATAATATTTTCCTTGGCGGACAAAACTGCTCGGATAAGGAATCTGGCGCCTATACAGGCGAAACTTCTGCTAAAATCCTTGCTTCATTCGGTGCCAAATATGTGATTCTTGGACACAGCGAACGAAGAGAATATTTCAAGGAAAGCAACGAGGAACTTACTGCAAAGGTAAAGCAAGCCTTGGCCAATGACCTGACGCCTATCTTTTGCTGCGGTGAACCATTGGAAATCAGAGAAGCTGGAACCCATGAAGACTATGTCAAAGAGCAATTGACAGCTAGCCTTTTTGGTCTAAGTGAAGAAGAGTTCTGCAAGTTGGTGATCGCTTATGAACCTATTTGGGCCATCGGAACTGGTAAAACAGCCTCCTCAGACCAAGCTCAGGAAATGCATGCAGCCATCAGAGCACACTTGGCCTCAAAATATGGGAAAGCCGCTGAAGAGACTTCTATCCTTTATGGTGGCAGCTGTAAGCCGGACAATGCCCAGGAGATTTTCTCCAAAGCTGATGTAGATGGTGGATTGATCGGTGGCGCTTCGCTCAAATCAAGAGACTTCGTAGACATTATCAAATCATTCTAATAATTCAGCACTCCCGCTCAAAAGGCGGGAGTGCTTTCTTACTATTACTGAAACAAGCCTTTTACTTTTCAATTAAATCATGGAATACCTGGAGTTCAAAATAACCTGCAATCAAGATTTTACAGAAATCCTCATAGCTGAATTGGCAGAAGTTGGTTTTGATTCATTTTTGGAAACTGATGATGGGGTAGAAGCTTATATTCAGGAAGATCTTTTTGACCGGGAAGCCTATGACCAAGTCATTCAGCAATACCATGAAGCCGCAGAAATCTCTGTGGTGGAAGGTAAAATGCCCAAGGTAAACTGGAATGAAGAATGGGAAAAGCATTATGATCCGATTTCCATTGGCAAGGAAGTCTATGTCCGTGCGTCATTCCATGCCCCTAAAGAGGATGTCAAATATGACATCCTGATCAATCCCAAAATGTCTTTTGGTACAGGGCACCATGCCACCACCTATCTAATGCTTTCCCATCAGCTGGAAGTATCCCATGAAGGCAAAAGCATGATCGATATAGGCTCAGGCACGGGAATATTGGCGATTATGGCCCACAAGTTGGGGGCAAACCATATCGAAGCCTTTGATATCGACAATTGGTGCGTAGAAAATGGCAACGAGAATTTTGAGCTCAACGGCATGAATAAGGTCAAAATGGGACATGGCACCATCCGCGAGGTCAACCCAAAAGGTCCATTTGACATTGTTATGGCCAATATCAATAAAAATGTATTGCTGGACGAAATGGAGATTTATGTTTCCCTAATGAAACCAGATGCCAATCTCTTTCTAAGCGGCTTTTATGAGCATGACATCCCTGACTTACAATACCGCGCTGAATCGCTAGGTTTAAGGCTGAAAGGACAAAAAGTAAAAGACAACTGGGCTGCAATTGTATTTGAAAGGGGTTAAAAACTTTACTTCTTCACTCCCTAAGTGTTGGTGGTAGAATAAATAGGGGCCTCAACTATACCTCCTATGATAGGTCTCCAAGATATGTCCAAGTTGCTTCCTGTTATAATTCTTATAATGTAAATCATGATTAATTTCGATAGGATTATCACAATCTAAAGGCATTATATGTAGCGTGAGGTGTCTCTTCTTTCCTCCATATATTTCAAAATAAACATATTTGATATTTGACCATTTATATAGCTTTGCATCTACTAAAATTCCTAACTGACTAATTTTCATAATCACTTTTTTTGATAATGCTTTCCGAAAAAAATAGATAGCGAAACCAGCAAATATAAATACAGGACTAAGCCTTAATATATTACTCATTGATAATGTATTTATTGATTCAATAAAATTCATTAGTTGTAATAATAGATAAATAAGGAAAATAAAGCCAAGTATAGAATATCCAAGTTTACTGTTCTTAACTTCAATAATTTCCGGAAGCTTTTCTTCAACGTCTTTTTTTCTTTCATGCACAACAGCTGGATAATACCAAGACCCTGATAACAAGCTTAAATTTTTTTCCATAATATAAATCCCAGCTTCTTTATTGACTCTCCCTTCGTCTATTAAAGCAGGGATATCATTGGAAATGGGGTCGTCATAAAAATTATAAAAGTTGTAGAAGAGGTTCAAAATATTCTCTCTCTTTTTATATAGATATCTTAGCATTAATAGCCCAGATAAATTCCGTATAAAAATAAGGACGGCTAATGGAATGTTGGGAGATTCTAGTTCAATTGGTGGATAGTGATAACCTACATAGGTATCAATAACTCTGATATCGATTAAAAAAAGGATAATAATTATTATCATTAGAAAAATGAAAACAAGATTTTCTCTATAGAACCTGAGAATTTTTTCCATCCAAAAAACTTTTACCTCAATTTTAATTTCACATCTTTTATTTACACAAAAAAACACTGATCCAACCTGTGTTGACCAGCCTTGATAGTAAGCATCTATGTTTTTATCTGTGGACTTACTTTTATATTAAATCTCTCACTCAAACCATAATCTCCAGTCCACTATCCGTCAAATGGGTCTGGTAAACCTCTAGATCCCCGCAACTCCCTCCGGATTTGAGTTGGCCGGTTTTCATATCAAAACGATAGGAATGGAGCACACAGATCACCTCACCATAACCATTGATATGGCCGTCCTTTAGCGGTGCTCCCCGATGAGGACAAAGTTGCTCAAAAGCATAAACCTCCTCACCTTTACGCACCACACAAAGCTTCTTGGCCCCCAGCTGGGTTACTTTTATATTTCCCTCTGGCAGCATTTCAAATACTTCCTCCTTGGTACTTCCTAATGTGAATTTCCCCATAAACCTAATTTTATGATTTTGGCATTTCGATTACACCATTGATGTAAAAAGTACCAAAGTTCTTCAAAGATAAAAATGGTACGTGTTGATTTTTGTAAATTAGGAGAAGAATAAAGAAAAAATGCCATGAAAAAGATAATCTTATTGCCCCTGTTGATTTTTAGCATCGGTGTTTTCGCTCAAGAACTAGAAGGAGCCTGGAAACTTACCCACCTCAATGGTATTCCCGTAAAGGATCAAGAATGCATCAAAATTTATCAAGATGGCTATTTTGCTTTCGGGAATAAGGAAATGGATACCAACCACTTTTTAGGTGCAGGAGGAGGACTTTACACTTTGGAAGACTCTACCAGCTATACCGAAACTTTTGATTTCTATACCAGCAATCCCAATAAAATCGGTGCCTCTACACAGTACAACTTAGACTTTTTAGATGAAAAGCTCATCCTTTCCTATATGAAGAAGGGAGAAAATGTCATTGAAATTTGGGAAAAGGTCTCTGACCGCGACGATGACCTCAATGGCACTTGGGTAATTACTGGTAGAAAAAGAGGAGACGAAATCAGCACAATGACACCCGGAGCCAGAAGAACCGTAAAAATCCTAGGCGGTGGAAGATTCCAATGGATTGCCTTCAACTCCGAAACCAAGGAGTTCAGTGGTACTGGAGGAGGCAATTATACTGCCCAAAATGGCAAGTACACCGAATACATCACCTTTTTCAGTAGGGACGATAGTAGAGTAGGGGCTTCCCTCGGCTTTGACTATGAAGTAAAAGACGGCGCATGGCATCATAGTGGTTTGAGCTCTAAAGGAGATCCCATCTACGAAATCTGGTCTAGCTATCGAAAAGCATACCTTGAAAAATTAGAAGAAACAGAGGATTAAAGCTACACTCATTCAAACACATGGATGTATAGGCCTTTTCTAATTCTTTTTAAGAAGAAATATTAAACCGAACTCTTTTGCCAGCCTTTGCAGAAGGCTCCAAGACTTAGTTTGTGTTATAGGGATTTGGTTCTTTTCATCAATGCAAAGCATTTATGCAGTTGGGCATATAGCCAATACTCTTGAATTAAAGATCAAGAAACCTTAAAAATCATACACTGTTTTTTACTTATAACATTACGGACTTTTATTCATTCACCTTACTCCTTTGACTCTTTCATCCTAGGTTTGAGCTCCACTGGTTTCTTGGCCGTTTTCTTCCGCATCCTCATATTGACAAGCTCCACGGCCAAAGAGAAAAATACTGCAAAATAAATATAGCCTTTGGGCACTTCTACATGGAAACCTTCCACCAAAAGCATTACCCCAATAAGAATCAAAAAGCTCAATGCCAAAACCTGCAAGGTTGGGTGTTCATTGATAAATCGGCTAATCTTACCTGCAAAAGCCATCATGATCATTAAAGAAATAACCACCGCAATGATCATGATGATCACATGGTCCACCAAACCCACAGCCGTCAAAATACTGTCAAAGGAGAATATCATGTCCAAAAGAATAATCTGAACCAACACACTTCCAAAAGAAGCTCCAGATTTGGCTTTTACTTCTTCTACTTCCCCTTCCATCTTATGGTGGATTTCCATGGTGGACTTGAACAGCAAAAACAGTCCTCCACCAGCCAATATCAGGTCTCGGCCGCTAAAACCATGATTAAAAACAGTAAACAATGGCTCTGTAAACTGGATAATATAGGAAATCCCCAAAAGCAGCCCTACCCTAAAAAACATGGCCAAGAGTAAGCCTAAATTTCTGGCTTTTGGCTGTTGATTTTCAGGGAGCTTATTGGAGACAATGGAAATAAAAATGATATTATCTACACCTAGGACAATTTCCAAAAATGTCAATGTCAATAGGGCAATCCAGGTTTCACTCTGCAAAAATATTTCCATGCTGTAACAGGTTGATTTTTACCTGAATTTAACAAAGCTTTTCTGTACTCAACCTTCACTGGAAATAATTTTTTACTTTTGGGAACCTGAAAGGGCATTTCACCCTTTTTGGGCTATATACCTTTAAAAATCATGATAGCAGAAAAAAATAAAGTAGTCAGTGTAGCTTATGAGCTGCACATTGATGATGGAGAAAATGGCAAAGAATTCAAGGAAAAAGTAAGCAAAGAGCAAGCTTTTCCATTTCTATTTGGAGCAGGAAACACCCTTCCAGCATTGGAGGAAGCCATAGCAGGCAAGAGCGTAGGAGACACCTTTGAGGTATTTATTGATTATGAAAATGCCTATGGCGACTATGACGAAAGTAAGGTAACCATTATCCCTAAATCCAATTTCAAGGAAGATGGCAAGAAGAACAAAGACATGCTAAAAGTAGGTCGGGTGATCCCCATGCAGGATGACGAGGGCAACCAACTTAGGGGGGAAATCCTTAAGGTGGATTACAAAGGTGTCCATATGGATTTCAATTCTCCTTTAGCGGGATACGACCTCTACTTTAAAGGTGAAATAGTTGATATCCGAGAGGCTGAACAAGAAGAAATAGACCATGGCCATGTTCATGGACCAGGTGGACATCACCATCATTAAGAAACTATAGGCTGTCTCAAAAGTCCTCGTCATTACTTCTCCGCCTTGCTTCGTTTGTCATACAGGCATGAAGGAGAAGAATCTTATCATACGTTCAGTGAGAGCGCATAAAGATCACTTAATTTGTGATGGCGGATTTTAAATTTTGAGACAGCTTATTTTTTGTCTATTGCAAGCCCAGTTGATTGGTCTCTTTCTTCACTACTCTTTTCAGATACCGCAAAATAAAGAAGGCAGCAATACACAGGATAAACATCCCCAGTAATACCAAACCAGCTACAAAGGCTTCTTCAGCACTGACATAATGGGGGTCATCGGCCATTTTCAAGAAAGAATTCATCATTTCCTGACCATTGAACGCCATGATGCTCAACCAAAGAAACAGACCGCCAAACATCGCTGACGCAACCTGTAAAATGGTTACAATGATACTGGAAAGTTCATAGGCGGGATCTTTCATAATTCAAATAATTTGTGGATGTTAAAACTTAAAGATCTTTCTTCACATTCCATTAAATGCTGACAAACAGCATTTTACCCATTAAACACGACATATTAACGAAGAGCAAACACTAAAATTTTGCTTAAAATGAAATTTTAGCGTGAATACTACTCTATTTTTAACGAATCGACCTCAAGAGGGTTCTTCCACAAGGGTCTGGTTGTTGCATCACCTGCAGACTCTTCTCCTAAATACTTCACACGCGGCTTACCGTTAATGACCTTCTTTAACGCCCCAATCAACCCAAGGGAGGGATTGGTAGAAAAGAAAGTGACGCCTCCATTCGTATTGACATTCTTCAACAAAGTATTGTAACTGCTAAAGTCATGGAAATAGCTTAAATCCTTCATTATCATGATGGTATTAAGATTATTCTTCATGATATTCTGTTCATATGCATGAGCGGGATTCGCATTCATGATCGCTTCCTTGAAGACCTGCTCACTCGGCATCTCACTTACTTCAAACTCTTGAAGCTCCAACATTCTTTCCCCCATCCGGACCAACAAACTCTCAGTACTATTTCCATCTATTTGAATGGTTTTAGGTAAATAAGTCAAATGCACAAAAATCAACTGGTCTCCCTCCTTTGTCTTGATCTCAAACTCACCCATATCATTGGTAGAAACCCTTTCAATAGAACTGCTGATCCTCACCACAGGGATAGGCTTCCCCGATTGGGCATCCACGACCTTACCCTTGACCAAAAGCTCATCATCTTGGGCATAGATTGAAGATGTAAGGGAAACAAAAAATAGTATTAAAGTAAATATTTTGATCATGCTGATGAATTAAAAACCTAAGCGCAAGCTAGGGCATAATCACCAGTAAAATCTTGATTTAAATTTCTTTAACACACTGATTAACAATATTTAATAAACCCTCAACCTTACGCTAAGCCCCAAGAAAACCTTTCAGGTTGCGCTTATTTCCAAATCAATATAAACGAAAAATGCTACCTCCATTAGGAAGTAGCATTGCTTTATTGACATTTCTCTCTCTCTCTTTTCTCAACCTTGGTTTTTCATCGCATGATCTACCGCCCTTGCTGCAAAAACCATATAAGTCAATGAAGGGTTTTGCGTACTGGTTGATGTCATGCAGGCTCCATCGGTCACATACACATTTTGGCATGCGTGTAACTGATTGTGTTTGTTCACCAAAGAGGTTTTTGGGTCATGGCCCATGCGCACCCCACCCATTTCATGGATGTCAAGTCCAGGTCTTCTTCCATCATCCCAAGTGCGGATATTGGTAAAGCCAGCCGCATCAAACATTTCTGCCATCTGCTCTTGGTAATCTTTAAGCATATCCTCATCATTTTGATCGTAATCTACATTGATCTTGATCAAAGGCATTCCCCAATCGTCTTTTTGATCCGAATCCAAAGCCACATAATTGCTTTCCTTGGGAATCGTTTCGCCCATCATGTGCGAACCGACTTTCCAGGGACCATAAGATGGATTCATCACATTATTTACCAAATCACTGCCTATGCCATCATAATTAACTTCTTTGCTTCTGCTTCCATACAAGCCGGCCGCATACCCTCTTAGGAAGCTGGTTTCCTGTTTGTACACATTTCTAAATCGAGGCATATAACCACTGGTTGGCCTTTTTCCTTCTGTGGTAAACTCTTTAAGCCCATCATATTCTGCCGAAATTCCTCCCCGGTAATTATGAAAGGCCACGTATTTACCCATTAAGCCATTGTCATTGCCCAATCCATTAGGAAACCTTTTGGAGGTAGAGTTGAGCAAGATCATGTTAGTATTCAAAGCACTGGCGTTTACAAAAATGATCGGCGCATAGTATTCCGTCATTTCTTTGGTATTGGCATCAATGACCCTAACACCCGTTGCTTTTTCCTTTTCCTCATCATAGATAATGGAATGAACCACCGCATCATTCTGCATGGTCAAATTTCCCGTCCTGGCTGCCCAAGGCAAAGTAGCAGAGTTACTGCTAAAATAGCCCCCAAAAGGACATCCTCTCTGGCATAATGTCCGGTGCTGGCAAATACCTCGCCCTTGCTTGGCATAGTATTCTGCATTACCCGTAATGTGGGCACAACGCCCGCTAATCACATGCCTACCGGGATATTTCTCTGCCATTTGTTGCTTAAAATATTCTTCGGCCGCCGTCAGCTCAATTCCAGGCAGAAACTCCCCGTCGGGTAAATTATCAATCCCGTCATAAAATCCTGATACCCCTACAAACTTCTCCACATAACTGTACCATGGTTCCAGCTCTTTGTACCTGATCGGCCAGTCCACCGCAAAGCCATCTCTGGCAGGCCCTTCAAAGTCAAAATCACTCCAACGCTGCACCTGTCTGGCCCAAAGCAATGATTTCCCACCTGTTTGGTACCCTCGAATCCAATCAAATGGTTTTTCTTGGATATAGGGATGATCTGTGTCTTTCACAAAAAAGTGGGCTGCATCTTCCCGATAAGCATAACACCTACTTATAGCCGGATTCTCTCTGACAACATCCTCAGGAATCTGACCGCGATGCTTAAATTCCCAAGGCATCATATTGGTAGTGGGGTAATCCTTGTTGTGCTCTACCTTTCTTCCTCTTTCCAGTACCAAGGTTTTTACTCCTTTGTCACATAATTCTTTCGCCGCAAATCCACCACTCATCCCAGAGCCGATCACAATGGCTCCATATGTTTTTTCCTTTACGCTATTAATATTCAGATTAGCCATTGATGTTCACTTTTTCTCCTGGTACTATTTTTTTGCTGCCCTTAAAATTTGGGCCCGGCACAAGCTGATAAGGCATCAACTCGGTCATTACATATTCAGAGGCCATATAACCTTGCAGGGTATACCGCTTGGTGGTATTCAAAAAGTATTGGTACTGCTCCAAGTCCTTATCCTCGCCAGCTTCCTTGCCCATAATGGCCAAAAGGGTTTCTTCCCCTTTTGGTTTATCCATTTGAGTGAACCTTTTACCAAAACTAGCTTTGACATACTCGTCAAAACCTTTCAGTCCATTGACAAATTTGGTCTGATCTGCTTCACCAAGGCAGTCATTGGCCATCACCAGCACAAAATCATGTACCCCCAGCTCTGCAGCTCCTTTCAAGTCCGTTTTAGGAATGATGGTATCTACCAAAAGTTTCAGCATCTCTTGCTGTCCTTCTGTAATCTGAAGCTCATCATAGGCGGCCAGGATTTTTTCCTCGCTGAAATCACATCCTGGAATCAGCGCCAATCCTCCCGTCAAAAGAGCCATTTGTTTCAAGGCTAATCTTCTATCCATAAATTTATAGGTTATCTCTGGGGGCTAGATGTTTTTTTCTGAAAAGATAAAACGGTTTAGCGAAATTTTCAATCAATAAGCATATTAAATAAAAAAAGCCGGAAAGCCAATAGGCTTCCCGGCTACAAACTAAATCAAAAAAATTATTTTATATGGTAGGTCTTTTTACCATAATGTTTCTTGCCAAACATATCCGTAGCTTCAACTTCAATGGTATGGACGCCCTTTTCCTCTTTGGCATTGATTCCTGCTCTCCAAAGGTGGGTGCTCTTCACTGGGTTGGAGGGTCTCCTGCCATCCAAAAGCTGCTCTGTGGTGTCCCACTGATAAACATCCAACATATAGCTTGGATCGTATTCTTCCAGGTAAGTCATTTTCTTCCAAGGGCCATTGTCGATTCTGTACATTACTTGATCCTCAGAAGTTCCCATGAAAAAGTTCACAAAAATACCCGCTGAAGTTCTTTTATCTTTTTCCAGCACCTTCGGTGCAAAAATCTCCATTTGGTAATCATCAGCTTGATCCACCACTTTGTAGCGGATTTCATATTGATTTCCTGTAAAATCAATAAAAGCATAGCCTTTTGGTGTTCCATCTCTCATGGTTGACTTGGGAATCCCTTTCTTATTCAACGTACCGGAATACCAATCACCAGAAGTGGTTCCCACATTATAGTGGTGGTGGGGATGCTTTTGGTTCCAACCATCTTTTTCAAAGAAAAAGTCCTGCTTCTGCAAATGAGTGTGCGCAGATAAGGATAATGTGTATGGGAAGTCACTTAACAACTCAAACAGCTGCTCCCTATCTTCATCTACAAACGGGTCCCCATCTGGTTCACTCAGTGGAATGTGAAAAGCCAGTACAATCAGGTGATCATTGGGCACATGCTTCAAATCATTTTTAACAAATGTCAACTGATCGTCTCTAAATCCACCCCAATAGCTCTTGCCGTCCCTAGGATCTGGATAGAGGATATCATCCAATACGATAAAGTGAACCTTTCCATGGTTAAAGGCATAATTGGCAGGGCCAAAATGTGCCTCAAAGGTTTCATCAGCCAAATGGTCTTCTTTCACATCAAAGTTAAGGTCATGGTTACCTAATACATTGTACCAAGGAACACCTACTTTAGCTGTGGCATCAATATAAGGCTTGAAAAGGCTGAGATCATTTCCCACCAAATCACCCAAGGAAAGGCCAAAATCAATTCCTTCAATTCCAGTCACTTCTGAAACCACCCCATTATCAAAGTGATTGACTTCCTCAATGGTGTAAGGCTGAGGATCCCCAAAGATCAAAGCAGTGAAGTTGGACTTGTCGGTTAATGGGATCAATCCAAAATCAACCTTCTTGGGCAGCTTGCCAGTCGGGGCTACGCCAGCAAATTCTGTCTCTGGAGAACCTTCGGGCTTATGAATGTAAAAATACTGGGGCAAGTTTTTATCATTCACAGGCACCTGATAACCAGAAGGCTTGATCACAAAAATGATCTGATCATCTGTCACAGGTAACTCATAACGACCCTTTTCATCAGTCAAGGTGACTTCCACTCCATTGGAGACCGCCACTTGGGCAATGCCCTTTTCGCGGCCTTCTTTTTTTCCATTACCGTTCAGGTCTTCATAAACCGTTCCCTTGGCAGTTTCCTGAGCCATGGCAGTCCATGCTGAAGCCAAAAGCAAACCTGATAAAAGCAGTTTTTTCATTTTACTTGGTTGGTTTAATATGTAAAATATACTTCTCAATTAAGTTTGATAAATATGTCCAAAATCCATCCAGCTGAACTTAAAGAACTGCTGGATGGATTTAATGGTTATTTCATGTGCTACCCTTTGATCATTTTAAAGCTGGAGATAAGATTTTCAAACTCCAGTTATATCGACCAAAAGGACTCTATTAATTCTCCCACCACACTTTGGTGTTGATATCGTCAGATCCCATGCGGGCTACAGCAGCATCATAATTTTCTTTGTTATTGATTTGCACATCCACTGGATACATAAAGCGAACAGGCACTTGCTGGTCATTGAGCATTCCCTCGTTTTTAGGTAGAATAGGCAAACCAGTCCTTCTATACTCAAACCATTGTTGATAGTCATTGAAGTACAGTGCATAATACTTCTGGAGCATGATACGCTCTAAGCTTCCATCATAAGCGGCAGCTGGATTATCAAAGTAGCCCGAAGGAGTCTCTACCCCCCACTGTTCCATAGCTGCGGTCACACCGTTTTCATAATGCACGGCTGCATCAGAAGTAATATAACCTTTTTGTGCCAACTCTGACTTGATCAGTTCCACCTCTGCATAGGTCAGGATCAAGGAAATCATTGGTGCCTCCACCAAAGCCCGGTTATGGTTGGAAGGAATAAAATCAAATTGATTTTCACTTCCCGCATAACCGCTTGGGATGCCTTTGTATCCTATGGTCGTTACACCATCGGTTTCCCTGGCTTGTGTGGCAAATTTTGACCTTCTTGGATCATCCATTTCATTGAGGTTTTCCAAGAAAAATTCACCCATAGCCCTAAAGGTGGTAAAGTCAATGGATCTGCCCCAAGGGGATAGGTTGGGCGTTACCCCTGTGATCTGCAGTATAGCAGACTCCGCAGTATTTTCAAAAACGGGATAAGTCTCAGGATTGGCCACCATTTCTGCCATTTTGGTATAGGCATTCATTTCAGCCCTGTTGGATACTCTTAGCAATAACCTTAGTCGAAGGGAATTGCAGAATTTCTGCCATTTGGCCACATCATTATGAAAAAGAATATCATCACCATAAACCATATCCCTTTCCAAATCATAAAGGCCATTGGCCGTCTCCAAGTCAGCCAAAATCTGTGTGTAAACTTCTTCTTGGGTATTAAAGGCTGGTCTCAGAATTCCTTCTTCAGCCCTACTGGCCTCTTCCATGGGCACATCACCAAAGCTATCAGTCAATTGACTGTACACCCATGCATTCAAGGTCATCGCAATGGCCTCATAATTTGGATCCTCAGAAGCTATGGCTGCTTCCCGCATTTCTTTGATATTGATCAGCCAACGATAATAGGTATTCCATGTTCCATTACCGGCTGACTCGCTGATATCGTAGCGATGATAACCGCCAGATGCGCTTGGAAAAGGCAGGCCCACTTGCATGATATTGAATGTCCAGGCATCTGCACGGTCAGTATTATAGCTAGCTACACTATAGATAATAGGGTTCAATAGCGTGCCCGGGCTGATCTTGTCAATTCGGTTGGGATCTGTATTGATCTCTTCAAAGTCTCCAGTACAGGCTTGAAAACCTTGTACCAAAACCATCATTAGTAGTATATAGAAAGACTTTTTCATGATTTATCGCTTATATATTATTTACAATTTTAAAGTTAGGTTGACACCGAATGTTCTTGGGGTTGGCATTTGTCCCATTTCTACGCCAGGCATTAAAGAGCCTCCATTGAGCGCTGCTGTTTCCGGATCAAAGATGGGGAAGTCAGAAATCAAGGCCAGGTTTCTGCCATACACCGCAAAGGAAGCCTGACGAATCAACACCCGCTGTAACCAAGCCGAAGGAACATTCATCTCAAACCTTACCTCTCTCAACTTGATAAATGACGCATCAAATGAGTTGGACTCCACATTGGCCCTTCTGTAGTAATCTTTGTAATAGGCTGGAACAGAAACCTCGGTAGTATTTGGAGAGAAAGAGCCATCATCATTTCTCACTACACCATCTCCTATGATGAAACCATCTTCCCTGCCCATCAGGGTATGCATCAATTTCCCTTGCTCGGACATTTTATGATGGGTTTGGGAATAAATCATTCCACCATATTGCCCATCCAATAAGACACTTAGTCTGAAGTTTTTGTAGGTAAATTCATTTCTGAAACCGGCTTTCCAATCTGCATATGCATTGCCGATGTATTGGATCTCGCTAGGTCGCTCTGGCAAGCCATTAGCATTATAAACGATCTGCCCTTCTGGGTTTCTGACAAAACCATATCCATATATATCGCCTGTGGTTCCGCCCACTTTGGCAATGATCGACGCTTGGCCACCCGTTGCAATGGTCTGGCTGTCTTCAATTCCATCAGCCAACTCCAAAACTTTATTATCATTCTTCGACCAGGTCACAAAAGTCTTCCACTTGAAGTTGGTTTTCAAAATAGGAGAACCATTCAAAACCAATTCAATTCCTTGGTTCCTAACTTTTCCCGCATTCAACACTGCCCTGCTATAGCCAGTGGTTCTATCCACAGGCACTTCCAAAATCTGGTTTTTGGTTATGCTCTTGTAAAAATTGATGTCAGCGCCCAACCTTCTTTCCAAAAGGATAAATTCCAAACCTGTTTCATAACTGGTAGTGATTTCTGGCTTAAAGTCTACATTGTGCAGTGTAGTAGGCACAGAACCAGAACCCGGGAATTCACTTTGACCGTAGTACTTTTTAGTTTTGTAAGGATCAGTATCATTACCTACCTGAGCTGCAGAAAGTCTGAATTTAGCAAATGAAATCGCCTTAGGAAGGGTGAATAGGTCTGTCAATACAAAACTGGAACTGGCAGAAGGGTAGAAGAAGGAATTGTTTTGTACAGGTAGTGTACTTGACCAATCATTTCTCCCAGTCAAATCCAAAAAGATCTTCTCATCATAGGAAAATGAACCCAATGCATAAAGACTGTTGATCTGACGGTTATTATCCCTAGTTGTCAATACAGGGTTGTTGATACCGTTAGACAACTTGTAAACTCCTGGAATCACCAAGCCATCAACGGAAGCATTTACATTTCTGTATTCCCTGCGCATGGTGTTTCCTCCGGCACTGATGCTCATGTCAAATTTCTCTCCCAACTTATCCCTATAAGTCAACAAGAAATCCGTATTGATTTCATAGTTGGTGATGTCTTGCTCTTTGTAATAGCCTCTTTGGAAATTGGCGGAGCTGTATGGTCTCTGCTGTGCTCTTTCCTCTTGGCTCATCGCAACACCTGAACGAACCATCAAGTCCAACTTATCAGTAAAGCTGTAGGTAGCTGAAAGATTTCCAAGTACCGCGTTGTTGTTCACGGAGTTGGTCATCTCATACGCAATCAAGAACGGGTTATCGATATAGCTACTGAATGGATGGATCTGCTCCACATTTTCCATTCCTTCTTTCCAAATAGGGCGGTACCAATCCAAGTCAATGCTTGGGTTTTGGAAGATCATAAAGTAAGCAATGGATTGGTTGTTATAGCCAGTGGCAGGAAGGTTGTCACTTTGCTTATGGGTATAATTGACCTTGGCATTCAGCTTTAATCGATCGGTAATATTTTGGTGAACACTCAAAGCCGCCACATACCGCTCAAAACCTGTATTTGGCATGATCCATTCATTCTTGGTGTGGGTCAAAGAGGCCCTGACACCACCATTTTTAGTTCCTCCTTCGAGAGCAATATTATTGGAAACCGTGAAGCCTGTTCTCCAGAAGTCTTTTACGTTATTTTCATAAGGCCTCCATAGTTGTCGCTCCGCAGATTGTCCTTCTAATTCCGGATCATACTGATAGTAATATTGCCCCTCAAACTTTGGCCCAAAAGCACTACTGGTTCCTCCGGTACTTTTACCATCTTCTGAAGCGCCATAGGAATAATACAGTTCGCCAGCCTCATTGAAAGCAGTACCTGTACCTTGACCGTAAACATATTGTGAATCTGGCCATCTCAGCACATCGTTGACGCTCACATTGGTATTGATCGATACGCCGATGCCTTTGTCCTTTTTATTTCCTGATTTGGTGGTGATCACCAAGGCACCATTGGCTGCCCGGCTACCATAAAGTGCGGTAGCACTAGCACCTTTCAAAACCGTAATGTTTTCAATATCATCCGGGTTGATGTCTGCAATGCCATTACCGAAATCAATGGGCACATCGTTTCCAGAACCTGCGCCGTAAGCATTGCTGACCCCTGAACTGGTCAATCCACTGTTCATGGGAACGCCGTCCAATACGATCAAAGCGCTGTTGCCATTTGGATTAAGGGAATTATCTCCCCTGAGGCTGATCTGGGTAGAGTTCATAGGTCCTGAACCGGATGAAAGCACATTTAAACCCGCAACCTTACCCACCAAGGCATCAGCCCAGTTATTGGATTTGGCATCAAGCAATTGCTCACTTTCCACTTTTTGGGTAGCATAACCTAAGGCCTTTTCTTCTCGCTTGATTCCCAAAGCAGTCACCACTACTTCTTCCAAAGCCTTACTATCCAAGGCTAAACTCACCTTCAAAGTCGAGTTATTTTCCACTTTTACTTCCTGGTTAAGGTAACCTACGTAGGAAAAGACCAAAACATCACCTTTTTCCACCTGAATGGTAAAGTTCCCTTCCAAGTCGGTCACTGTTCCCCGGCCTTTGTCCTTGAGCAGAATGTTTACCCCTGGCAAACTTTCACCAGTCTCTGCATCTGTTACGATCCCTTGGACATTGATCTGCTCAGCAACAATAGATTCTGGCCTTTTCTCCTTTTCGCTTACAGCCAAGGTTGTATTGACCTGCTTGAATTTCAAGTTGGACTGACTGGATATCTCCTTGAGCAAGGACTCCAAATCTTGTCTTGATTTTGAAATTTCCACTTTTTGGGAAACTTCCAAACCACTTTCATAGGAAAATTTGAAGTTGGTCTGCCGCTCCACCTCTGCAAAGACGCTATTGATCGCATAAGCATTATGGCCCAAGCGAACATAGGTATCTTCCAATTTTTGGGCGTTAACCCTTTCTGCCATGACCAACTGCGTGCCTACATGACAAAGAAAAATCATAACGAATAGCCTCATCGTTAACCACTTTAAGGATTCAAGTAATTTTTTTTTCATAATTTTGATTGATTGGTGTGATTAGAACTAGGAATTGTAATCTGCCATCTACTTAAGCGGGACTGCGGGAACAGTTCCGCTTTTTTTAGCAGCCCTTAAATCGAATGTTTACATTTTTATCTTTGATATTATAGTTCATGGGAATAGAATATTTTACGGCCTCTAGCAGGTCTTCTAACTTCATGTTTTGGTAAGTACCGGTAAGCTCGCATGAAATGGATGTCTTAAAGTCTGCTTCTATTTGTACTCCATACCAATCCTCCAGCATCTTAACCACTTCAGGCATTTTGTTCTGTCGAAAAACCAGCTTTCCTTCCATCCACCCAAACTCCTTTTCCAGATCGGGAATATTGTCTACCTCCGCATTTTCATCGATCAGTTGCAGCTGCTGGTCTTTTTCTAAGAAGTGGGCTTGATCCTTGTCTCCCTGAAGGGCCACACGCACCTTTCCAGACCGTACTGCCACCTTTTCTGCCATTCCCTTTCGGGCTTGGATATTAAAGGAAGTGCCCAACACTACGGTTTCCAGTTTTTCAGTTTGTATGGTAAATGGCAAAGCTTCATTTCTGGCCACATCAAAAAAAGCTTCCCCCTCCAGTTTGGTAAGTCTCCTTTGGTTAAAATCCTTATAGACATATATTTTGCTATTGTGATTTAAATGGATGACCGTGCCATCAGGAAGCTTGATTTTCCTTTTTACCCCTGTAGGATTCTCAAAAAGTTCAAAGGAGTCCTCTGCCACCATGATTTCCTGTTCCGGGGACCAAACTCCTTTCATCAGCCACCCAAAAGCCATCACCAGAACCAATGAGGCTGCGACGGCCCATCTGACATGGGTAAAATGAGTTTGTGACTTCGGATAAAGCGCTTTACTCGGACTAGTATGCCTTTCAATGCTGGAAAATAGTTCTTCCTTGACCTGCTGTTTGTTTCTTCCCTTATGGTCTCTGAGTTTTACTTCAGCCCTTTCTTGCTCCAGGTACCACTGATCCAATGCGGCTTTTTCTTCGGAACTGATTTTTCCCCGAAGTGCTTTTTGAATCAAATTGTTTACTTGTTTATTCACTGGTATGTATTGCTACTGTTCACTTATATAGTGATCAATCAACAGGTCCACTACCGAAAAAAATGATTAATGAATTGTTATGAATAAAATAGCTACTTGATGTTTTGATAACATAAAAAATCACAACTGACCAGTGGTATCTAAGCAGTAAAGAAGGGAAAGGGCATTAGTTAAGCAGCATCAAGGCAATGACAGGTGCATATTCTTTTAATTCTGTCCTGATGAGTGACAAAGACTGACTCATTCGATTGTGGATGGTTTGTGGGGAAAGGTTGAGCTTTTGGGCTATTTCGTCTGTAGAAAGCCCTTCAAACCTACTCATGGTAAAAATCAATCGTGACTTCTCGGGCAATTTTTCCAAGGCTACCTCGAGCTCTTGGTAAAGATCCTGAAAACCTAAAACATCCTCCTGATAATAAAGAACATCTTGACCTGCAATCTCAAGCTCTCTTTTGATCCTTTGGGCATCCAACTTTTTAAGCACCTGATATTTGACCGCCGTGTGCAAATAGGCCTTAAGCGTGGAATGAAGCTCCAAAGATTCCCTTCGATTCCAAAGGTCAATAAAAATTTCCTGCACTAAATCCTCCACCATCACTTGATCCAAAAGCCTAGCATAAGCTGCTTGGTATAAGCTCTCCCAATGGGCCTCATAGATCTGCCTAAAAGCATTTCTACAGCCTTGATTGACCTTACTTAACAACTCTTTATCAGATGGATACACTTTAGACTAAGGATGATTTACCCAAAATTAAGGGCTCAAAAATCTACTGTAAGGAATATTGAGTTAAAAAATCATTAAATGTTTACCAAAAGAGATACTGCCAATTAGCTCAACAAATTATAGTTAATGAGCATTTGGTCACCGGCCCTCCACTGAATCCACCCCTTTCCCACTTCTTTAAAATCAGTATCCAGCAAAGCCACCATCATCCATTCTTCTTTGATCTCCAACGCTCTCATAAACTCAAAATCCTGAATTACCTCTCCTGCATACGACAAAGGCTTAATGCGCACCGTAGTTTGTTCTCCTTGGTTAAACTCCACGGAATGCATTCCCAAAAGAAAATCTGGCCAAAAAAGGAGCATTCCAGATTGCCTTTGGATAAATGCAGTCTGATGGGTCTGGACATTGACTTCTATTTCAATGTATTCCCTGCCAGCACCAAGTACTCTAAAATAAAGTATTCCATAATCCAACTTGTTGATCTCAGGGAGCAACCAGGGAGGAGCATAACTGATCCCCGGATTTCCATTTTGATCATTCATAAAGACCAAACTGTCATAAATAGTTGTATTTAGGTTTTGGTAATTTTGAAAAGGGTTGTTGTAAAAGTAAAGCTTATTTCCATCATCAACCTGTGGAGCAAAAAAACCTAAGCCCATCATCTCGTCAGATTGAAGAAAATTTACAGGTTGGGTAGTAGGTGAGGGCTTTCTGATCACATCCTCTTTGGGTTCTTCTATCCTTTGTACTGTTAAGATCCGAATCGCCAAAACACCCAATAACAACAAAACAAAGCCCCCAAGGACTTTATTCATGGTCACGATCTTTCTTTGGTCCAAACTATAAACCGCAATGATGGCCAGCACAAAAACACCAAAGCCTGTCATGACCCCGTAACCTAGGACTATGGCACCCCCGGCCAAACCCTGACCGTCACCGGCTCCAGCAAGGCCTGCGGTAACGGTTCCCAATATGGTAAATACCACAAAACAAAGTAGATAAAACAATAGGCTGGAAGCTTTGAACATCTTTTTCATTACGCTCTTATTTGATGCTTAATATTTTTTCCACTGTTTCGCCGGCCTTCACTTCCAAGCTAAATGTTTCCGAATACCCTGCATGCTTTCCAAGGCTCATTACCGAGATCTCATAGGTTCCAGGCGTAAGAATAAATGATCGGGGATTGTTATTTGGCGCTGTATAGGTTCGGCTACTAGCCTCCACTTTTTTAGTGCCGGGATCGGTGACTTTTACCACTGCATCTACCAATTCTTCCCCAGAAACCACACCTATCTTGGCCTCACCAGATTGAAAAGTATGTGCTATCTTTTTGGTTTCTCCTGCACCAATTTGAACACTGTCTATCCTATGAAAGATTTGAGGCCCTTTGATCACCAATGCGGTCAACTCTATATCATACATTCCGGGATTTAATTCATAAGTATCTTCCCGCCCATAGGTTCTTCCACCAGAAGATGCTTTTTTGCTGCCTGTAGGGAAAATCTTTACCATGGTATCCCAACCTTCTTCATTATTCTTGGCCATCACTAAAAACTTGGCTCCATCAAAACTAATGGTTTGATGAACTGTTTCATTGGCCTTGCTCTCCAGACCTGCTACCAACAAAGGCATTACATCACTGTCTTCCAATGGGGCCACCTCCAAATCATAAATTCCCGGGGCAAGGTACATTGACCCAGTATCCCTATAGGTCCTGGCCATGGCGGCCAGTTGCTTAGTTCCTGCCTTATAAGCCCTTGCCAAGGCATCAACAGGAACACCATTTTTAAGAGCCGATACGGTGAAATTTCCGTCCGGTTTATCCACCGTCTCTTTGGTGACTTCTTGAAGCACCTCGCTCAAACCTTCAGCATTATCAGCATCATAATACTGCCCTTCACCTGCTTTGGCGGCACATATTAAAGGTGCGGTTTCCTCTTCCTTAAGCCCAAAACCGACAATATGCATCTTAAAATCAATGCCTTCAGCTTTGGCGGATTGGACCACTTTGCATAAATCACCGTCACAGGATTCTATCCCATCCGTCACCAGGATTACAGTCGCCTTTTCTTTTGACTCCCTCAATTTTCCGATAACCAATTCCGCTGAGTAGGCCAAGGGGGTTTTTCCTAATGGCTTAATGTTTCCCAAAGCTGTATTGACCTGGGATTTGGAATTTTGTTGAGTGGCCACTACAAATTCCACATCACGGCAATCGGTCTTGTTTCGATGTCCATAGGCTACCAAACCAATGGCTTGCTGATCCGGAAGCTCTTCGATAGTTTCACTTAATACTTGTGATGCAATCTCCATTTTGGTTTTACCATCGATTTGGCCCCACATGGAACCGCTGGCATCATAAATAAAAATGATGGGAGAAGGTTGGTCTTGGGCTTTAACTCCAGAAAAAAATAGTGAAGTCAAAAATGTCAAAATCACTACTAAGGCTTTCATTTTTAGCAGGTTTGGTCTAATTAAATTTAACTAAAAATCAGCTCAAAATGCTAAAGAAAAGCACTTTCTAGAAATTAGGCATCAAATCATAGACAAACAGAACAAAAGCATTGATCAACTAAAGCATAGGAGTACTGTAAAAGGAGCAATTAAGGCAAATCGTTTATTTGCCTTTCCATTCCTTCATATATTTCCAGTTTCTGGGCTTGCCTTCTTCCATGTACTCAATAGCTGTTTTTAACCTTTTCTGACGGGTTTTGTCTGTCTTGGCTTCTTCAAGCCATTCGATATAGTCTTTCTGATTACTGTAACTGAATTGCTCAAAAGTATTCAATGCATCGGGAGCAGCTTCAAGGGCAACTTTTAAATCCTCAGGAATGCTCAGGTCCTTCTTCTTCTTAGAGGGCTTTTTGGGTAGTTTGACCCCTTCTTCGTTTAAGGTGATGGCTTCATGCAAGTAATCCAGCATCTTTTCATCTGAGGGCAAGTCCTCCATACTCGTGATCTTCCCCAAATGTCCCATCGCTGTTTCTCCCACAGCATTCTCCTTCAAAACAGGATCTTTCATCAAGGTCCCTTTCCAAAACAGAAAGGCACAGTGTGCCTTGAAGCTGGCCATGCAGCATAGGATTTCATCTCGATACATAAAGTGGGGCATGCCCCATTTGATGGTTTCCTCTATTTCCGGGCAAGCTTGATGCACCAAGGCCCTTAAATGTCTTAAAATAGGTTCAGCAAAAGGCTGTGCCTTTGTGATATACGCATCAATCCTTTGATCATGTGAGGGATGAAAGTCCATTGTTTTCTTCTGAGTCATTATAGGGTAAATTGGTTATTTCAGATGATATTTATAAAAACTTCAGGTTTCATACTACATTGCAATTTAAAAGTCTTCCAAACCTATTGAAAACAGGCCAATTCACTATCATTTAGTTCTATTTTTCTGATTTAAATCCATACCGGCATAAAAGCCCAAATCTCTTTGCCGAAGAATCTTGGTCCAAAAAGCAATCTGACCTGTATGGTATGAAAAATGCTCCACAGCATGAATGATATTCCCCACTCCAGTATAACTAAATCCTTGCACACTATACTTTGTTTCCATTCCTTCCTGGTCTAGCTTGTCAATTGTGGAGCAGGCATCATTGATGGTATTGGTCAGCTTCTCTATCAATTCCTCCTTACTATATCCCCCAGAAGCGGAAAATTCCTGATCACGGTCTCTGAGGTCTTCCTGCTGCCCTAAAGAGGAGATGATGTATTGTGTGACATTGCCACATAGATGCAAAACCAGGTTACCCATGCTATTGGAAGCATCGTTCGGTCTGTGCCAGATCTCTTCCTCGGACAACCACTCCAAACAGCTATTGATTTTTGCGCTGTTTTCCTTTAACCTAAATGTAGCGTGCTTTTTTATTTCTGTAACGATCGGATGCTCGTTCATGACTAGTTTCTTTTTTAATGATCAATTAAAATATAATTACGGTAAGTCTGGGGTTGATTGAGCTTCATCCCGTGCCAATAAAAACTGAATGAGATCATTGGGCTTTTGGGTTCCTATCAAGAATTTCTTTCCACTCTTCAGCTGGATAGCCAGTCCCTTGCTTCCTTTGATATTATAAACGGTACCATAGCGGGTAAATAGCCGGATTCCCCAGCCCACGAAACCATAATCAACTACTTCCGCTTTCTCCACTTCTGCCCATTGGACAACTTTCCGCTTAAAAGGGAAGAAGAACATTTCTATTTGATGCGCATTGATGTGGGTGCGGAGGCGGATAATCATAAAGAGCATATCCACCGCCAGTATCAATAAAAAGCTCATCACCAGCCCTCCATTGGACATGGGTTCGTCTCCAAAAGGCTGTTCCAAAACATACTGCTGATACATGCCATAAACAGGCACCAAGGTCACCGCAACCAGCATCAGCCATACCCACCATTGGTCAAAGCGTTGGCTTTCTTTGAAAATTCGATATTGATACTTTAGGGCCATAATGATCCTTTTTCTTATACAAACGGCTAAGCCGAAAAGGAGTTGTTAAAGCGCGCTACTGGCCATTCCTTTCGATATGTAGATAGGTATTTTCGAGCTTAATTTGGTATGGTTTAAAAACGATCCTGCACACAATTCTCATAAAGACTACATATCATAATTCAGAGCATCTTTTACCACTTGAGCAACAGTTTGTGAGGTGATATTTTTGGATTCGCAATATTTGGACTTCAGCCAGTCTTTAAGTTTTTTAGCACCCTTACTCGCATTGCAAGAAACGCAGCACAAAGCTATATTTTCGGGGCTATTGATTCCAATGTCATTAACAATGTGTTCCCACGATTGCCTGAATTTACGCTCTTTGTTATCTGATTTAAATTCTACACCACAATAAACACAAGATGTATCTCTACTCTGAACAAGTTGCTCGACTTCTGATGGTATTCCCCACTTATTTTCCATTCTAGTCAGTGTTTGTCAATACTGTAGAACGGCCCAAAGTTTACTTTGAGAACCAACTTTTTATTTTACGAAAGATGCCCGTCTGACTTTCAGTCTTTACTGGCACAAGTAGCTTTTCTTTTTTTACTAGTCCGTGCCAGTTAACCGTCACTCGTTCCAATGGCATTGTCGAGTCAGAGTTGGTGAGTTTCTCACCCCCTGGTTCAAGTGTAAGGACAAAACTTAATTTATTGTCTGGTTGGTCTTTATGGTAACTGTAAGCTTTTATGATTTTGTCCCCTTTCTTTTCAAGTTCAATCATTACATTTCCTCTGATAATGTCCTTAATACTTTCGAGTGCAATTCCAATTATCTTGTGTCTTTGAATGTCTTTGCTTTTCTCTTCGTCAACCCAATGAAGTGGATAATGGGAATGATCAAAGTCAGTAAATACTGTTATTTCGCTGTCGCCAATGTCTAAATAGATTTCTCCAAACTCAGGGTTGTCTGACGATACGTAAAAGCAAAAACTTTCTGGATGAATGAATGGCTCTCTGAACTTAACTTTATCGGTCAATTCAGGAAACCACTTTTTGAACTGCCGTAAACAATCCTTTTGTAATTGATTTGTCGGTCTAAACTTGTGAATGTCTGCCAAGCTATTTTCTATTCTGACTTTTATAAAGAAAAATACAATTAATAACTTTTTTTGAATTATAATTTATCAAAACTCTATCTAAACTTTAATAGGCTTTCAACCCTTAGACCTGAAAGTAAGTGTCTTTAATATTGAGAATTTGAACCCAACGCTCATTCTTTTAACTTCTTTGGTCAATTTTAATAATACCCAAAGGAGCCAAATCTTTTGGTAACTTAGCGGTCAAACAGGTAAATCCACTTTTGATTTTAAAACTTTTTGCAAAAGCCCAATGACAAAGACCAGGTATCATAGCCCTTTTTAAAATCAAACATCAAAGCAGGAACAAACTCCCAGTTATTCTGCATTTCTATGGCATATTCTGTTCCTAACCTGAAAATCGCCAAGTTCTCGTTCTTTTCAAATTCTGCACCTCCACCGGCAAAAACCGCCCATTTTTCGGTCAACTCATAGTTGGCCACCAAGGCAAAAAGCATGGCCCGCTCTCTTTCCAATTCCTCGCTTATGACAATATAATGGTCTAACTCCCAGTCCCACATCATCCCAATTTCCCAACGTTCATGGATTTTTCTGAAATAATCGAAACCTACCGCTGGCACAAAAAAACCATCTCCCACTTCCATTTCCTCTAACTCAGCACCTTGAGGAATCCAGGTATAACCCAAGGAAAATAAAACCCTGTTTTTGGTCTCACCTTCTTCTTCCATTTCCTCCTGAGCCATCAAAGGAGTTACAAAAAACAGGGAAAGAATAATAAGTAGGATAGAATTCTTGAATTTCATGAGCTAAAGTATTTTGTAAGTTTTTAAACCTGAGCAACTGACACAAAATACTCAATATACCGCTAAAAATCAGCCCCTTTAACTCAATCTCCTGAAAGGATCGATAAATTTTGGCAAATTTACCTCATAATATGCTCCCATATCAGCCTGGCAATTTCCTTCATGCCTTGATCACTAGGATGTCTGGATACGCCCTCTACCTCAAATTCACCCAAAGCCATATTCGCATCATTAGTACTTAAATAGGTAATATCCACTAAAGTCCAACCTTCTTTTTGCGCTGCCCACTTAAGCTGCTCGTTCATAATTGGATTCTGCCAAAAACAAGTGGTAATAATCACATCAGTTTCCTCGCTTCCCTTAAGATAAGCGGCAAAGTCAATTAAGGCATTGGCAAAATTATGGTCCTCTACATCATTCGTATTTACATTCTCTCCCAACCTGATGATCAATAATTCTGTCTCCAAATCCTTAAGTTCTTCATACTGGCTAAAATCCAATGTTCCAAAAAACTTTTCAAAAGGATAAACATTCTCACGAACTATTTCTATTTCAGGATTGTGGTTTCTCAAAGAATCGCTTAGCACACTGAAAAAGTCATTTTCAGGGGCACTGGCCGCCATTCCCCAAGCATTGTTCCATCCGATCTCTGGAGCAGGTGGATGAAAAGTAATGCTGTTTCCGATCACCAGTACTTTTTGAATAGGATCCCTCTCCGGTACTTGTTCCTTCTCGCAGGACGTCAAAAAAACAAATGTGGTTAATAAAACCAACAGGCCAATACTTACAGCCTTCATACGACTTAACTGAAACATTTAAAATATGGTTACGAAACTTAATTCCTACAATAAAACCGATCCTCCAACTGATCTTTTAGCTTTAAAAACTGCTGCCATTTGGGGTAAGTGGTCACATCATGAACGGCCTGCACTTCATCAAACATCTGCTGGGCCAATTCATATTCTCCCTGCTTAAATGCCCGGAAGGCATGCTTCAACAGCTGCATGGCCCTTGCCATTTCCAATTCTTTTTCAATCTGCTCTGCGGCCAGTCGCTGACGACTAAAGTCCAGACTATCCGGGCTCACTTTGACACTTTGAACTCCTATGGGGGACTTCAGTACCAAACCTTCCAAGTTGGTGCACCGACTCAAGGCCACATAGGCCTGCCCAGCTTCAAATGACCTGCTGATATCCAAAATGGCCCTTTCAAAAGTAAGCCCCTGGCTTTTGTGAACAGTAATGGCCCAAGCCAATTTTAGCGGAAACTGGGTAAAAGTTCCAATGATTTTGGCTTCCAAATGCTCTTCTGCCTCGTTATAGACAAACTCCACATTTTCCCATGTCTCCCTGCGCACTTCATAGATAAAACCCCGATGGTCTTCCACTTCAATCAAGTCATTCTCCATCTTGGAAACTTTCCCGATCATGCCATTATAGTATCTTCCCTCAGCATTGTTCCGCATAAAGATCACTTGTGCGCCCAACTTCAAAGTCAGATCAATCGGATCAAAAGGGACCATGTTCATTGGAAAATCATCCTTGATTTCGGCAGGATAGGTGCGTGGCTCCTTCTTGAGCTCTGCCAGTTTCTGTTTATTGATTTCGGCGATGGTGGCATTGTGTGTGCCAATAAGGATATACTCCTGATCCAACAGCTCGAATCGGTATTTACTGGCTGTCGCATTTAGAATCCGTAAATCTTCCTCCGAGTGGTCACTTTCGCGGATTCTATTGAGAATATCCTTAAAACGCTCATCTTTTTGCCTGTATATTTTTTGCAATTCAATATGAATCGGCTGAAGGGCTTTAAAGGCATGCGAAGAAAAGAAAAATCTCGACTGATAATGAGACGCCAAATGCTCCCAATCGGTGTTTCTCACCACAGGAGGCAATTGGAAAGGGTCACCGATAAAGATCATCTGCACCCCTCCAAAGGGCAGGTGCATCCTCTTTCGGTACACCCTCAATAATTGATCGATCACATCCAAAATCTCCACCCGAACCATAGAAACCTCATCAATCACCAAAATATCCATGCGGTTCAAAAGGTCTCGGTGTTTTTTACGGTACTGGAACTGCTCAAAGATGGACATGCCCTTTTCCTTGGCCTTAGGCTGCAAGCGAGGATCGCCAGGCAAAAATATCTGCCGGGGATCGATCTTGAAAAATGAATGAATGGTCTTTCCCTTGGCATTGATTGCCGCCACTCCTGTTGGCGCGACCACTGCCATATTTTTATCCCGATTAAGTTTCCTCAGGGTATGGAGAAAGGTAGTTTTGCCTGTTCCTGCTTTTCCTGTGAGAAACAAAGACCTATCAGAAAACAAAGCCACCTCCAAAGCATGGATAAATGCCTCATTGCTGGTATCCAAGCCTTGGGCTGAGAATTCCTGGTAGAGATAATCTTTGATGGAAAAAGCCATAGACAAATGTACTATTTTTTGATAGCTCTTGGGTAGTTGAAATTTTCTAAACCAAACGTTTCTTCCAATAGCCCATTTTGAAATAGACAAAGGCAACTGTGGCAGAAATCCAATTGGAAATAGGGAAGGCCCAATAAATCCCTTCATGTGCCAAGCTGGTATGATAGGCCAAGAAATAGCCCAAAGGAAAACGAATAATCCAAAGGTTCAAAAAGGAAATAAACATGGACGCTTTGGTGAAACCGGCTCCATTAAAGGTGCCATTGATCACTTGCTGTACTCCCAAAAAGCCAAAACTTGGCCCCATAATTTTAATAAACAGCGCCCCGTCATGAATTACCTGTGGTTCATTGGGTACAAAAAACCGGACCAGGTTTTCAGCAAATATAAAGAGCAAAGCCCCGATTCCCGTCAAACCAAAAAAAGCAATCTTAGTACTTAAAAACCCAGTCTTCTCAGCTCTTTTGGTCTTTCGGGCACCGATATTCTGCCCCACCAAAGTGGTGGTTGCAATGGCCAAACCCAAAGCAGGAATAATCACAAAACTCAAAATCCTCGCCCCAATCCCATAAGCTGCCACTACTTCACTGCCAAAACTGGTCACCAAGACTACCATCATGGTCATGCCTAAAGCCCGGGCAGACTGTTCCATACTGGAGGGCAAACCCAACTGAAAGAGCTTCTTGGTCCATGGCCAATCAAATTTCATTTCTGAAAAATGAATTCTAATCCCATGTTTTCCTTTCCAAAGAATATACATACCAGCCACTGCAGACAAACCCTGTGTGATCACACTAGCCACCGCAGCTCCTGATACCCCAAATCCAGGAATGGGCCCGAAACCATAAATAAATAGGGGATCCAAAATCAAATTCAAAAAGACCGTCACCAGAATCACATAGACCGGCAACAGCACATTACCAATGCCACGCATCAAGGACTGGAAGACAAAAAACATAAAGAGGAAGACAAAACCCAATGCGGACACCTTAAAATAGGAGACCGAATCAGACAAGACCTCTGGGCCAGCACCAATCAACCTCATCAATGGACCTGCAGAGAAATAACCGATCAACGCCAAAAATACAGACACCACAAATACGACAATCACTGTCTGTGAGGAAGCATAATTCACTTTAGATTGGTCATTGGCTCCTTTATGCTGGGAAACAAAGACTGTCCCGGCCAAAGTCAAGCCAGCCCCTAATGATAGGATCAAAAAGAGAATGGGAAAACTGATACTCACCGCTGCCACAGCATTGGCACCAAGGCGCCCCAACCAAAAAGTATCAATCAACTGATAGGCGGTCTGCAATACATTGGCCAAAATAATCGGAATAGCCAACTGAGTCAATGCAGTAATGATCTTGCCTTCGGTGTATGTTTTCTCTTTTGATGCCCCCATAAAAATCAATTGATTCAAAGATAAACATTCACATAGAAATAAAAGTCCGAGGCTGATCAATACTTTACTATTTCCCTTCCACCGGTAAAAAAATTCCAGAAAACAACCTCCCTTACCCTTCTCTAAAAATACTATTCGTTTATATTTTTACACATTTCATTATTAATAATGATCAATTTATAATCTATTCACCTTATCATCTCCCCCAATAGGCAAAGTCAAAAAACTTTGATAAATTAGGTAGAGTATTTTTTAATAGAGAGCGTGATTGAGTACCTTCGTGGTTCGGAAAAAAATAAAAATTATATAGCTATATGGAAATTACTGGTAAAATCATTCAAGTCCTTCCGGAACAATCTGGAAACGGAAGAAACGGAACTTGGAGAAAAAGAGACTATGTCCTAGAGACCGAAGGACAGTATCCTAAAAAAGTTTGCATGACAGTTTGGGGTGACAAGATCGATCAATTCAACATGCAGCAGGGTGATGCGGTAAAAGCCGGAATCGAGATCGAAAGTCGCGAATATAACAGCCGTTGGTACACAGATGTGAAAGTTTGGAGAGTGGACAAGCAAGGAGACAGCCCAGCTGGTGGACAGGCAAGTGCAGGCTCACCGGAAGTCACTACATTCAATGATGACAGTGGAGAAGATATTTTGCCTTTCTAATAGGTAGAGATTTCTCAAAAAGACTATATTTAAGCGATCGTATGATCGCTTTTTTTTTGAGTATAAAAATAGAAATAACCTATGTGGGATGATTTTGAAGACGATGACAGCTGGGACAGCGGAGACGAAGAAGATTTTAGAAAAGAACAGGATCGGATCAGGAAACATCCTTTGATGCAAAAGGCCGATGACATCATGCACCTCACCGAAGCTTTGGTAGGCGCACTTGATGAAACCGCCAAAGAGATGTATGGAACTTTTATGTTGGAAGATGCCACAGTCATCTGTGGGAAGTTTGCTGGGGCAGAAGGAGTGGATGATTTTATCCTGAAAATGGAAAATGCCGTCTTTATGAAAGTCCATGCCAGGCACCTTAACTCCATGACCTACTCTGTGGCCATGGTGGACACCCATGCTGAAGAACACCTGCAATTGCTCCGTGATGCCATCAGTGATTTTCAGGGGCTATTTGTACATTGGGTCAAAGGTTTTGATCCTTCCAATAAATATGATGATGGTTGGGGGCTGTTTTTAGACTAATTATTCAAGCCTTGATCCTTGTTGTTGTTCATTTAGTAACGATGTCTTAAGCAGAAAATCTATCTCTTAAAAAAATGGAACCCTTTAATCACCAAAAACGCAGGAAAAAGATCTATCAGACCAAAAAGCTCCAGAAAGTCAGTTGGTAACAATCAAAGCCTGAAACTTCCTTGGAATTTATCAGGCAAGCAGGCTCGCTCTTAACCGCAAAAATTATCGATTCTGGAGAGGAGATAGCTTTTTGGCAGATCATTTATGGATTTGGGCTATCAGACTATCACATCTGATAGTCTGAAGCAGTTTAGGGGATCAATCCGAAAGTCCGCTCACTGATTTCCCAAATTCAAAACCAAAATAAGCCCCAGCAATCATCAGCCCCACCGCAATCCCTATCAAAAGTAGCAATACGCCCAAAGGCATTTCCCAGTCCTCTGATCCTATCCGAAACTTGATGTTCTTTTTAAAATCAATCATAAAAGTAAAATTACAGCGCTAATTGGATTATATTAGAAATGCCGCATAAAATTTAAATCCCCAAGACCAACTTTGGGAGAATTATCTTGGCCAAATCCCAACCCTGTTTTTCTGATTTTCAGTAATTTCTTCCAACGTTTCAAAAACTGAATTTTACGCTTGGAATTTATTTCCCAGTCCATCGGAACACTTTGAAAACCTGATTTATAGGCTTCACCATCCCTTCTATACCACTCACCATGTCAATTTTAGAGTGAAAAAAATTCAGGGCGCACTTGACGGGCCAAATATAGGCAAAAGATTTTTTGGTAGGATACCAGTACCAATTCGGCCATCCATCCATCGCGCAAAAAGTACTTTCGAGAGAAGAGATTGCCAAGGTGAACACGTATGCTTCAACGACCAAAACTGCCGATGATGCATACGTGCTTTTCCTTTTGGCACTCTTCTTTATACAATTTTCAATGATTTAATCAGCTTTAACACAACCAAACTCAATTGTGTATCCTTGCTATTATCTCATTAATTAAACTGGCCTAAAAGGAAAGTAAGTGCCCAGGCTTGGTCGTCATTTTACCAAGTGGTGGGGCAAACTGAGTCAGCTTAATATCTTTCACGGCATATTTATACTCTTCTATAGTTGGTGTCCTTCCGAGAATAGCAGACAGTACTACAACTGGAGTTGAAGCTAATAAAGATTCTCCTTTCTTACGGTCAGAATCTGCTACAACCCGCCCTTGAAATAAGCGAGTGGAAGTAGCCATAACTGTGTCTCCTTTTTCTGCTTTTTCTTGGTTACCCATGCAAAGGTTGCACCCAGGGCGCTCCAAATACAATATATTTTCGTATTCTGTTCGAGCAGTTGTTTTTGGAGCAGTATCATTAAATTCAAAACCAGAGTATTTCTCCAATATTTCCCAATCACCTTCTTCTTTTAGTTCCTCAATGATGTTATATGTTGGAGCGGCTACTACAAGTGGTGCTTTGAACTCTACTTTGCCGTACAATTCTTCCAAGTTTTTCAACATTTTGGCTACTATCTTAATATCGCCTTTGTGAACCATACAAGAGCCTACAAAACCAAGGTCGATTATTTTATCACCACCATAGTAAGATAATTCCCGAATAGTGTCATGAGTGTAACGTCTGGAAACATCTTCATTGTTTACATCCGGGTCAGCAATCATCGGCTCATCAATGATATCTAAGTCAACCTCAAATTCTGCATAATATTTAGCATTTTCATCCGGAGCCAAAGGAGGTTTTTCTCCAGACTTAATCTCATCAATCCTTTTATTTGCTTTGTCAATAAGACTTTGAAGCACCTGCTTTTCATTGTCCATGCCTTTTTCAATCATTATTTTGATTCGGCTCTTGGCTATTTCTAAAGACTGAATAAGCGTATCAGGTTGCGAAATACAAATAGATGCTTTTGCTTTCATTTCTGCCGTCCAATCCGTAAAGGTAAATGCCTGGTCAGCAAGCAGGGTACCAATATGTACTTCTATAATTCTACCTTGAAATACATTTTCCCCTTTAAAATGCTTAAGCATCTGTGCCTGTGTAGCGTGAACTACATCACGGAAATCCATGGAATCTGCCATTTTTCCCTTAAAAGTTACTTTTACGGATTCCGGAATGGACATGGATGCTTCACCAGTAGCTAAAGCAAGCGCTACCGTACCTGAATCTGCACCAAAAGCTACTCCTTTTGACATTCTTGTATGGGAATCACCTCCAATGATAATCGCCCAATCATCAATAGTAATATCGTTAAGTACTTTATGGATTACGTCAGTTAATGGGTGATAAACTTCCTTAGGATCACGACCGGTAATTAAACCAAAGTCGTTCATAAACTTCATTAATCTGGGGGTATTCGCTTGTGCTTTCAAATCCCAAACAGAGGCCGTATGGCAACCTGATTGATATCCCGCATCAACAATTGGTGAAATCACCGTAGCAGCCATCATCTCTAACTCCTGTGAAGTCATCAACCCCGTGGTATCCTGCGAACCTACAATATTTACATTGACCCGAACATATGAACCTGCGTGTAGGGTTGCTCCAGAAGTACCCACTGCATTTTTGTTAAATATTTTTTCTACGGCTGTAAGCCCCTGACCTTTATGCGTGACCTCTTTTGAAGGAGCATAAACAGGAGGCACCTCGATTCCTAATGTATTGGCTGCAAAAGTTTGTAGCTTTTTACCGAACACAACTGCATAAGACCCTTTGGCTCTTATGAACTCCATTTTCTGAGGAGTAAGAGCGGAAGATATATCAATCAACTCTTTGCCCTCACTATCGTATAGTTTCTTAGTTTTTGTATTAATTGTAAGAACGGTTCCCGTATCAACAGAGTAAGTTTGTTTTAATATAGGGTCACCATTTTCATCCACGATCAGGTTACCCTCATCATCAACCTGTTTTACCCAGTTTTTCAAATCTAAACCAATACCACCTGTAACGCCAACAGTAGTTAAGAAAATAGGAGATATGCCATTTGTTCCTGCAACAATAGGGGCAATATTGATGTATGGAACGTAAGGGCTTGCTTGTTTTCCAATCCACAGGGCAACATTGTTTACCCCGGACATTCTTGAAGAGCCTACACCCATGGTACCTTTTTCGGCCAATAGCATCACTCTTTTATCTGGGTGGGCTTCTTTTAATTCCAGTAGTTCCTTTTGCCTTACTTCATCAAACTCAAACATACATTGACCATGTAACTCTCTGTCTGCTCTTGAATGCGCTTCTTTACCTGGTGAGAGCAAATCGGTAGAAATATCGCCCACTCCGGCTACAAAGGTTACTACTTTTATTTCTTCCTCTACTTCGGGTAATTGGGTAAAAAATTCTGCTTTGGCATAGCTTTCCAGCAGATCTTTCGCAATTGGGCTGCCTTTTTTGAATGCATTTTCTAAGCGCTCCATATCAGCCTCATACAAGAAAACTTGCGTTTTCAAAACATTTGCGGCTTCTTCAGCTATAACCTGATCCGTGCCTAAGGCCACATCTAATAACACATCTATAGAAGGTCCTCCTTTCATGTGCGATAATTGTTCGAAAGCAAAGGAAGGTGATATTTCTTTTACAACAGATTTACCCAGAATGATCTCTTTTAAAAACTGAGCCTTTACACTTGCAGCACTTGTGGTACCGGGCAACACATTATAAATAAAGAAATTAAGAGAGTCCTTTCTATGTTCGTGATTTTCATCTTTGATTTGCTCAATGATTTCACTGAGCAATTCGGCTCCATCAATTGGTAATGGGTGAAGCCCTTGGGCTTCCCTTTCAACAATCTGTTTTAAATATTCGTTATATGTACTCATGTTTTTTATCTTTTTTGGAAGAACTCATTTTAAAAAATAAAGCAGTGAAAATACGAACTTTACCTCAGTTTTAGAAAATCTTTAGCAGATCTTTTTTCAGAAGCAATCATCTTTAAAGTATGTACTGAGCCAAAACGCTGTGTTTATTTTTTAAATTCTTTATGCTTAAAAGCCAAATGTAAGTTCATGAGTTCCTATAAAAATTGATATTTTGATAACCACTAAAACCTTAATTCCAAACTCTATGTTTCCTCTAAGACTGTGCGCTGTCAACATTTTGATAATTGTATTCAAAATCGCTATCGCTAAAGTAGTCAAGTGAAGTCCCATCAATATTTTCCGAAGTAGCATTTTATCTTCTGGTGGCATCTAACGGGCTTCTATAACCGTCAGCTGGGTGGAAATTACTTTTCTTCGGTTAAGAACTGATGATAGCAATTCCGAGTGGATTAGGACGTAGTCGAATCTGCTGTAATTGCGGTTATAAATTGTTGTAAAACGTTTTTTATTCAAATTTTTGATATTCGTTTTTAATCTTGTCATTTAGTTTAATCCACTCCCGATTATCCTTAATTTCTACTATTTCCACGTTTATATCTGATTCAAATTTCGGTGGTGTTTTCGGTTTTTGAGTTGAATAAATTTTCAGAGTGTCATTTTCCATCTTGTAAATTATTCCACCAAATCCGTGAAAAATATATTCAGAGATTGAGTCAGGTTGAAATTCAAGGTTTGACTTTGTCGAAATCACAGAAATTTTATGGTCAGCAGTCAATCCCCAATTTTTGCTTTTCAGATAAAGAGATGTTTTTTTGTTAGGGAAGTAAATCTGTTCCTTTTTAAATACAGGTTTTCCGATTTCGTCCCAACTTGCTAATTCACGCTCAACTTTCATTCCGAGCCAAAAGGACAGTAAAATTAATACAGTCGAAATTATTATTAAAGTTTCTTTTTTCAATTCAGATTTCGGATTTTCCTAAATGTTCTACACCGTTGCTGCTGAGCTTTCAGGCGGATTTTACAAACGCTAAACTGTCGGCTGTGACCAAAGATAGCAGAAGAGAAAAAACCACGCGGCAAGTCGTCAGCCCGCCTGTCCATTTTGGCAGGTTTGGCCGTTCCGGCCACGAGAATGCTTGGTTTTTACCCAACCTTATTTATTAAGTCGTCAAGAGAATATTTTTTTATTTCTTTACTCTTAATTTTAGACAGTTCGTAAAGTTTGTTTTTATCTTGAATATCCAACCAAAGCATCGGGTCATTTCCAAAGATGGTTCCAAAAACAAGTGCCAATTCATGATTTAAAGAGCGTTCCCCTTTTATCAACTTTGTTAAATTAGATGGCCTAACTCCGATATATTCAGCGAATTTATTTTGTTTAATGTCAAAAGTCTTTAAATGTGCTTTGAGAAAATCGCCTACTAGCTTTGAATGCTTATTTTCGGAATTTAGATAATCTTCCATTTGAAATTTAAGAGCCATCAGTTCAATCATTTTCTTTCTTTCATTTGAACGTTCTTTTGATTTGTTTAAAAGAATAGATTGAAATTCATTGAATTCTTTAGTTCCTATATCCATTTTTTTCGGTTAGAACTTGCTCATTATTTTTGTTGATTTCGTGCTTATTCATAATGCTAAAACTTATTTTAAATACTTTTCTATTAATTCTAAACCAATCGAATCGTCAATGAACATTCTTTGGCCAAGAGCTTGATTTAATTGATCCCACCGCCTGACTATAAGGCTTTAGGCACACTGAATTATAGCTATTGTTTAAGCGCATTTTTCTTTCTCTCACTATTTATTTTGAACGTCACAAAGGAAACTCCTCCAGCTGTTGCACCAATTGATGCCAAGATACCAATGTCTGTAAAATATGCCAGGAACCCGAAAGGGATTCCGAATGCAATGGCTCCAATCAACGCCCATTTTATATAACTTACATTGTCTCTTTTGGTCTCTCTTAAGTGTCTTTGGTTTTCTGAAGTCATGTCCACCTTGTCGGTAACTGACGTTTTGTAGTTCTCAATAAACATATCCCACAATTTCTCCTCCCTAGGTGTTATCAATTGTCCAGTTGTGTTGATGTCGAAGTCCACCATAACCGTGTCATTTTGTAACGTAGCCCTAACTTCACTTTTCCAATTCAGTAGGTTAAATGTCACCATATTCCGCAGTGTACTTCCTTTTTTAAATGTTATTTGATTCTCTGTCCGACTTGTCTGTCTGAATCCAGTCTTGAAAAAATAGTCGGAGGTCAACTTAAAAAATGAGTCGTTGTCGTCAAGAGTAAATGTTTTTTGTCTTTTCATTCCTTAGTCAAAATTGTACGGAGAAAAATATGCACTACTTAATTATCATGCTCTAAATTTATATCAATATCTATTTCGTTCTCAACTTCTATCAAGTTAGTTTTCTTCATTTTTGGTGATTCAAAGAATTCTCTGAACATAATTTTTAAGGGGTATTTATCTATAGCAGCTTTAATGTTTATATTCTCTTTTACCACCTTACTTTCAATCAGGTCTATGTATGCATAAGAAATTCTAGAAAGGATAAATTCAACCTTTTTGATCCTAAATTTTTTAAGCATCTTAATTTCAGTATATGCAAGTTCTGGCTCATCCGAAAAATATGGAAGTTTTCCATAATTTGTGATATTCTTAATTATTGATTCTTCTAATCCACCTTCATCATTTAGCAATTCAAATTTTGATTTAGAATATAGATAGATTGTTAACCATCTTCTATGGCAATCAAAATATAAGCAACCAACCGGTAATCCATAAACAGGAATCCCATAATCTGAATCCATGGATACCCGTCCACTTTTAAAGTCAAAAGGAATAATAAATTTAAAATCCTTTATTAGGGAATCTTTTTGCCAGAATTTCCTTTCAAAGACGTCTAATCTTTCAATCTCATCGACATCAATAACTTCTGAATGTTCAAAATTTTTAATTAGAAATCCTTCATCTAAAATTTCTTGCTTTAAGCATTGAGCATATCCAAATCTATAAAGTAGAGTAATAAGTAATATCAAAAAAGTAATTCTCATCCTTTCTTAAAGTAGTTCACAACAGCCCGGCTATGTATAATGCGGAAGTACTTAGCATTATCATTAGCCATTGTTGAACGAATCCAGCTAAAGCAGGAAGCCGGCATGATTGTCCGGATCTTCCTAAATTAGCCTTATCGTAAATTTTAAACATTTTAAGCTATGAAAAAAAAGTCAGACCATCATTGAAAGGGCCATTGAAAATGTGCCCGGATTTGCCCTGCAGTTCAAACTGTCCGAAGGTGTATAAGTCATACAAAGAAGAACCTTATTATCACAAGACATCCACCAAAAAAACTCTCCCCATAATTACCCCATTCCCAGCACCATTTCATTCAACATTGCATTTATGCCTGCCTGTCCACTTTGGAAGGTTTGACCGTTCCAGTCACCCGAATGCTTAGTTATTGTAGCACGTTTTTCTTTTTATAGTCCGTCTTCCCGTTCCGAAAGCCAGTCATGGTATTTGTTTTTCAGTTGATCTCGTTTCTCGGTAGATTGGACGATTATGTCAACTCCACCGTCATACGGGACAATCACACAGTCTCGTGAAGGGCAAATAAACATTACTCTAATTTCACCGTCAGCAATTTTCTTTAGAAATTCATTTCTTTTATTCCTTCGCCAAGTGCCTGGCTTGACAAAGATCTCAAGGTACAATTCGTCTTCATGATCCTCTGGTCGCTCCTTTTGAAGATCAATTGTCATTATTTTCTGAAATTCCCCGAAGTCAGTCAGTTTCTTATAGTTGACATTAATAAGGTCATCTCCCACGTAAAGCCCAAAGGATAACATTATTTCAGTTCCATCTTCGATCAAGTCAGTGATCAGCTGATTCTGCTTGTCAAAAATGATTTGATATTCACTCTCGTTTTCAGCATATCTTTTGGATTCTGGTAGACAATGAATTCTAAACCATCTGTCGGGATATACCCATTTAAGTTCATGTCCTATTGGAAATACTTCTGGGTATTCTCTTGTCCAATAATCTATGAATTCGGATTCTGTCATATCAAATGTGCCACTAACGCTCTTACTAAACGGACGTGGCGGTCAAACGAAGTGCAGACCAGAACGTCCGCCTAAAAGTAGCAAAAAGGATTGACTTGTCAATCCGCCAACCGGCAGCCATGGCGTTTAGTTGATGTTAGGCATTGTTTCCTAATTTAGCGTCTTTATGTCAAGAATAAACTTATTATTAGGGGTGAATGAGACTTCAAACTCGCTGTTCATATCCAAATCATTTGTCTCAATGTCATGTGCTTCAAATTCAAAGAAGTCAATGTTAAGTCCATTGTTCATAATGACTTCTTTAGAAGCTTTGGTGGATTTAATTTTGACAACTCGGAGCTTCTCAACCAGTTTATGTCCAGCTCTAAGGTCTTTTTTCAATTCAATAATCCATTTCCATGAAATTTGATAATTGATATAGACAGACAAAATAAATGCAAACACCGAAGCTATCAGAATGTTGATATTTTGAAGAGCAATGCCTGCGGCTGCACATGCAATAATTATAAATATGTTCATTGGTAATATCCTTTTAAATAAGGAAACAAGGAAATCCAAATGTTTAATAATTGAATCTTCATCTGATTTGGAAAATGTGTTTTGCATGTCAAATAATAATGCCTAACGGTCTCGTATAACCGTCAGTTACGGGATTAAAGTTAATGATTTTCGGTTTATCACAGACGTTAGCAATTCCGAGTGGATTCGGACGTAGTCGAATCCGCCGTAATTGCGGTTATACATTGTTGGCAAATCGTTTTTTATTTATGGTATTAATATCAGTCGTTGTTTTAATTTCTCGTTTCCTAAAACCCAAACAATTAAATATCCGCCAGCTCCATCGCTATTCCATTGATGAACTATATAATCACCTTTGTTTTTATTAATTTCAAAATCATTGTCGCATTCAAAAATATCCTCGTAAAGAATAGTCGGAATCTCAATGGATTTTCCATTTATTGAGGTTTCAATTCCGACAACTTCTGTTTTAGGAATATTTCCGTCAGTTCCGTAAATTCTACGTCCATTAATTTTAGTCAACCATTTTCCGTCAAAATCTGAAATTTTATTTTCCAGACTAAATTCCTTTAACTTATACTCAAATGAAAATTCAGTTCCGTTGTATTTATTCAAATCCTCAATTGGACATAAACGACTTTTATGAATATAACCCGTAAAAGTATCATCTTCTCCGCATTCCATTTGATATTTGTTTTTTGAAATGTTGACAGTTATCCAATCCGTTTCTGTTTCGTTTTCTTGATAACTAAATACTTCATAATCTTTGAGTTTGTAAATGACTTCAGAGTCAATTTTAGGAAGTTTTCGAACGTTAGTGAATCCATCAACATCTTTTATGACTGCAACTTGTCCGTAATTCAGATTACAGAAAAAGATGATTGAAACGATTATTAAATAGTTCTTCATTTTCTTATGATACAGTTTTTCCTAAATGTTTGCCAACGGTTTGCATATGGCTTTTGGTGGTTTCGGAGCACTTTCCTGTCCACCGAAACTAAAGCTGGCTGCGGAGGGAAAGCCTTGCAGTCAGCCGTTCACCCGCCATAAGCTATATGCGTTGTTGTAGCGCGTTTTTTATTTATTTTTTCAATCTTCCGTTTTCTAATCCATTGGGTAACTGCAAATGATATTATCAGTGTCAACCAAAGCCAATAGTCATACTCGAATGCCCAAGTCACGAAAGGTGGAATAATTATTATCCATTCGAGGAAAAGAATCAAGTTAGTTTTGGTCTTGGTCAGATTGAATCCAATTGAGTCCATAATTATTATTGCTCCAAAAAATCCGCCAATAAACATCAGTCCGTAGGTGAAGAAAAGAAACGGAATCATGATCAGGTTTAGGAACAATGTCTGGCTCCATGTTTCTGTCGTGTAAGTTTCAAGTCCGAGTGAATTGAAAAGAATCATGCTTAAATAGGTCGTCACGTAAAACCCGACAAGATGAATCCAATTTGTCGAGATTATTCTTAATGTCCGTTTCAACCTGTTCATGTGATTTCTTTCTCCCTGGTCGTCTTTTTTAAATTCTGACTAACGTAATAAAATAGGTTAAATAGGGACTGTTTCCAGCCCCAAATCCTCATTTGTAAGCCCGAATTTATCGATTTGTTTCTTTATCCTCTTGACAAGCCCCATCTTTCTTTTCTGGTCCAGAAAGAGGTATCCTTCCGGGTTGGTGTAGGGGACTCCCTTCACTACCATGTTCCAGATGATGACGGCAAGCTTTCTTGCCGTGGCACTTACGGCCGAGACCCTTCCCTTCCTGAAGTTGATCCTGTGGAAAAAATCCCTGAGGGGTGTGGAATCCTTAAGGTTGCCAATGGCATTGGCCGCATTGCGCAATGCGATTTTCAGCCTGTTGCTGCCTTTTGGTACTTTGCTTGAGAGCACCTTGCCGCCGCTTACCCTGTTGTTCGGGGCCAGCCTGAGCCATGAGGCAAAGTGCTTGGCGGTCCTGAACTTCTTGATGCCTTCCATCCCCACTTCGCTCATCAGGGCAAGAACCGTGGAATAGCTCATCCCTTCAATGGCCATCAGGTCGGTCCCCTCGAACATCTGGTAAGCCTTCAGGTTGAGGTCAATGTCCTTTGGGGTGTTTTTGTTCAGCCTCTTGTAGGGCTTGGCATCGATGTGGTGCTGTCTCTTGTTGTCATCCGAATTGATGATCTCGTCGAGTACCTTCTCTATTTCCCTGTCACATGCTGCTATTTTCCCCTGAAGGTGGTCATAGGTATCAAGTTCCTGCTTCAGGGCGAACAGGTAGTCCTTCCTTCCATTGCTCTCCAGTGCCCTGGCGATTTCTTCGCTGCTTTTCCGGCAGTTTCCATGCCTGAGCGAGGCCAGCTTCTTTGGATCGGTTTCTCCCGAACAGATAGACCGGATGATCAAAAGTCCTGTCAGGCCGCAAATATCCTTGACCACCACGTCCAACCTCAGGTTCAGCAGCCTCAGGTTCTTCTGCATCTTCTTGGAGGTGGATGCTACCGAACGGAGAAGGTTGCCCCTTTGCCTGCAATAGGTCCTCAGCTCTTCAGTTTTGCCATCGGGAAGAAAACTACTGGTCAAAAGCCCAAGGGTATGCAGTTTCTGGATCCATTGGCAGTCCTTGATGTCGGTCTTTTTCCCCTTGATGTTCTTGGTAAACTTGCCGTTGCAGAGAACCAGGTGGAATCCCCTTGCCATAAGCACAGCGTACAGGTTCTGCCAGTAGGTGCCCGTACTCTCCAGGGCCACTGTCCTGATATTTTTCTCCTCCAACCAAGCCGCCATGGCGAACAGGTCCTGGTTGAATACCCCAAATTCACGCACGTCCTTTTCGGACTGCCCCACAGCCACCCAATGTGAACGACTGCCTACGTCAATGCCCGCTGCCTGCGGGTTGACGACATCCATGATGATAGGTTCCTGTTCCATGATCGGAATAATTTAAGCTCTCAGGGGATGTGCTTTTGGCAAGAAAATATTCTGAACGGGGTCCCGCCGCGACGGGCCGCCACTAAAGTGATCGCAAGCATCCCAACCAGGATTGCGCCCGTGCTTTCCCCTAAGAGGAAGCAACAGTTTAAAAACCGGCCTTGCAGAGAGCTTACACAATTTAAACAAAAAGTGGTTGATTCTTCTTCAAAACGTTAGCCCTGAAAGTAAATGTTTTTAATATATGGGGGATGCGCTACAACGGTCTCGGCTATTAGTAGTTGCGTGGTTTAGCACGTAACTTTGCAAGTACACACCAAACTGAAAATCCGCGAGGATTTTCAGAGGTAGGCGAGACCAAGCAATTACTTATAGCCATTGTTAGGCACAGTTTTCTTTTTTATCCTAATTCTATTCTACCAATATTGACAAAATTTCTTTCTATTTTATCAATTTCTTTCAAGTGTTTTTCAAGATAATTGATTCTTTCGGTCGCTAACTGGTCACACTTTTTAATCATTTTATTTTGAACTGTATCTGACTTATCAGCACTTGCATAAACCAAGCTGAATTTTTCTGGTAAATAATACTCTTCATATATCGGAATACTTCTATTATTCATATTCGGAATATCACCTAATTCAGAATCTACTATTACACCAAAAGTACCGTCTCCGTCGTTGTTTTTCCCTTTTACAATTAATTTAATAAACTCACACCAAGCAAAAAGTTCAGGTTTATGTTTATCATCAAATATATCCATATACAGATGCGGTTCGAAGCTAAATTTTGTGTATTCTCCTTCGTCATACCACCTACCTATACAAATTATTGAAACAGATATTGTCCTCCCATTTATTTTACGTGTATTGGTATCAATAGCACATAAATATTCGTAATTCTTCAAAACATTACTCGCATTCTCGTATGGTTTAATCGCCCCATCACTATAAGATAATACTTTCGGGTTAGACTCTCTTTCATAAAATAACTTGGAATTTAACTTTTTGGGGCTTACTAATTTACCATTTTTATCTCTCAATTCAAGCCCTGAGTCTGGATTAAAAACGACTGTATATGTTCCATTTTCTAATCCTTCAAAAGAGGAATCAACTTTATTTCGTCTAACTTTCTTAATAGGCTTTTTCTTATTTCCCCCTTTCTTTGATTTCATTTTTTTTTTTTTAATTCTGACTAACGTAATAAAATAGGTTAAATAGGGACTGTTTCCAGCCCCAAATCCTCATTTGTAAGCCCGAATTTATCGATTTGTTTCTTTATCCTCTTGACAAGCCCCATCTTTCTTTTCTGGTCCAGAAAGAGGTATCCTTCCGGGTTGGTGTAGGGGACTCCCTTCACTACCATGTTCCAGATGATGACGGCAAGCTTTCTTGCCGTGGCACTTACGGCCGAGACCCTTCCCTTCCTGAAGTTGATCCTGTGGAAAAAATCCCTGAGGGGTGTGGAATCCTTAAGGTTGCCAATGGCATTGGCCGCATTGCGCAATGCGATTTTCAGCCTGTTGCTGCCTTTTGGTACTTTGCTTGAGAGCACCTTGCCGCCGCTTACCCTGTTGTTCGGGGCCAGCCTGAGCCATGAGGCAAAGTGCTTGGCGGTCCTGAACTTCTTGATGCCTTCCATCCCCACTTCGCTCATCAGGGCAAGAACCGTGGAATAGCTCATCCCTTCAATGGCCATCAGGTCGGTCCCCTCGAACATCTGGTAAGCCTTCAGGTTGAGGTCAATGTCCTTTGGGGTGTTTTTGTTCAGCCTCTTGTAGGGCTTGGCATCGATGTGGTGCTGTCTCTTGTTGTCATCCGAATTGATGATCTCGTCGAGTACCTTCTCTATTTCCCTGTCACATGCTGCTATTTTCCCCTGAAGGTGGTCATAGGTATCAAGTTCCTGCTTCAGGGCGAACAGGTAGTCCTTCCTTCCATTGCTCTCCAGTGCCCTGGCGATTTCTTCGCTGCTTTTCCGGCAGTTTCCATGCCTGAGCGAGGCCAGCTTCTTTGGATCGGTTTCTCCCGAACAGATAGACCGGATGATCAAAAGTCCTGTCAGGCCGCAAATATCCTTGACCACCACGTCCAACCTCAGGTTCAGCAGCCTCAGGTTCTTCTGCATCTTCTTGGAGGTGGATGCTACCGAACGGAGAAGGTTGCCCCTTTGCCTGCAATAGGTCCTCAGCTCTTCAGTTTTGCCATCGGGAAGAAAACTACTGGTCAAAAGCCCAAGGGTATGCAGTTTCTGGATCCATTGGCAGTCCTTGATGTCGGTCTTTTTCCCCTTGATGTTCTTGGTAAACTTGCCGTTGCAGAGAACCAGGTGGAATCCCCTTGCCATAAGCACAGCGTACAGGTTCTGCCAGTAGGTGCCCGTACTCTCCAGGGCCACTGTCCTGATATTTTTCTCCTCCAACCAAGCCGCCATGGCGAACAGGTCCTGGTTGAATACCCCAAATTCACGCACGTCCTTTTCGGACTGCCCCACAGCCACCCAATGTGAACGACTGCCTACGTCAATGCCCGCTGCCTGCGGGTTGACGACATCCATGATGATAGGTTCCTGTTCCATGATCGGAATAATTTAAGCTCTCAGGGGATGTGCTTTTGGCAAGAAAATATTCTGAACGGGGTCCCGCCGCGACGGGCCGCCACTAAAGTGATCGCAAGCATCCCAACCAGGATTGCGCCCGTGCTTTCCCCTAAGAGGAAGCAACAGTTTAAAAACCGGCCTTGCAGAGAGCTTACACAATTTAAACAAAAAGTGGTTGATTCTTCTTCAAAACGTTAGCCCTGAAAGTAAATGTTTTTAATATATGGGGGATTGTGCCTAACGTTTTGGCTATGCGCATTGTCCCGGAGGGCATTGCGTATAGGTTTTGTTGGGCACAGTTTTTATTTCTTTTTCATTTTAATTCTGTATTCGAGCCAAATAGTCAAAACGTTTTCAGCGTCACCGATTTCAACCTCACCTGAAGTATTTATTATCGTCATAGAAAGTTCATCAGTCAATTTCTTTTCAGCTCGTTTTGTATTCGGCCAAATTGGTCCCGATTGCTGTCTGTCCAATTCTTTATTATCTGTGTAGCACTTTCCGATAACGTAATAAGGTACCACGTCTAAATGACTGTCGTCATAGTCGTGAGGCATTAATTCATCCATTCCTTGTCCAACGTCTTTGTTTAGGTCAAATCCTATTTCTTTGTCAAGGCCTTCTAATGATTTTTCTACGTGAGATATGTTATTTACATAATTTGTACAATCTGGACAGTCGCAAACAAATCCGTTTTGGCTGGCGTAGAATTTTTTAGTCGATTCAACGTCAATTTCAAGTCTTATATGTCCAAGCTCTATCGTCTTCATTTTAATTGTGCCCAACGAGTGAATAAACGCATTGCGTTTATATCTCTTATATTTTGATCTGAAAACCTACAACTAATAATTTAAATATCCAACCCTTCTAAAGGGCTTTTAATAGAAGAAAAACCCTTGGTCGTCACATGTGTATAAATTTGAGTGGTTTTCGGACTTTCATGACCTAGCAAACTTTGGATATACCTAATATCTGTCCCGTTTTCCAGTAAATGGGTAGCAAAGGAATGCCTTAGGGTGTGTGCAGTTACCTGCTTTTTGATTCCTGCTCTTTTCACTGCGGCCTTTAAAATGCTCTGTATGCTCCTTGAAGAATAGGGCTTTGGTTTATCTACCGTACTTCTTTGTCCCTCGAAAAGATAATGGTAAGGCTTCTCCTTCTTGAAATACTCCCTTAAAACCTCCAATGTTTTGGACGACAAAAGCGTATATCGGTCTTTCTTTCCTTTGCTTTGCCTTATCCTTACCTGCATTCTGCTTGAATCAATATCTGTAATCTTCAGATTAATCAATTCACTGATCCGTAATCCTGCGGAATAGATCGTCATGACAATAGCTTTGTGCTTTATATTGTTTATTGATTTAATAATAGACGCAATTTCTTCTTCACTGCAAACCACCGGCAGCGTCTTTTCTTTGATAGGCCGGTCTATAAAGTAAAACTTCCGTTGACCTCCCAAGACTTTTTCATAATAAAATTTGATGGCGTTAATGGACTGGTTTTGATAGGATATTGATACTAACCGATCAGTGACCAAATACCGTAAAAAAACGATTATTTCCTTCTCAGAAATATCCTTATACTCTTTGTGGGGATAAAAATTGATAAATTCCTCGAATAGGGAACAATAAACCTTTAGGGTATTCTCGCTATACCGAAGCTCAATTAGTTTATTACGGTACTCATCCGGGACACTTTTATAATTAATCACATCTTTTGGCGCTGTTTTTTTTCTTTTGTGTGATTTATCCTCCCTTTCCTCAATTTCTTTCACTTCTGCCCCCATACAAAAAGCCGATTCCTTGATCTTGGACATTATGGACTCAGAATAGGGTGCAGTCCACCATTTATTCCTTCCGTCCCACCTACTATAAGGAATAGCCCTCATTAATTCAATCAGCTCTTGATTATACGCAAAAATCACTTTTATTCGGTTCGAAGGCCCTTTGACTAACTGAATGATCTTTTTATGTCGGACTAAGGTTACATCTGAAATCTTATGGCTAGGATTTTCAATAAGCTCCAGCCGATCTCCAAAATAGGCCTTCAGCTTATCAAGATTGTCCGAGTAATGGGTGATCTCCCAAACCCTTTCTCTTGTATTCCATCTGTTAAATTTCAGCCCCTTTACAAATTGAATGTCCTTTTGGTTTTCAGGCATGCGTAAAACCAATTTTTGATTAAATACTGTAAGTGTAATTCTATTTTTCGTCTTCATAATAAAAAAATCATTGCGCATAAATTAAAAATGGGAGATATATGCGCATGTTAATGACCTGTCACCGTTTAAAATACAAAATTTCCAAGACTTCCAAAAATTTTATGGGCCATGCCCTTTGCGCTCTGGCTCCAGTTCTGGTTATCAACAAGAATTCCCAAATCCTTCCATTTACAACGATACGGTTTATCCAAAAAACGTATTGCAAATAAGGATCAGCAAGGATGGATTAGAAAAAAACCTTTGTCATCTCCAATATTGCCTATCTACAACATTAAAACAGTTTCATCCCTAGCTCCCTCCTAAGCTGGCTGAATACTCCATCTACTTTTGCCTCCATTAAAGTAGGATAAAGTCCTAACTAGCTAACAATAAGCCTCAATAAGTTATGCCGTTTCCTTACACCAGTCAGGCATTAACCTTACCCTGCCTAGGGATTGATCAAGGAACAATTCCAAATTATCTTCGGATTTCACTCGGGTATTTCCGAGTTTGATCCGAAGGTGATCCGAAGGAGATCCAAGGGTGATCCGAAGAATATTCTGTTTTACCCCAAATGGAAGTATAGCCAGTGCAAGGACTAAAAGGGAGTTGGGGGTAATAAGACAGGAGGATATACGTAGGAAGCCTGTATGGATATGTGTCTTTAGCATTAAGTATTTTCTGTTCGCCCACCTAAAGATTTAAGGTTGCAACGAGGACTCCTAAATCCTTGCGTTTTCAACGCATTGATTATCCACTCAGCCACATCAAAAATACCCGAAGCAGCTGCCCAATAAATCAACCTTAGGATTTGCAGTATACCAATGAAATAAGTTCGTCCACAAAAAAAGCATCAGCTTGAAACAGCTGATGCCTAATCTTTATTCACCGAATCTTGGATCAATCATCCAGGGTATCTTTCCAACCTTTCAACTCCACATCCCTGGCGGTTTCTTCCACCTTTTCCTTCAGCTCTTTCTTAAAACTATCCATACTTTCGGCCACCTTAGCATCATAAGCCCCTACAATAGAAGCAGCCAAAATACCTGCATTTTTGGCACCGTTTAGGGCTACTGTGGCTACAGGAATTCCTCCTGGCATCTGAAGAATAGACAGGATACTGTCCCAGCCATCAATGCTATTGGAAGACTTGATCGGAACCCCAATAACAGGCAATGAGGTCAAGGAAGCGACCATCCCAGGAAGATGCGCAGCACCCCCAGCACCTGCTATGATTACTTTGATCCCTCTCTGGCGTGCGCTCTCTGCATAGTCGATCATCCTTCTGGGTGTCCTGTGGGCAGACACGATGGTCAGCTCATAGCTTACCCCCAATTCTTCCAATGCCTTCGCCGCATCTGACATAATAGGAAGGTCAGATTTGCTCCCCATGATGATTCCTACCTGTTTGCTCATAACTTATGCTTTTATCTTAATGATTTCTTTTACTTTAAGTGCTTTGGCTTTCAAGGCCTCCACATTTTCCTCCAAAATAGTCACATGTCCCATTTTTCGGAAGGGCTTGGTGATTTTCTTGCCGTATAAATGGATATATACGCCCTTTTCCTGCATGGCCTCATCCATACCTTCCACCAAAGCATCGCCCGTAAACCCATCTTCTCCCAGTAAGTTCACCATCGCTGCAGGCATTCTCAGTTCACTGTTGCCCAAAGGCATCCCCATCACCGAACGCAAATGCTGCTCAAACTGCGAAGTAAAGTTGGCTTCAATGGTATGGTGGCCACTGTTGTGCGGCCTTGGCGCCACTTCATTGACCAGGATTTCCCCTTCTTTGGTCACAAACATCTCTACGGCCAAAATCCCGATCATGTCCAGCTTGGTAATGACTTCTTTGGCTACCTGGATCGCCTCCTCACTGATTGCTTCTGATATTTGCGCAGGGGCAAAGAGAAACTCTACCAGGTTGGCAGTGGGATGGAAGGCACATTCCACAGGAGGAAAGGCATCCAGCTCTCCCTGTTCATTTCGGGAAACTATCACCGCAATCTCCTTGTCGAAATCCACCAATTTCTCCAACAAACTAGGTGCTTCAAAGGCCTTGTCCAAGTCAGCTGCTGTCCTCACCACCTGCACGCCACGACCATCATAGCCTTCTTTTCCCAACTTATTCACCGCTGGAAGAAAATCTGCATTGGCCAAGACGGCCTCTTTATTATCCGTCAGGATAAAGTCAGCCGTAGGGATTCCCTGCTCTTTGTAAAATTGTTTCTGCTCTCGCTTGTCTTGGATCAACTTGATGATATGGGGCTGGGGAAAAACTTTTTTGCCTTCTTTGGCCAACTGCTCCAGCGCATCGGTATTGACATTTTCTATCTCAATGGTGATGATATCACAGTTTTGACCAAACTGGTAAACCGTATCATAATCCGTCAGCTTCCCCTGGGTAAACGCTTGGCAAATATGCTTGCAAGGCGCATTGGCATCAGGATCTAAGATATGAATGTCAATATTATAACTAATGGCGGACTGGATAACCATACGGCCAAGCTGGCCTCCACCTAAAATTCCTAAAGTCTTCTGCTGATAATTATCTTGCACTTGTCGTCTTTTTTTGAGATGATCCTGCAAAATTAACATAAAAAAACGCTAACCTAGACCTAGATTAGCGTTTTTTCATCCTTACAGTTACTTTAGACCGATCGGCCACCGATAAGTCTGAAAAGAATGGCGATAATGGCCAATACTAATAATATATGAATTAAACCTCCGACACTATAAACAAAGGCACCAAATACCCATCCGATCAATAAAATGACTGCGATCAAATACAATAAAGAGTTCATAATTTATGGTTTTAAGTGAAATAATTGATTTACAAAGTATTATAATCAATCAATGTGCCAATTTCTCTCAAACCATAACTAATATTGAAAACGGATGCCCATTAATTCCATCAATTTATGGGCATTGAAGCTTGGACAAGGCCCTTTTTTTATTTTGTAATCAAATAAGATTTCATTGTCTTTTATATCACTATGGAAGCTATAGTTAACCAATGTTGGGATTTTATTATCTAACTCAGACAACTCAATATCATGCGTGGAAATGATTCCTTTGCTATGGCTTTCGGCCAACTGTTGTATCAGTGCTTCACTGCCCATCACCCGGTCTGTGGTATTGGTTCCCTTGAGAATTTCATCCAGCAAAAAGAAAATAGGAAGCTGTTTTTCGGCCTGGTCGAGCAATCCTTTGATCCTTGCCAGCTCTGCATAGAATGAACTGACGCTTTCTCCCAGGTTATCGGTATTGCGCATACTGGTGAAAAGCTGAAATGGCCCAGTTACAAATTTGGTGGCAAAAGGACTTAGGCCCAAATTGACCAAAACCAAGTTGATGCCCAAAGTCCGCATAAAGGTCGTCTTGCCGGACATGTTGGAACCCGTGAGTAACACCGTCTTTTGATTTTCTTCCATCTTGAAATCATTCCCCACGCAAGTTTCATGGCGTAAGAGGGGATGCTTCAGGTTTTCTACCTCCAATGATAAGCTATCCGTCCATTCCACCCGGCAATCCAGTTCTTCCTCATTGGTGAAGGCTGCCAAGGAAACCAAAACCTGCCATTCCTGAAAAACAGTTTCCCAGGCTTGCATATGGCCAGCATGTTTCTGCTTCCAACGCTCCAACCTGAATAGCGCGATAAAATCGATCCAAAATAAGAGGTTAAAAATCAGGTATATCATGTTGATGCGATTTTGCACCATAAAACTCCGCTGTTCCAGGGACTTCAGCGCCACAGAGGCCTTGTAAGACTTCTCAAAAACCGGGCTTTGCAATTTTTTAAGGTAGGGATCATCAAACGACAGCTTCTCCAATTCCCTGGCCCAAGCGGTCAGGGTCTTTAAATCCCCTTCATCGGGCATGACTTTACTTGCCCGTAACAGCGGCTTGAAAATCATCCCCAATGCCAACAATCCAAGTAAAATCCAGGCACTGATATAGGCAATGGACCAACCGGCAAATAACCAGGCAAACAACAGCAAAATGCCAACCGATGGCCCGGCGACCATAGGCAGAAAATAAAATGATTTCCAAGCTTGAGGCTCTTTAAGCCATTGGTAAAAAGCCTTCTTGGACTTCTCTTCCTTCATAAAAGCCTTACCGATGGCCTCGAAGTTCCGCACAAAAACCTTTTCTCTGGAAAGCTCCCGAATCGCGGGAAAGCGTTTTTCGGCTAACTCCGGATCAGCTTGTGCCTTCATCCAATCTGCCAATAGTGCTTTTCCTCCTTCACCCACGGTATGGTCAATCAGCTGAAACAGGGAATGATCCCCAAACAAATCCAGGTCATTGCAAAATGGGTGTTGCTTATCCTTAAAAACCTCTCCCTTATCAAAAGAGCCTAGCTCCCTCTTTTGTCGCATAACAGCGTCCTTCTCCATTTGGAGAACCGCTTTGAGAAAGGCCTGACGGTCCTTCTGCAGGTTAAACAACAGGATAAAATAAATGAAGAGGGCACTGAGTGGAAAGAACAATAACAAGAGCCATTTGATCTCTGTAAGACCTACGATGACGACTGCCCCTAAGGCAAAGAATAAGACCAACCGGCTTAGTGCCAAGCTGGCCATTTTTTGTTTGCAAGTCCGAAGCTCTTCTGTGGCGTTGGTGGTTCTAAAGTCTACGGTCATATGCCAAATATAGAATCTTTTGGCTTATTCCAATGAAAAATTAATGACTTGTAAACAGGGCTTTATTACCAAAACAGGTAAAAAACAAATAAAGCCCTAATTAAAACATTTTTCCTATGGCTTAGCCTATTTCCGATAGATCCCCGTATTCCCTTTTTCTAATAAAGACATCAGTGCTTCCACCACCTCAGGCTTTTTGGCTGCTATGTTTTTGGTCTCGTAGGGATCTTCCTGATGGTCGTAAAGTTCAATCTCGGGGGCTTGCTTCCTGAAATATTTGGTAATTCTATAACGAGGTGTCCTCAATGAAATACCATTTTTGAAATAGCTGTAAGCCGTATTCCTCCAAGTAGCTTCCTGGGGCTGTGCCATCAGTGGCTTCATGCTTTCTCCATCCACCGCATAGTCCATTTTTACACCTGCCAATTCCAGTAGGGTAGGGTATATATCCGTGGTGCTGACCACCTGCTCAATATTTCCACCATTTTGCCCCGGACGTTTGATCATCAACACACTTTGCAAGGCTACATCAAAGACAGTATGTTTTCCCCAAGTCAGTTGGTCGCCCAAATGCCAACCATGGTCACCCCAAACCACCACAATTGTATTTTCTGCCAAACCTTGTTTTTCCAGTTCATCCATCAATTTTCCTACTTGTGCGTCCACATAACTCACCGCTGCCAAGTAACCGTGACGTAACTTTCTGGCATAGGCATCTGACACGGCGCTGTCCAGCCCGGCTTTTTCCTCTCCAAGCAAATACTGGTTTAGCTCTCCACTGGCTTGTAAACTTGCCTTGGAAGAATTTTCCGGAATAGCAGGAAAGGGTGCCAAAGGAATCTTTTCCTCCTCATATAGGTCCCAATATTTTTTCGGAGCGGTAAAGGGTAGGTGAGGCTTAAAAAAACCAACTCCAAGAAAAAAAGGCTGGCCTTTCTCCTTTAGCTCTTTTAACTTATTAATAGCTAGATTAGCAGTCAGGGCATCTGGATAGCCTTCATCCTCCACATCTGCGGACTCATAGGGCTTCACTTGTTTTTTCATGCCATTTCTATTGCTTCCATCTGCATAGCCAAAGAAGGCATTGTGCCCAGTACCCCACTTTCCTGCATCAAAAAGCATCTCGTCCCAGCTGTTGGGCAGTTCAAGCTGATTGCTTCTTGGCTCATTATAACCATACACATAACCATCAGGATGATGGGAAATTTTACCCATTCCCACCGTATAATAGCCATTGTTTCGAAGCGCGTGAATGAAGGTCTCTGGCTTGGCACTCGCAGCGGTATCCGATGCTATGTATTTTTCTGAAATTTCCTTAGCAGCAACCATATTGCTGAGATCGCCCCTATCTTTTGGAAGTTGGCTCGTAAGGAGGTTATACCTAGAAGCTCCGCAAGTAGGAACTGTTACATAATGGTTTTTAAACAAATAGCTTTCTCCGGCCAACTGATCTAGGTTTGGAGAGTGGACATAGTCTTTACCATAGCAGCCCAGTTCAGGCCTAAGGTCATCAATGGCAATGAATAAAATATTGGGAGGAGGAGTCGCTTTTTCAGAGCAGGCTATCAGGTTCATGGCTATCAAAAGCCCCACTATTGAATAAGTCAATCTCATTGAGCACTTCATAAAAGAAATTTTAGGTTAACCGCCCAAATATAGTCAAGATCATTGGATTGTTATTTCAGCTTCCTATGATAGGAGTCAAAAGAATCTTTGGTGAAGCAAGCATTAAAACCCTTTTTCAAATTATTAAAAGTGCATTTCGTTGTCATTGCCCCTTAAAAAAGTTATATTTAATAACACACGAACCACTGTACACCAACACCTTATAATTTGGACAATTATTTTTTCACCGGCCAAAGGCAAAGCTATTTGCTCATAAAATTCATTGTACTCTTTTGGGGCATAATGGGGGTGGACTCTCCATTACTCGCTACAAGCAAAGTAGAAGAAGAAAAAAGTTCTAGTAATTTCATTGAAATCCAAGCAAACCAAATTGATCATCAAATCCCCATTTTAAAATACCATAATGGGATCTTTCCTTCCTTTGACTATGAAAACTGGTCCGGAGAATCCAACCTTCAGCTTTCTGTCAATACTCCTACTTCCCTAATAATCCCATCCGCTGAGCGTAATAAATTTATGTTGACAAAGGTCATAGGATTGGCGCTGTTTGGGCTTTTCCTGATTTGGGGCTTTGTGTGGGTAAAGTTAATTATTGAAAAAGACCAAAAAACAACCTATTCCATTAAGCAGTTTGAAGAAGCCCTACTGCAAAGGCCAGATTCCCTTTCACCCGTGCTGGTGGTGGAAGCCAATAAAAGCCTTACATTCAACCTGATCAACTGGCAAATAGACGCCTTATTTGTGGCCAATTACCACGAAGCCCAAGAACTTCTCCAAAGTTATTGCCCGGATTTGATCATTTGTGATGCAAGTAACCGTAAAAACTCAAGTATCCATCTGCTAAGGCTAATTCGCTCATCAGCTGCGCTTAAACACATTCATGTCTGCTTGCTTGGTGAAGAGCAGAATTATGAGCAAAAACTATACGCTTTAGTCCATGGAGCTGATGAGTTCTTATCCATCCAAATGGATCCTAAAGAACTTAAAACGCGCATCTCCAATTTGGTCAATCATTTTAAGGCCATCCGACAGCACTATCAGGGTATCTCTGACAAAGACATTAAGGCAGGAACCAGTTTACCCAACCCTTATTCCATAGACAAGCAATTTGTGGCCAATGTGTACCAATCCATCTTGGAGCACTATCATGATGATAGTTTTAACGTAAGCAAACTGGCTGCAATGGTTCACCATAGCCGCTCCAATCTCTTTCGAAAAGTGAAGGAACTTACAGGACAAACACCTAATTCCCTGATCCGATTGGTCAGGATTGAAAAAAGCGCCCAATTGTTGAAATCCAAGGCCGGAACCATCAGTGAAATTGCTTTTTCATCTGGCTTCAGCAGCCTATCCTATTTTTCCAAAGTTTTTACCGCTACCTACGGAACCAGTCCTAAAAACTACATGGAAACCCAGCATGAAAGTGGGACATTGGACGATATTACAAGTTTTTGAGAGCATTTTGCAATAGCAATCCTTGATTGTAGCGGTATATTTGAGAAAGTCTAAGCCAGCTTGCTAAGAGCCAATTACCACTTTTTCACATTCTAAAACCCAAACCTAACATGAAAAATACATTCCGAATCAAAGCGTGTACATTTTTTCTTGCGCTGGTATTTTGTTCTTTTCCCTTACTTGCCCAAGATGAAGCTCCATCAGAATTTATCCGTGTAATTGTAGAATTTAAAGTCAAAGAAGGCCAGACTTCCCTATTTGAAAAAAGCATCAGCAGCTGGAAAGAATGTTACCTTAGCAATGGGGGTAAAACCGCTTGGAATGTTTTCCGACGGATGGACGGAGAAGGTGATAACTATGTCCTCACCTATGTCAAACCTAACTGGGCAGCATTTGATGATAAGGATGAAGCTGGTGGCTCTTGCAATAGTTTGGCCGACCTGATGGTGTCTCCTTCCATTGAAACATCCAGTAGGTATTTCACCAAATTTATGCCTGAAATCAGCAAGCAAGCTACACCTGAAAGCCCTCAGTTGGTTGCAGTCACTTTTTTCAAAGTGAAAACGGGGATGTACAGAAGTTTTATGGATCATGTCAAAACCATCAGTGGACATATCGCTACTGCAGAGGGAAGTCCTAGAGGTTTCTGGTACCGATACCTAGGTGGTGGAGAAAATGCTCCAGAGTTCTTCATAAGCAATACTTATCAAAGTTTCTCTGACCTTGATGATATTTCCAGTATATGGAATACTGTCGAAAATGTCCTTGGCAAAAAAGAGAAAGACAAACTCTACGATACTTTCTTCGAATCTGTAGGTGATCTCTACAATCACTTCTACAAACTTGTTCCAGAGATCAGCAACTTACCATAAGTTACTATTAGACTTTCTTCATATTTATAAATATAAAAAGGTAAGCAAGCTTCTTTGGAGCTTGCCTACTTACAGTAACCTTTCAACCACCAAAACAAACAGCTATGAAAACAAACTTTAACACTTTACTCGCTTTCCTATTGATATTCATGATGACATCTTTTGCCTTCCAAGTACAAGCGCAAGAAGAAGAGGAAATGGTTCCCAAAAAGTATGAAAACCCGGAATGGAAATACGTCGTGCTCATTGACTATAAACCTGGGAAATTTGGCGCTGCCCAAAAGATCATCAAAGACTATTTTATCCCAGCAGATCAGAAAGCTGGTGTACCTGGGCCTGAATTGGAGCTGGTCCTTCACTCTGGCGAGTATGACCTGATGGTCATCTGGGCCATGGAAGAGGGCATTGAAGAAATGAACTGGGAATTGAGCCCCCAATCTGTAAAGTGGCGCAAAGCCTTCAATGAAATGGTAGGAGGGAAGGAGGCCGCTGACAAAATCATGGATGAATACCGCTCCTATGTCAATTCCACCACTTCCTATATCAGCCTTAAAGCCAGTTATGACTAGTTGCTTTCCCCTATTAGGGCCAACTCTCATTCCAGTCCCTTGGTTTAACGCTGGAGTGATAGTTGACAATTGAAAGCCTCGGCCTTTGCCGGGGCTTTTTTGGCTAAATCCCCATTCACTTAATTTTGTCATGTAGGCAGGAAATAATTATTTCTTTCCGTAATTTTATATGAGTTACAAGACTGTTGTTTAGTCTGTACAGCATACACCGCAAAAGGAAATGAATTTGTTTTGAATACAATTCCTCTTCGGTCATCCAACTTCCTTCTTTCGACCAGTACTGTCAAAGGAATTAGGCTGTTGGCATTATTCAGGTCATTAGATTATAATTAGCAAGTCAGAAAACCCTATGTCTCCCTATCAAATCAACCAATCCGAAAAATTCAGGTGTCCCTGGTGTCTAGGTTTTGAAGAATATATCAAATACCATGATGAGGAGTGGGGTGTTCCGGTTTACAGTGACAAGGTTCACTTTGAGTTTTTGGTACTGGAGAGTGCCCAAGCAGGTTTAAGTTGGTCCACGATCCTGAAAAAAAGAGAGGGCTACCGTAATGCCTTTGCCCAATTCGATTACAAACAGGTTGCGGATTTTCCAGACAGCATGGTGCAGGAATTGATGCAGGACAGTGGGATCATCAGAAACAAAATGAAAATCGAAGCGGCCATCAATAATGCCCGTCGATTTATGGAAATCCAAGCCAATGTCGGCAGCTTTACCAGCTATATTTGGGATTTTGTAGGAGGTAAACCCATCCACAGCAATATCAAAAGTATCGGAGAAGCCCCAGCCACCACGCCTGAATCGGACAAATTGGCCAAGGACTTAAAGAGCAAAGGCTTTAAATTTTTGGGCAGTACCACCATTTACGCCCATATGCAAGCTACGGGCTTGGTAAATGACCATTTGCAGCAATGCTTCAGGCATCAAGAAGTAAAAAGAATGGCCAAGTAGACTTTACCTAGGTTTTAATCAACTTTTTATTATCCACAGATGAACACGGATAAACACTGATATAATTATCTTAAAGAGTTTTTCAAAAAACCTTCAGGTCAAATGTCATTCCAAACCTTCTGTCAGATCTGAAATGATCCGATCTATCTGCTGGTTGCATTTAGTGATTTCATTTCGATATTGATCTGTATCTTCTTCTATCGCCTTATAAATAAGCTCATAAGACTTGATCCGGAGTTGGCAGTAAGTCTTTAGCTTACCATTTCTCATGGCAAGCACCATGGGCAAATCCATTTGCTCCATACTATCCAACAATTGGAGATTTTCGTTCCAATAATAAATCCCCCTGTCTTTCAATTCAGTTAGTAGTTCGTCTTTGGGGGTAGTTTCAGGCATGCTGTAAAACTCCAACGCCATCGACTCTAGCGAAGCAAAGCGTTCCATTTTTTTATCATAATTGCCAATGTCATTGGGAATGCTGGCATACACGATATAGGAAGAAATAAACAGCAAAAAGGAAATAGAGGCGATCGTCAGGTGCTTTAACTTTATATTTCCATTGTTTCTTATACTGGGAACAAAGCCGTAACCAATAGCCAGCCCAGCCAATAATCCTCCAATATGGGCTGCATTATCAATGCCGCTTTCAGGTTTGAGGCCATTCAAAAGGTTGTAGACCACAAAAATCAAGATACTGGCCATAAGTGTTTTGCGAGTTGATTTGTGAATCAGGTTGGTGGTCAGTAACGCAATAAAAACCCCATAAAGTCCAAAGATGGCACCTGATGCTCCAGCACTGATGACAAGTTCATTCCACCATAAACTGGCCACACTCCCTGCCACACCTGCTAATAAATAAGCTGCCAAAAGCCTGGTTTTGCCCAAATAGGGTTCCAACATCAAGCCAATGTACATTAACGCATACATGTTCAGCAGTAAATGGAGGACTCCAATGTGGACAAAACAGGAAGAAAGCAACCTCCACCATTCTCCTTCCAAAGTCATGGGACGATAATTAGCGCCCCAGTCCAATAAATCCTTGCTTTCTGGCAAAAATATATTGACTCCTGACAATACCATGATCAAGAAAATCAACACATTTAAATGGAGTATAATAGGGGTAACAAAATAGTCTTTGACTGGAATGAAAAAGGAAAGGACACTCGACATCTTTTCCTTTGGATTGGGTATTTCCTCTTGAGTAAAATCTTCTTTGAGCTGGTCAAACCTCATTCCTAGCTCTTCAGCATCAATTGCTTTTTGGTTCTTTTCAATCTTTTGAATCAAATGCTTTACATTTCGGCTGTTTTTACCCCAATCCATCCATTGGTGACCCATACATTCACTCTTAATATAGGCCCTTCCCTTTCTGATCGATACCGTGATCTCTTCACTCCAAGAACTTAGAGAGTACTTGGTGTAGATGCGAAGGGAATCTTCTCCAACTTGGACAATATTCCAACCGAGCTGTTTTGCAGATTCATAAGTCAAGACCAAAAAGTGGGTATCTTCAATATCCTGATACCTATAATATTCTTCATATCTGGGTGGAAGTCCAAATGCCATATGCTAGTTATTTATTCCGTAAAACTCTTAAAAACGCTTTTCTAATGGGTGGTTTCAAGTGCCCTTCCTCTGGTGACATAAGTAGATTTATCTACTGCCAATAAGACAATCAACAGGATCACATCCAATACCACCCCAAAGAGGTTTCCAACACCCAAGCTAAGGGTCATAAAGCCGCTATTGTCATCAAAGACCATCACGATGGTCTGAAGAAAGCTAAAAGCTATGCTGATAATTAGGGCAATAAATACCATTTTGATAGCACGGGGTAATTTCACCAAGAGAAATATACCTGACAAGAAATAAAAACCTGCAACCAAAATTCCTAGGTAGCCAAAAATGATTGTCCACCTTTTTGCATATTCAGAAATGGAAAACATATTCATGCCTTGAGTAAAAGCTTCTCTAAAAACTTTCTCTTGCATCTTTATTTCGGCAGAGGAATTCACAGCCGTGGAATCATGAATTTGCATGGAACTGTCAACTGACATGGCGTACATCATATCGTGGCTTTTTGTTATTCCATCCATCATGTTGCGTTGAATTTCCAATACAGACGGCAAAAACACTGCCTGTGTACTGCCGATCATACCGCATCCTCCAAAAAGTAACATGCAGATGCCAATGATAATGGCCCAAGTTGGTGTCTTCATTATTTGTGATATTTGAATGATGATTATTTGTACAAAACTATCGAGCCACTCGCCAAATCATGTATGGCTCTCTTTTTACTGTTAGTGGCCACAGTGAGAAAAGATATCCAGCTCAAAAGGTACTTGACCAAAAACCTTCCTGATGCCTGAAAAATATTCAATTTGTCATGCTGATTTTCCATTCTTCTAATTCGGAGCCCTAACAATAAATGTCCTAGTGTCCCTCCAAAAAAAGTGAGCATCATGGGCTCATAGAGATAAATAGAAAAAATAAAGATCATTCCACGAACCCAATTTGGGGGATCTCCCAATACATCTATCAATATTGAAGATAGACTGAAAATAATCAGTATGATGATTAAATCTATCATCGCAGCCTTGATCCGGTTGAGCAAGGGTGGAAATTCTTGCACAGCAAAACTGATATGGTCTTTATTTTCCATGGTTGATAAACAAATTCTCGCTTCTGCTTAAGCAATTAAAAAGTGAAACAGTAATAAGTATCACTCTAAAAAATCACCTAACGCCTTCTTTAAAAATATTTGAATTAAGGATAAATGAGGCACTAATCTACAAATACAAGTTATTTATACCACAATTATTACAATATTTTTAAGTTGGATGGGATAAAAGTGTAAAAATAAATCCCGCCCAGTAGAGGGCGGGATTTCATCTTATCGTATCAGAGAATATCAAGAAAGGGCTCTTTCACAAAACTCAAGGCACTTTCTCACCTCTTTAACCGCATCTGATCCCTCTGGAATTTTGTATTCCAATTCTATGGTAGCCGGAAATTTGTATTTGTTTTCCTTCATCATGGTAAGCAATTGAGGAATGGGAGTATCTCCGGTTCCCCAAGGCAAATTCCCCTGCCCATTGGCTTTGGTTTGTCGGTCTTTGGTGTGCATGCTCATGATGCGCTGATGTTGCTTCTCGATCAAAGGAATCAAATCCGTATTTCCTGCAGCAATATAATGTCCTGCATCTAGGTTCAAACCGTTTCTCGGGCTTTGGGCGATGGCCGTATCCCAAAAGTCAAATGTCTCTTGGGTATGACCATGGTAGCCTACTGTCATTTTGTATTTTTCACCCAGTTTGCCCAAGCGCAGCGTTTGGGCTTCATCTGAAGGATGCTCCAAGGTAATATGGGTGGCGCCTAAAGCTTTGGCCGCTTTCATTCCATAGGCCACTTCTGCATCGGTATTATTCTTTCCAAAAGCATTGGGCTTAAAGGCGTAGATGCTGACCCCAGCGGCTTTGTACATTTTTCGCAGTTCCTCGAACTTCTTCATGTCCACCTTGGCCCTCCACTCCGCTACTTCCTTTGCATAAGCTTCACTTTCAGCTCTCATCTCCTCCAATTCCGCTTTTTCTTCAGCTGTCATGTTTTCTCCCTTTCGGGCCTTGCCTGCCAACTGATACATTCGGCCCCTGTCCATATCTAATTGAGGTTTTCCGGCAAAGTGCTCAGCAGGATCACCCATCAATTCGATGGCACTGATGCCCGCATCTGTCACATATTTTAAGGTAGCCTCTGCACTTTGCTCGGGCATTGACCGGAATGAATAGGTGATGCAGCCTATTTGCACCCCATTGATCAGGGAATTGGGTTTACCATATGATTTGATCAAAGCCGGTGCCCCCTGAAGCCATGATGGAGCAGTAATCAATCCTGCTGCACCTAAGGCTGATTTTATAAGAAACTCTCTTCTATTTTTCATTCTATTTTGGGTTGGTTGATGGTAAAGTGTCTTTTATGGAATAACAAATTAGCATTTTTTGATGGATTAAAAGTTTAAAATCAATCCTAAAACTATATGCATGGATAGTTGGTGATTATCTTATATGAACCAAGCCAATTGACTCTTTATGAGAGTTAATTACTCCACATCATTTGGATCATCATACCTGACGGGCACTACCACCTCTCCTTCTAAATTGATAAAGCCAAACTTGTCATTTTTCTTCACCAACGCCCATTTCGGATTGTAAACGCCATAGTTGCCAATACTTTCATATTCAATGGGGACAATCAATTTTCCATTTGTATCAATCAGGCCATAGTTGTTTCTTTTTCGGACCGAAGCAAACCCGGAAACTCCATTCGCTCCAAACCTCCCAATACTTTCATACTCAACAGGGACGATCAACTTGCCATGGGTATCGATCAGGCCATAGTAATTTCTTTTTCGGACCAAAGCAAACCCGGAAACTCCATTCGCTCCAAACCTCCCAATACTTTCATACTCAACAGGGACGACCAACTTGCCATGGGTATCGATCAGGCCATAGTAGTTTCTTTTTCGGACCGAAGCAAACCCGGAAACTCCATTCGCTCCAAACCTCCCAATACTTTCATACTCAACAGGGACGATCAACTTGCCATGGGTATCGATCAGGCCATAGTAGTTTCTTTTTCGGACCGAAGCAAACCCGGAAACTCCATTCGCTCCAAACCTCCCAATACTTTCATACTCAACAGGGACGACCAACTTGCCATGGGTATCGATCAGGCCATAGTAGTTTCTTTTTCGGACCGAAGCAAACCCGGAAACTCCATTCGCTCCAAACCTCCCAATACTTTCATACTCAACAGGGACGATCAACTTGCCATGGGTATCGATCAGGCCATAGTAGTTTCTTTTTCGGACCGAAGCAAACCCGGAAACTCCATTCGCTCCAAACCTCCCAATACTTTCATACTCAACAGGGACGATCAACTTGCCATGGGTATCGATCAGGCCATAGTAGTTTCTTTTTCGGACCAAGGCTAAGCCGGAAACTCCATTCGCTCCAAATTGCCCAATGCTCTCATATTCTACCGGAATAACCAAATTGCCCTGATTATCAATCATACCAAAATGATTACCTTTCCGTACTAAAGCTAAGTTTGAAATCCCTCTAGACCCGAAATTAGCTATTTGATCAAACTCAATTTGTGACCATGCAGCGGGCGCAAATAGTAATACAATCCAAGCAAGCAATAAAAATCTCTTCATCATTTCTTATCCAAGTTTACAATACATCATTGTGGCTCACTTTTAAACAATGCCTAAAAATTTTACAACGCTTGAAAAAATCGAGCACAAAAACAACATTTCGAAAATTAAGATCAATAATAGTAAATAATCAAAAGAAAACTCCAGTATCAACTAATTTTTTAATGTGTTCCAATAGAGAAGTTCGCAAATCCAAAAAGATATTTATTGTTTTATTCGGCGAATAATCAGAAATTAATATTCATTATTTTATTGTCAGCACTAACCTGTTTAAAAAGCCTTTAACCATGAATAAATACGTCAAAATTGCCATTTTTTCCCTAGTATTAATTATTGCTGGTGTGATCTATTGGAGGTTCTTCTTTGTTTTTGCCCAAGGAGTAAAAGGGGGCACCCTCAACTATTACGAGAAAAAAGGCTTTGTTTTCAAAACTTGGGAAGGCAGACTGGTGCAAGAGGGATTCCAAAGTCCCACAGCAGGAGCCCTGCAAAGCAATGAATTCCGCTTCAGCGGGCAAGGTGATGAGGTTTCCGAAAAACTGGAAAGGGCCAGTGGCAAGTTTGTAGAAGTTCGCTACCGTGAATACTTGGGCAAACTTCCATGGAGAGGAGCAAGCCGGTTTATAGTTTATGAGGTTGTTGAAGTTGGTGGACGAGAAGGAAGCGGAAACAGTGAAATTCCTGCCAATAAAGAGCCTTAAAAAAGAGATTGATTTTCCTAATAGTATTTCCTATTACTCTCAGGAGCAAACAAATACTGGTGTCCTCCATCTTCTAATCTTAAAAACTTCCGATCTGTAAAAGGCTTTTCAATTTTACTGTCATATATCGGCTCAACCTTGATTGTGTCTTTTACAATTGTATACTCAAACCACTTTTCGATAAGTCTATTATGCCCCTCCATTATTGATTGGCATAGTATGCCATTTTGAAACTTTAATACAAACAAATGGCCATTATTGCTTCGGCTAAATACCTCTTTTTCCATTAAAGTTTGGGGTTCAAAATACTTTACAACTTTATTTTCTGCAGGATTAGATTTCTTATAGCTGATTTCTACTTTAGATCCCACATCCCTTTTTCCTAAATCTCCATTCAATTTGGTGTTGGAGATATAAATGGAATCATCGGCGGAAAATGCATAATTGATACTATAACCATAACCTCTTCCTCCATATCCATTTGTTGTTGTTATTTCCAGTATTAAGCCTTCTGTTGCAACAGATTTCCCCCAAAGGGGTAGCTCATAATTACACCAAGCCCAATATGTAAATAAACACAATAATACAATACCGAAAATCCACGGGTTGGATTTCATATGGTGTTCAATTTAGATAATTTTGATAGTACTATAAATGGACTTTAGTTCACACTAGCTCTTTCTGCTCGCCACAATTACTCCGGTGGACCAATTCATCTTGCAAATGGAAAAATCTTCCCGGGACTCCAGGTAAGAAACCAACTTATCCACATTTTCCTGATGGCCTGCTGGCCAGTTGGGCTGAGCAGTCATATCATCGATTACATAAAAACCACCCACTTTGACCATCGCCAAAGTCTCCTCCAATTGGCTGTATTTTCCTGGCCAGGCATCCGCAAAGATCAAGTCAAATGGTTTTCCTTGATGGTTTTTGATCCAATCAGCTCCATCCATACAAACAATATTTACCCGATTGTCCGCACCAAAAAAGCCCTGCACAATTTCACACAAAGCAAAATCATTGTCCACAGTCGTCAGCTTGCCATTTTTATCCATCCCATCAATCATCCAGGACAGCGATAAGCCAATGCCCGTTCCCAGCTCCAGAAAATTTCCTCCTGGTTTGGACAGCATTAGTGTCTTTAATAAAGCACCGATATATCGGTCCGATGGCATGGTAAAACCAATTTCTTGGGATTTGGACTCGATCTTCTCGTATAATTTGGGAAGATCCAAAATAAGACTGTCTTTCATGAGCAGTTTGGAGCTATTTGACTTTTATAAAAGTTAAAAACGGAATATAAGTAATTCGACAATGCTTCAAACTATATGTTTGGATAAAACTGACCAGATCAATAAAAAAGGCCACCCAATAAGGTGGCCTTTCTCAAAATGGTTGTTTGTTTATTTACAGTCTATTCATTGACTGTAGCCAATCGTTTTTGCTGGAATCGGAAAGAAACCAATAAAATAGCCAAAAACACCAATGGCATCACTGCCGCTGAAAAGGCATCTCCCAAAGCCAAATGCGTGATAAATGCCGAAATAAACACGATTACAAAACCCACATAGGCTCCGGTTTTCAACAATTGTGGAATACCCGGAATCAACAGTACCAATGCACCGATGATTTTGGCAGTTCCCAATTCTATGCGGAAGAAATCAGGGAAGCCCATGGCTTCAAAACCCACCTTCATATTAGGGTCAGCAAAGTAATTATAGGCGCTGAAAAGCATCATCAAAGCCACAATTGCTGTCGTCACCCAATAAATAATATTGTCTTTTTTCATTTTTTCTTTCGTTGCGTTAAACAGTTTCTAACAAGAACTCTTCTTTGGCAGTTCTTACTTTTTTCATTTTGACCAACCAGTCTTCAGATGCGTCTCTGTAACCCAAAGGCAAAATCACAGCACTTTTGAGGCCATGCTCTTCAAGGCCCAACAACTTGTCCAATGCGGCATTGTCAAATCCTTCCATAGGCGTGGCATCTACTTTCTGCTCTGCAGCAGCGGCAATAGCCATCCCAAAGGCGATATAGGCCTGCTTGGCTGCATGGTTGGCGTGCCATGCTTCAGGTAGTTGGCTGTACATTCCCCACAACCTTTCCTTATAGGCATCCATGGTGTCCATTGGAAGCCCTCGTTCTTCTAAGGTCTTTTGGAAAACTTCTACGATTTTATCCTCGGTGTATTTGTCCCAAGAAGCAAACACCAAAATATGCGAAGCATCTGTAATTTGGCTTTGATCCCAAGCAATAGGTTTGATCTTTTCCTTGATTTCCGGATCAGTGATGACCAAAACCCGATAAGGCTGAAGTCCTGAAGATGAAGGGGCCAATCGGGCTGCTTCAAGGATATAATCTACTTTTTCTTGAGGAACGACATTGCCGTTCATTTTCTTAGTGGCATATCTCCACTCTAGGTTCTCTATTAAGCTCATAATCTTTAAGTTTCATTTTTTGATATCCCAAAATTAGCTATATTTGCTATACAAAAGTAACTACTATACTTTTGTATACCGGTATACAAAAGTATAGTAACAACTAACTGGGCTATGGAAACAATTGTAGAAAATCAAAAAGTTCAATTATGTTCTGGTGAATTCGTTATCGCTGTCCGTGAGGCCATGAATGCCATCAGCGGCAAATGGAAATTGCCCATTATTGGCTCCCTATGCTATGGCACCAAGCGCTTCAAAGAACTCGAAAGGGAAATTCCAAAGATTACACCAAGGATGCTTTCCAAGGAACTCAAAGAACTGGAGCTGAACAGCATTGTCAAAAGGACCGTCCATGACACCACTCCGGTGACCGTGGAATACCAACTGACTCCATCAGGAAAAAAAATAAAAAATGTCCTCGATGCAATGGTAAAATGGGGACTGGAGCATCGAGAGGCAGTGATGGTAGAGGAATAGATAAAACATTAATGCTAAAAAGCCCAGTAAGAAACACTTTCTGGGCTTTTTAGCATTAAATAAAAATGAGAAGTTATTAAGGAAGCATATACTATCAACTTACTCAAATCCCACATTCCCACTGATCCGCTTATTTTTATTTTAAGGATGTTACAATGCTCCCAACGCAGCCTTTAACAGATCTCCACTAATTCGGGTATTGTAATTTGGATTAATATATTCAAACAGTATCGTACCTTCCTGGTCCAAGGCAAAGACGGCCGGAACAGGGATAATGCCCGGATTCAATTGATCGGAAGCTTTGAAGAGCATATCCTTATATCGGTCAGGAGCTTGAAAAGCCAAACCAAAAGCTTTCGTTACTTTTAGATCATTATCTGAGTATAGACTGTAGGTGAGGTCGTTTTTATCCAAAGTGGTTTTCAGTTGCTCAGGCGCATCTGGACTGATCGCTATTATTTGATAGCCCATGTCCAAAATATCCTGCTCAATAGTTTGTAATTCGGCCAAGTGCTTATTGCAGTAAGGGCACCAACCTCCACGATAAAAGATCAATAAGGTAGGCTGCTTGCTAACTATCTCTTGCAAAGCAACTTTATTGCCTTCAGGATCTTTCAGTTGGCTGTTTGGGATTTTCTCCCCAATCAGCAAAGGGGAAATGGCTGTAGGATCGGCTGGAACTTCAAGACTTTGTTGGGCGAAACTTAATTGTAAGCCTGAGAAAAGCATCATTGCTGCCAATACAAAACGTTTAAGCATCATTTTTTTGATATTTATGGTGATTTGTTTTACTTATCCACATTGCAAATTCACAATAGGGCACTGATACCTTAGTACGGGAATTTCAATATTGTGGTTAGCTTTTTATTGATAAACCCGCACCCAATCCACTATCATTTGTACAGGCAAATCTTCCGGATCTGCTTCTCCTACCCACGAACCTTCTAATTGCATATCTATTAAAAGGTAAAAAGGTTGATCGTAGGGCCACTGGGACTTATCCACATTCTCTATTCTCGGATAGACAAATGTTTCCTTACCATTAAGGGTAAATACCAACTTATCCGGAGACCATTCCAAACCAAAGGTGTTGAACGCTTCTTTATCAAAATTGGCGGTTCCGCCATGGGGAGGGTTTTGGGTTTGTTTGAGATCTAAGGTATAGTAGGAGTGGGTCGTCTGATAGACTTTATCCTCAAAATTGATATGCTCCATGATATCGATCTCTCCGTTTTTGGGATAGTTACCATATTTCTTATGCTCGGAAAGCATCCACATGGCTGGCCAAGCACCTTGTGCAGACTCCAGCTTGGCATGGATTTCTATCTTTCCGTATTGAAAGGCAAACTTTCCTTTGGTGTAAATACCACCAGTCAGGAAAGGTCTCTCATCACTTTTTAAATCATTATTCTGGATACCTTTCAAATAGATTTTCCCATCTTCGATGGCATAACACCGATCATCTATAGTCATGTAATTTCCCCAATCTGCTTGGTTGGGGGGAATTTTTGTCCATTTGCTGGTATCCAGTTCGTTACTTTCAAATTCATCCTGCCAGATCAGCTTCCAACCTTTATGCTGCCTATTGGCGCTTTGGACGTAGGAGTAATCTCCCACTTTTTGATAAGGCTTACTGACACAGGCAGCTATTAAAAAAAGTAACAATAAAAGTGATGGTGTGGCTTTGGTCATAATGGGAAATAGGATTGGCAAGTATGGCTTTCTAATCTTAATCTGCAGGTTTATAAACTTATTCTTTATTTTTTTTGTCTTTATCCACTTTATCCATTTTCACATTAAAAGATGGAGCCTGATAATCCTCCGGTAAGTAATCAGCAGGAATAGTAGTCGTATTTCCATCTCTGGCAGCGCGGTAGTGCGGGGAAAGGATTTCAATCCCATTTTCGTTACAAACATCTTGGATGTTTTGGTGAAGGTTACTATAGATTAGTGCTTGCCTACTGGCTTCTTGGGTGTGCGCATTGATTTGGTAGGCCACATAGAAATCATCCAAACTGGTCTGTAAAACAAAAGGCTTGGGCTCTTTCATAATCATATCTGTCCTTAGTGCCGCCTCAATCAAAGTATCATACATCTTTTGCCAAGGTACATCATAACCGATGGTAACCGTAGTGTGGATAATCAAACCTTCATTTTTGGAATAAGAGCTATAATTAATGGTATTTCCAGTGAGAATGGCTGAATTGGGAATGGTGATTTCTTCATTTTTGATGGTTCTAAGCCGGGTGACCAACAGGGTTTTTTCAACTACATCACCACTTGTTTCTCCAAGTCGGATACGATCTCCAATTTTAAAAGGCCGCATATAGGTAATGACCAAGCCTGCAATCATATTGGAAATGGCTGATGAAGAACCCAACGAAAAAAGAATCCCAATAAAAACGGATACCCCTTTAAAGGCATCAGAGTCCGAGCCTGGCAAATGTGGAAAAATGATCACCAACATAAATGCATAGAGCAGAAACTTGACAATGTTATAAGTTGGCTTGGCCCAATCTGCATGAAAACCAGTGATGACCAACTTCTCATGTTGGATCTCTTCAAATATATATTTGACAAACCTGATCACATAGCGCATGACCAAATAGATGGCTAAAATGCTAAAGAGATCCGGTAAAAACTCATAAACAGATATAAAAATAGACTTGAAAGGAGACCAGATTAAATCAAAAAGTTGAACCGACCAACCTCTGGTAAAAGGAAAAATACTGAATACCAAAGGCATAGCGATGTACAAAACAAGTACATAAATGATCCACTTGATCAGTCTACTTGCAAAAATGATAATTTTCAATTCCTGATAAGCTGACAGAAAAGTATAGTCTTTATAAGAAAGATCTTTCAGCCATTTATCTTTTCGATTAGCAATAAACTTCAATGCCGTCCTATGTCCTTTTCCGATAGCCCATAGCAAAAACCAAGTGCCACCAATGGCCAAAGCCACCAAGGCAATTCTGATAAGTATAGAGATAAAACTATTGTCTTTCTTGGCCTGAACAATGGATTCCTTGATAATCGTGGCATAATTTTCTGCCAATCCATGAATGGTAGTATCGTTCCAAAGTCCATCCATTTCAGAAACACTCATTAGAATGGTTTCCTCGTAAACAATATCCGCCAGATTATCCACCGCCACCACCTTGATGTTATCGAGCTCCAAGTAATCATCATCATATAAGTTCTGAATCTTCTCAGTAATTTTCGCTGCACGTTCCTTAGGTCTGGATGCTCCAATCTTAGTGTAAATAAAAAAAAGTGTATCACGATTTACGCCAAACACAGGATAACCTTCGGTGTTTTTACGCAAAGAATCTATTTGTTCTCTTTTCTGTGCCAATCTGGCTGATTCCCGGCTGCTTATTTCGTTAAGCTGGGCCTGCAGCTCCTCTTTTTTGAGATTATCTGTCGTTTTGAGGGAATTCAATTGAGCTTCAAGTTCAGCTCTGCGGATGGAGTCAGACTTTCGCTGCAGCTCAATAGCAGCAATCTTAGACTCATAGGATTCCAAAGTCAAAGCATTGATAGAATCCCTTGACCGGCTTAAACTATCAGTCTGTCCATAAGACAAACCGAATGTCATCCCTATTAAAACCAAAATACTCCCTAAAAACTTCCTCATCTGTCAATGATTAACATTTCTGCAAAACATTAGCTTGTTTGCTTAAAATAAGCACAATACCTAAAATAAAAATACAGTTAATATTTGAAATCCCATTCATCATAGGTTAAAATCCAAAGAACCCATCAATAGGTCTTGGTCATGTCTTCATCTACACAAATGATGAAATCAGCCAAACGTTCGTACTCATCCTCCAACTCAAAAATGTCTTTTTGCGTAACTGTTGAAATGGTTTTATACACCCTCGATGCATCATCTTTTTTCAAGTACCAGAGAATTCCTTCGTAATTATTGGAGTGATAAGCTCCATTGTAATGTATAAACAGTTTACCTCGCTGATAGTTTTTAGAAATAAAGTAGGCCATGGTGGCATCTTTGATCGCCTGTGCCTTGACCATATCCACACTGCCATGATCCCCCATCATCGTCAGCATATTTTGGTACCCTGGCAATTCTGCATCAAATGCAATAGGAAGAGGAGCTACCCAGTCCTTTTCCTCATGGGATAATTTTTCCAAGGCTTCAAAACCGCCCTCCTTGTAAACTTTACTGGCAAACCTTCTGGGGACATTAGTCGCAATAAAAGGGATATTGCTTTCTTTGGCTAAATTCACCAAAGGGGCATAGTCTGTCTTATAGTTATTCCAAAGTCTCGCCAAGGTATCCAAGCCTTTTTGGTCTATTTGATCGGACAAATAATCATCCAATGGCTTTTGGTTATCCGCCTCAAACATCTCCGCTCCCAAAATCAACTCTCTGGACTGCCCCAAATCCTTACTGACTTCATACTGGAGCCAATGGGCAATAGCCGAATTATGTTCTTCACCAAAGAGTATGATGTCAGCCTTTTCCAACTCCTTCAACATCTTTTTATAACTGACTTTCTTGCCTTTGCCATTATAAATAACATAAGGAGATTTCTCTTGGGCATATAGCATGTTGGCTATCAATAGCAAACCAAGCAACAGTGCACAAAATTTATTCATTGTATAGGGGAGTTTATTTTTTAAATACATCCTACAATAATACATAAATCTTAGGTCTTAAATAGATGGGCAAACATTCTTGCCTAGACATTGAGTTTAATAGTAAATAATCTTCGATGCAAGTTTCAAAGAATTAGACCTGAAGAGATCAAAGCATAAAACACCTTTGAGTGATAAGTTCATAAATATCACTAATTTGATGTTTGATTTACTATATAGCGCATTTCAAATCAAAATACACTTTTTGGAGTATTGGAAGTAGTGCTGTTAGAAACTAACTTTAGCCGTCTTACACAGCACATTTTTTTATTATAAAACCTACTCTATCAAAATGAAAAATTTCTACATTAAATTATTTCCAATAATTCTGCTATTATTCGTGTTTTCCTGTGGGGGAGAAGAGGATCAATCACCCTCGTCCACTAGCAACAAAATCAAGCTAAATGCTTCTGAAGTTTATCCCCTTCAAATGATTACCATAACCACAGAAACTCCGATTTCAGCTTCTTCCATTGCAGGCACTTTAGGAGGTATCCCCATTAACCTCCAAAGAACTGGTAGCAATGAATTGATATTTATGGTTCCCGTGGATGTAAATTTTGGTAATCAGGATATTTCTTTTACCACAGAGGGAATAGCTTTTTCATCCAAAATTAATATCATCGGTGCTGCATCCATTGACAATCCAGAAAGTTATGTCGAAAACTACTTATCAGATTATTTGGGGGAAAATGCCTACTATAATGACTTGGACAAAAGTGGTTTAGAAAAAGCCAAAGCTGATTTTGATCAACTAACCACAGAAGAAAAACAACAAGCCGCAGCTTTCATCCAAGCAAACTCCGCACAACTTACGCATCTAAAAACAGAGTTGGAAATCTATGATGACCTGACTGGAAATAGCAATCCCAATAATAGATTCATGGGTGACTGCAATGCAGCATGTCGGTTCACACAAATGAAAAAAGTAACCATATATACGATAGGGGCCTTGGCTGTAGTACAAAGCTCAGCAGGTGCAGCAGTGGGAATTGGAGTAGTTGGGGCTTTAGATATTGGCCTTAGCCTTATCACAGGTGAAAAGTCCTTTCTAATGAACAAAGTAAAAACCGCTGTTTCAGATTTGCTAAATATGGCGTATTTTGCTCAAAACGATTTAGCGGAAAGTACCTTCAATTATACAGATGGAGCCATTTCAAATTTCAGGCTAAATACAGATCCCCTCAATTTTAATAATAATGAAAAAGTGGCTTTTGCCATAAAAATAAATTTTCGAACATTAAGCGAGGGAGACACCAACCTTAGCATTCCTGTTATTGGTGAATTTATAAATCTCTATAAACAGTTAATCACAAAGTTTCCTAGCTTAGGTCTTCCAGATTTTAATACTAAAACTGAAAGTAGGTTTGTAGATGACCTAGAAAGTCTCTCCATTTCCATTTCCGAGAATAATAAAGTCAAGGTAAGTGATCTAACAGGAAATCCCGAAAAGTTTTTTGTAACCTTCAGCACAACTGAAGTAGAAGACCAATCATTTCAGTTTTCCTTAGTATATGAGGATGGGTTTGGAAATCAGGTATCAAGTCAATTCAGTGGATCGATTAACTATCTTGAACCAAATGATATATTAATAAAAAATGGTCCTTGGGAATTGGATTGGATGGCAGAACCAGGATCTGGGGACACTTATTATGAAAGTTTTACTTTTAAATCTGATTCCACCGCTATTAAATACACCAATAAAAATAATCATCCAAATTCCTTTAATTATGATTACTGGGGAGTGACGAACCAATGGGAAAACTCCTCCACTCCCGAAGGTAGGTACTATCTAATCATGAGCCAAAATAGTGATTTTTATATCTATGGGACTATCACCTCATTAAGCAAATCGAAAATGATCATTACAAAAGAAGGGAAGGAATATGTTTATTTGGGTAAACAGTAACTTCCATGACTTGCTTCATTCTAGAATGAAGCAAGTCATTAATTTTTCCTGTAGGTCGAATATTTACTGATCAGGATACCCACCAACACCACATTGTAAAACTGACTGATTACACCTAAAAATGAAGTGGTCAACTTAGTGACATGAATGGATGGCGTAATGTCACCAAACCCAATAGTAGTTTGAATAATGGAAGCCAAATAAACCAAATCAAGATACGTATCTGCCAATGTTGAAGTATTTAAGTTAGCTATTGATCCAGTATTCTTGTAAAACTCAAATTGCAGGACAAATACACTGATCTCAATCAACATAAAATACCCACAAGCAGCCGCAAAAATGATGTCTGCATTGACATAACTTGGTTTGATTAGAAACTTAATGACCTCCCAAAAAATCAATGCAAAAAATGCCATGTAAGTTAGGGACAGCAACTCAATAAAAAATTGTGAATCCCTAAACAGAGAATGACATACGGGCAATAAAATTACAATGATTAGTAAGATGTTCCTGATGATGATCTTCCACTTCCCCTTTTCAATAAATACCCCAACACTGGCCAGGCCTAAAAGCATGGTATTAATCGGCCAAATATACTGCATATAGAAAACCAGGTCTTTAAAAAAAATTGCAGTATACAAATGTTGGACAAGCGCTAAAAGTAAAATCTCATACTTTTTCCTTTTGAGGAAGCTCATGATTTTCTCCATGATAATGAGGTGTTTGGGTCAAAAAATAATGATACAAATAAATTCTTGTTTTATCACCCCATCAAGTACCTCAACTGATCATTTAGAACAAATCTTTGCTAATTAGATCAAGCCCTCCATCACACAATGCGAGACCAGCTCAGGTATGTTGGAAAATTCCGTTTTCTTCAGCATATTTTTCCGGTGGGTTCTAACTGTGTATTCAGAAATATTCAGCTCGACCGCCATTTTACTGACATTTAATCCCTTGGAAGAAAGTTGAATCACCTCCAGCTCCCTTTTGGTAAGTAACTCGCTAATACAGCGGCCACTTTCCTCGTCATTTTCTTGTCGAAATGGATCAGTCTTCGGGTCGATGTTATAGTAAGACTTCCCTTCATTCAAGCTGATAAAAGAAACCTTGTCTGTCTTGCTTACCCCCATATAGGAAATATCCGTATGCACACTGAGAATGTGTTCCACTTTTCCATTTTCAGACACAGAAAGTACATTTACCTGTAAAAGCATGGTACGGAATTTACCATTCCGATCCCTCATTCGGTACATGTACATCATTTTATAAAAAGGCAGTTGCTTGGGGTCGACAATATTGTCCATAAATTCCCTCAGCAGCAATTCCTTTTCCTGAACAGATGCCATATCATCAGGAACAACCGTCGTCAGAAGCTCTTCGATTTTGGTGTCTCCAGGGTTTACATCAATAAACTTACTAACTCCAGGGTGAACATATTCCAATTCCAAATTGTACATGTTCAAAATAAAATAATAAAATTCACCAGGGCTGAACAATGCCGCCACATGCTTTAGTTGCTCTATTGCTTGGTAGGGTTGGTACTTTTCAATGTGGTTGGAATACCCTTCTTTCCATAAATCAACCAGATGCGTAATGCCACTTTTCATAAACACTAAGTCAGGAGGGATTAACTATCCTGCAAATATACGGTTTTTATGAAAATAAGGATTTGAAAGGAAAACACTCCGATATTTGGTCAAATATTTTTAAACCCCCACAAATTTTAGTGTCTGAGCCTTTTGGGATACATCAAAATACCTTTCTTCCCTATTCAGACTTGATCGCTCAAAAAACAGATTGTCAATGGGGACTACTTATACCAAGGCTGCACCTTTCAGCCAACTGATTTTTTCTCCAACAGCAAGGAAGTATACCATAGCTAATATTGGTAAAGCAAAGTATAAAGCAGAAGCCCATTTTAAAGGGTTAGATTGGAAATGTTTGGACTTGTCCAAAAAGGTAAAAAAGGCACAAAACATCAAAGTGGTTAGCAGCATGTTTGCATTATCCCTAACCATAAAAAATACAATAATAACAGCTATCCCTGAGCCCTTCCTCAAAATCCCAATTGGTGACTTGAAATCAATTTTGTTCATCCTCTTGATCAAGATATGAAATTACTCTTTCCTCCACTCTAATAGTGCCTTCCACACTACTCACTTCTTTCAGCTGTTCACTGTAAATTGGCCAGCCAGAGCTGCCATGAATGACAGCATAAATCCAAGTATCACTGGTCAAGCCAGGAAAGGCTTCTCGACGCGGTAAATTAGCTCCTAAGGTTCCGCTTTGCTTAAGAAATTCATATGTGGCATCGGTCAACTTCTCTGGGTCTATAGACTGCTGCACACTAAAGACGGCATAATCATCCTCTACATTAATTTCATCCAGGGAAACCCAAATATTAGTATCAATAGGGTCCCCACCTGCATTGTTTCTCACTTGTATCACTCCCGAAAGCTGCTCACCAAGAGGGTACTTTGCCCCATGTAAGGTATAGAACTGCAAAATGTCATGGATGGTATTGGCCCTGATGGCTTCTTCACTGTTATAGGTCTTCATAGATCGATCAATGAACTTATTTAGAGTTGGATCAGCACCTAATTCTCCCTTTATCATATCACCTGCATTCCACATAAATTCCCTGATCTCCTTCCAATTAATGACTTCCTGTAAAACTCCCAACTCATTGGTTCTAACTTTTACAACTAGGTTTTCTCCCATCTTAACCATCTTGTCTAAAAACGGATTTTGGGTATTGACTTCATAATCTTTATATACCCATTGGATGGTATAATCGCTGCTAGTGGAATCCAAGACGCTGATATCCACTTTGTATTTAATCGTCTGGATCGAGGATGTATCCTCTTTATTAACAGTATAAGTCTCCAAGCTTATTTCATAGGACTGAACCTCCTGATTCATCCAATAACCGATTACTTGCGCACTTGAATCAGCAAGGTCTATTTGTGCTTGGGCATAGGGAGATAGTAAAACCAACCCTGCCCATAAAAACAAATGAAGTCCAAGTCTTTGGTTAATCTTCATGCTGTCCAACTTTTTCATTCCAAACTTCCCTAAGTTTTGCATAGTATTTTATATCCCCATCATTTTCACTGGATACCGGAAAATAGACTGAAGATTCATCATCCAAATACAACGTAATCATACTATCTTCAAAAAAAGATGAATCTCGCTCAAAGCTAATGTCCAAAATTTGCTCATAAGGAATGATTATCGCAGGTTCGAACCATGACTCATTGTAAACAACTACCTTTTGGTCGCTAAAAAAGTAAAAGCCTTCTTTAAAGTCAGTAAAACCATCCGAGTACCAATAATGCATCTCCTCCAGACCTTCCAACAAACCTTCCGTTCTCAAAAAATTCACATATTCCTTATCCACCTGTCTTCCTGGAATTACCTCTATCTCTGGAGACATAAGCCCAAGAACCATTAAAATAACCAAACACAAGCCCAAGAAACCTGCTATTGACATTCCTACATAAAATGCGGCTCCTCTCTTTGTTGATGTAGGTTCCATTTCTCCTTGCTCAACAGCATCCTTGTGCAACCTAAAACAGGAAACAGTTGCCCGGTAATAGACGACTCCAAAACCTACTGCTAACAGCAACCCAGAAGTATTTCCAGAATCCACTATGTTCAGCAATTTGGAGCCCACAAAGTAAATCAACATACATAATGCGGAATACCTGTTTTTCTTAAAAATCCCATAGGTCAGCCCTCCAATCAATAATACATCCAATATCGACCATAGATCATAATCATAATGGTAGCGAAAATCGTCAATATAGTGCCCTAAGATTCCAACAATTAGCGTTACAACAGCTGAAATTATTCCACAAATCCAAGCCCATCTGATATTCTTTTCAGCGGCCTGCTTTTCTTCATTTGTCATTTTTAGTCGGTGGAGTTAATAGATAAAACAAATTGACTACAGGATAAAAAGTATCCGTTGATACACGTTTTTGTTCTCAATAATACCTTATTTCAATTATTTATCACCAAAAAAATTGCTTTTTGTTTGCCAGTATTTAATCACTTAAAATAAAACGACATATTTCTTCCCCGAAGTTTTCCTGCTCCATTTTAATGGCAATTTCCTTTGCTTTGGCTTTATAGGCTTCATTTTCCCACAAGTCCTTCAGTTTGGGCAACAAATACTTGGTCTTAAACTTACCTATCTCCATCCCTTTTGGACCAACTCCCACATTATTCAAAACCTCATTCCACATGTATTGGTCGATAATATGTGGAACGATCATGGAGGCACACCCATGCTTCAAGGACAAGTGGGTCGTCCCGGAACCACCGTGATGGACCATGGCGTACATTTTTGGAAGGATATAATCATAAGGCACTTGCGTGATAAAGCAAACCAAATTCGGATCATATTGCTCAGGCTTTAGTAATCCTCCAGCAGCTGTGTTGATAACTGTTGGGATTTTCAAATGGTGGATAACTTCCAACAGCACCTTGGTTTTCCCCTCAGAATCTGGGTTGGTCATGCTACCAAAAGTTACAAAAAGTAACTTTTCATGTTTTGCTATAAAAGCTTCCAAGCCCTTATCTATATTCCCATTGACATTGCCCTTTCGCTCTTGGTACCCCAGTACTTTCACATAAGCTGACCAATAATCAGGTCTGGAGAAAAGTTGTGGCGAAATGGTGTAAACGGTTTTGGTAGATAGGACAGCTGATCTTACTGCTTGGGTACTGTATCGCTTATGGATCCACTTAGCGCTCTTCTTGATCGTTTGAATCAAACCGGCCAATGCAATCCAATACGTTAGTTTGTTGATAACTTTCCCGTAGCTTCCCGAAAATGCGATATGCGCCCGATCTTTTACGGTGTGCACAATATAGGGCACTGGACTTATCAACACCGTTTTCTCTGGATTTTCCAATTCCCAAAGTACAGGATATACCGCCTTTGCATGCCTAAGAATCCTGTCAGGTCCTTCGGCCTTAACCGTTTCATATTGCCGCATGATCAATTGCTTGTTGATGCGGGTGTACTTCAAGGTCAAACGGAAAAAGGCAGGGATTTTTTTCCATAATGACCCTCCACCACCTAAAGCCAACTTCCCCTCTTTGCTTTCCAGCAAATCCAAAAATTCATTTCCCAAGGATCGGAATTCCAAACCAGCGTCCAAAGCAAGGCCTTCAAATTGACCGGGAAAAACAGCCACCACTTCATGCCCCTTTTGCTTAAGCATCTGCCCAATAGCTAAAAACGGCTCCATATCACCTCGGGTACCAATGGATACTAATAGGATTTTCATAAAATTGAAATTGAACAGTTAATATACCTATTCAACATAAAATTGTTTAGCTCACGGCTTCCAACTGAAACAAAGTAATTTCAGGTCTTACATTGAACCTGACTTGAAAGTAATGGCCTAAAGCCCGATTGATATACAGCTTCCTTCCGTCCTCCAAATCTATTTCCCCAGCATTATAGCGCTTGTTTTTGACAGGTAAAATAGGAGGGGGCAAAAAAGGAGGCTTGCACTGACCTCCATGGGTATGGCCAGAGAGAATCCAACCTTGATAGCCATTCCATACATCCAAATCACATACATCAGGATTATGACAAAGCACAATGCTAGCGTCTTCTTTGGCAAATTCTGAATGGAGTTCTTCTGGCTTGAAATTGATCGCCCAGTAATCGTCAATACCTATTATATTCAAGCCTGCCAGTTTCTTTGCCTCATTTCTAAGAATCGGAATATCATGTTCTTTCAGAATACCAATGATTTGCTGAGCAACTTCCTCTTGGGCCCATTTATGCCCATAATCATGATTGCCAAGTATGCCAATAGTTCCTAGTTTACCTTTGACCGCATATTGGAAAACTTCTTTCATCTGGGAAAGCTGTTCCTCATTTTCATAGCTGACATAATCACCGGTGTAAACCACAATATCAGGCTGATAGGTTTTGGCCTCTTTAAAGGCTTCAATAATGTACTGATAATCAAAATTGTTACCCACATGCACATCACTAATCTGCATCAAAGTCTTTCCCTCCAATCCAGAGGGAAGATGCTTAATAGGCATTTTTCTCTGGACAAATTCCAACCAAAAAGGCTCTACTTGCCAAGCATAAACACCCGAAGCTAGTCCACCTGCCAATAGGCCACTGCTGATCAAAAAACTTCTTCTATTCATTTATTTAGGAAGATTCTTTCAGTTAAATAAGTGAAGGGCATCTCAAATGAGAAGCCCTTTATCTTGTTACTTGATTGGTCCAATACTTCACTAACCAGATGATGTGGCCACATTCGTTGCAACGGTGGTGGCCACAATGGTGCTGATGATAGCAGCCTGAACCTGCCTGATCGTTTGATCGACAGTAGCGGAGATCGGGCTCTCCTTCACCAATTGCTTAAGATCCTTTTTGATGCTTTTCAGTTGGCTCTTTTCCTTGCTCAGTACATTGTGCATCTTGCAAGCTTCAATCAGACCAAGGACAGCCATATTTTCAGGAATGATATCCTTTTTCCTAAAAACATCGCTTTTAAGTTCTTGGATCATTTTATTCCTGATTTGGCTGTTTACCAAATAAGTAAGGGTATAGGGAATCAAGCCCAAAAACTTTTTCTTTTCCACTCTGATAAGCCTTTCTTGGGCCATTTGGTCATAGAATTGATGCCTCCACTTTAATGCCTTTGGGCCCACCTTTTGGATCCAATACCTCATTTTTCTTGGCTTTTTACTTTTTTGGATCATTTGGGCTACCTCCTCCAACAATGGATCATTAAAACTTGCTCCCCTTTTCACCGTCAAAATATCCTCACCGGAAACCTCTATTTTATCTTCCAATGACATTTGAAGCAGTAAGGCTCCAGCCAGACCATATTGAATGTGTACACCCGAAATCAGCATCCTGGCTTTTTCAGGGTGCTGAGCTAACAATAAAAACTTCTTTGCGATGCTTAATTCCATAGTTTTTTATAACGTTGAAAATAGAATTCGGTTGGTGGATCAAGTAAGCCAGTGTTTCTTGATGCTGTAGTTGGCCAGCCAAACCAAGAAGATGGCTATGACAATGACCATGATCGGCATCACTACTGCACCAGGACCATACACATCAGTAGCTTTGGCAATGACCAAGCTATGGAACATTTGAATGATGACACCTATCAGCGAAATAATCAGTACCATCTTGGCCCACTTCTTTCTAAGCAACAATCCAATACAACCCAATGCCCCACCAAACACTGCGGCGGCAAAAGCAACAGTAGTCCACATCGGATAGGAAGCGTAAAGTTCCTGCTCCGCTTCTGACAATGCAGCCAAAGCCTCTTCAGACATGCCCACATGCATAAAAAATGATCCTACTCCCATCAAGTTCCAAAGCAACATCACTGTGGAGACGATCCAGAACCAAAGTGGGATTTTAACTGAGTTTTCCATGATTATTTTTGATTTAAGGTTATTGAAGTAGTGGATTAATTTACTAAAATTTAAGTAAGCAACACCATTCATTAAGGGCTTCAAGCGTAAATAATTCCTTGTGGTCTTGCAGGTTTAATCTTGTTTGACGGCTATGCGACCCTGTTCATCGAAATAATTTTCTGGATTTTTTCCTTCCACTTACCTTCAAAACATTATTCATCTTAACTTCAATGATCATGAAAACGCTAAAAAGAATTTCTCTGCTCTCCTTGATTATATTGGCTTTGGTCAGTAGTTGTGTTGTTCCTAGCCTCCATCCTTTATACACAAAAAATGAATTAATAGTAGATAAGAGATTAGAAGGAGTTTGGGAGGGGATTAAAGAAAGCGATAATAACGCTAGTTTAAAAATAAGCAAATTTGACCCTAATCAATCCAAAGGCTCTTTACCCGATAATGCAGATAAATTATACCGCCTAGAACATACCGAAGATGGGGAAACTGTAATTTTTAACCTGTTCTTGGTAAAGGTTGGTAATTCGACCTATTTAGATTTCCATCCGCATGAATACGCAGACTTGGAATTTAAAAATTTCTTTGGACTAATGCATTTATACCCAGTTCATACCTTTGCTAAAGTAAGTTTCGAAGAAAATCAACTTATCATTCAACTTTTTGATGGAGACTTTATTAAAAAAATGATCAAACAAAACCGAGTGAAAATCTCCAACGAGAACGTATCAGGAGAAATAATACTGACCGCCTCTCCAAAGGAATTACAAAAATTTGTACTGAAATATGGGAACGAAAGTGAATTATATGAAGACAAATCCATTCTTAAACGTAAAGGATAGTGAATCAATCAGTTATTAAGAAATTAACTCTAGCATCTCAAAATAGCTTGATTAACCACCTGCTCTTTTGGGTGCTAACTTATTTTGTTCTGGTCAATATCTTTGCGAATAACAGCCAGATATTTCCTGTTGATAGGATCTACACATTCATCTTTATGGTGACCTTAGCTATTCCTGTCTACATAAATCTCAGCGGTTGGATTCCCCGACTATTACGTCCTAAAAAGTATTTCTACTATTTAATCGCTTTGCTTGTCACCTTAGCCATTGGAGTAGCCTTCAATTCAATTCTTTTCAGCTATTTGATTGACTACTTGCTGCCTGGCTACTATTTCATATCCTATTATACCTTATGGGATCTGACCAAGTTTTTTGCTGCTTTTTTGGTAGCATCATCATTGTTAAAACTGTCCAAGGAGTGGTTTCAGTTGGTAGAATCCAAGCAAAAACTAGCAGAAATTGAGAAAGAAAAAGTGGACATAGAACTTAAAGCCTTGAGGGCACAGGTAAACCCTCATTTCCTTTTCAATACGCTCAATGTGCTTTATACTTTGGCTTTAAAAAAGTCGGATGAAACCCCTGAGGTAATCATCAAACTATCTGACCTGCTCCGCTATGTAATCTATAATTCTAACAAGGAGAAAGTGCTTTTATCCACAGAATTGGAGCAAATCAAAAACTATATCAGCCTCCAAAGCCATCGTATGGAAGAAAGCGCCAAGGTTACTTTTAAAAG